>NZ_CP023747.1:723750-1085625 GCF_008704995.1 Streptomyces nodosus
GTGAGGAGGGTGAAGAGCCCGCCCAGAAGAAGGCTGACCAGCGGGCCGACTCCGGCGATCCGCAGCTCCGCGCCGGGGCTGGACGCCTCGGACCTGAGCCGGGCCGCCCCACCCAGCAGCCAGAGCACGATGTCGTCCACCCCGACCCCGTTGCGCCGGGCCACGACGGCGTGCGCCAGCTCATGGGCGAGCAGGGAGGCGAAGAAGACCACCGCGGTGCAGAGTCCCGCCGCCCAGTACACCGCCCAGCCGCGCCCCGGGTACGTCTGCGGAAGGCGGCCCTGGGCCAGTCCGAACGCGATGATCGCGAAGATGAACAGGACGCTCCAGTGCACGCCGACCCGGACCCCCGCGATCCGGCCCAGCACGAACGTCGCCCGCACCGCTCTCTCCCCTGCTCGAGCCATCACCGGCAGACAGCCGTCCCGGTCCTGGCTTCCAGTACACCGTGGGGCCCACGGGTTCGCGCGCCGACGGAGTCCGGGGCTTCGGCCGGAAGGCGTAGGCGCGGCGCACCGGATGCCGGCACGGCCGCCGGGGCCTGGGCCGCCTCGGTTGCGAGCCGCGGCGGCGCAGGCAGCGCAGCATGGAGAGGGAGTCGGTGGGAGTCGAACGTACCCGCCCCTACACCGTCCAGGAGGTGACCTCGCCCCGGACGCGTGCCCCGTCGGCCGGGTCAGGGCTTGCGGGCGAGACCGCCGTGCTCACCGACGAGTACCGGGGCGGGCGAGGCCGCGTCCGGCCGCCAGTGGGTGACCGGGACCACCCCGGGGTCGACAAGGTCCAGCCCGTCGAAGAACGCCGTGATCTGGTCGACGGTGCGCAGGTTGTAGGGAACGGCACCGCTCTCGTTGTACGCGTCCTGGGCGCGTTCGAAGTCCGGGTCGACGCCCCGTGAACCGTCGTTGATGGAGAGGTAGCTGCCGGACGGCAGCGCGTCCATCAGGCGGGTGACGATGGAGCGTGCCTGCTCGTGGCCGGAGATATGGCCGAGGATGTTGCTGAGGACCAGGGCGGTGGGGCGGGTGAGGTCCAGTGTCCCGGCGGCGGCCGCCAGGATGCGGTCCGGGTCCAGCACATCGGCGTCGGCATAGGCGGTCGCCCCCTCCGGGGTGGAGGTGAGCAGGGCACGGGCGTGCGCCAGGACCATCGGGTCGTTGTCGACATAGACGATCCGGGCCTCGGGGGCGAGCCGCTGGGCGACCTCATGGGTGTTGTCGGCGGTCGGCAGACCGGTCCCGACGTCCAGGAACTGCCGGACACCGGCCTCGGCGACCAGATAGGTGATGTTGCGGCGCAGAAAGGCGCGGCTGCTGCGGGCGATGGTGACGATGCCGGGGAAGACGGCCGTGTAGGCGTCACCGGCCTCCTCGTCGACGGGGTAGTTGTCCTTCCCGCCCAGCCAGTAGTTCCAGATCCGGGCCGAGTGCGGCACCGATGTGTCGATCTTCGGATGCGTCGTCGCGGGGTCCGTCATGAGCACCATCCGTCTTCAGCCGAGGCATGAATCTTTCAACATCAAACTACGCCCCAACAGCCCCTCCACGTGCGTCACTTGATGCATCGGGGCGGATCTGGACCCGCTTCGCCCAAAGATTGGCTTTGATGTTCTCAAAGGGTAAGTGTTAGCTTTTCCGTCATGATGACAGCAGCCGCGCACCGCGCCGACGCCCACCAGGGCGCCGGCCGCACCGTCATGGGCGTCCGGCTCGTGGCGCGCCTGCATGTCGACCTCTGTCGCCGCATGTCCGCGGCGTGTCGCGCCTGATCGCGAACCCCCTGATACAGCGGCGCCGTTGACGCTTTCACGGTCGCCGCTCCCGTATGTCCCGCTCTTTCCCCGCGCGTCCCCACTGGAGTGTGTCCGTGTCCGCGAACACCGCCGATACCAAGCCCCCGAAGCCGGGCTTCCGTATACCCGTCCCGTTCTGGGCCCAGGTCCTGCTCGGCCTCGTGGTCGGCCTGGTCCTCGGCTTTGTCGCCCGCACCTTCGACGTGTCCTGGCTCGCCACCACCCTCGACAAGGTGGGCGGCATCTTCGTCCAGCTCCTGAAGCTGGCCGTGGCCCCGCTGGTCTTCTTCGCGATCATGGTCTCCATCACCAATCTGCGGAAGGTCAACAACGCGGCACGCCTGGCCGGCCGCACCCTGCTCTGGTTCATGATCACTTCGCTGATCGCGGTGGTGATCGGCCTGGTCATCGGGCTGGTCTCCAACCCGGGCTCCGGCTCCGCCCTCACCCCGGCCGACGGCGCCAGGCCGGACCACGCCGGCAGCTGGCTCGACTTCCTCACCGGCATCGTCCCGACGGACATCATCACGCCGTTCTCGGAGCTCAACGTTCTGCAGATCGTCTTCATGGCGGTCGTCGCCGGCGTCGCGATCCTCAAGATCGGCCCCAAGGCCCAGCCGGTCCTGACGCTCTCCGAGTCCGTCCTCGAGCTGCTGCAGAAGGCCCTGTGGTGGGTGATCCTGCTCGCCCCGATCGGCTCCGCCGGTCTCATCGGCCGCGCGATCGTGCAGTACGGCTGGGACCTCCTCGGCGACTACGCGACCTTCACCGCCGACATCTACATCGGCTGCGCCCTGGTCCTGTTCGGCGTCTATCCGCTGCTGCTCGCCTTCGCCGGCAAGCTCAACCCGCTGCACTTCTTCAAGGGCGCCTGGCCCGCCATCCAGCTCGCGTTCGTCTCCCGCTCCTCGGTCGGCACCATGCCGGTCACCCAGCAGTCGGCGATCCGTCTCGGCGTCCCCAAGGACTACGCCTCCTTCGCGGTGCCGTTCGGCGCGACGACCAAGATGGACGGCTGCGCGGCGATCTACCCGGCCATCTCCGCGATCTTCGTGGCCCAGATCTTCCATGTGGAGATCGGCATCAAGGAGTATCTGCTCATCGCCTTCGTCTCGGTGATCGGCTCGGCGGCCACCGCCGGTCTGACGGGAGCGACCGTGATGCTGACCCTCACCCTGTCCACCCTCGGCCTGCCGATGGAGGGCGTCGGTCTGCTCCTCGCGATCGACCCGATCCTGGACATGATGCGCACCGCGACCAATGTCGCCGGGCAAGTCGTCTGCCCGTTGATCGTGGCGTCGAGGGAGAAGATCCTCGACACGGGCAAGTACAGCGGTGTGACCTCGTCGCCCGTGGACCCCGTGGACCCCGTGGACGTGGAGCAGCCGGGGGCCGTGCCTGCCGCTGCCTGACCACGTCGCCGGTCCGACGGCACATCTGTGACGGCGGTCCCCAAGACCCGGTGGTGGTCTTGGGGACCGCTGTTGTCGTGCGGGGAGCGGACACCCGGCGGATCGGGTCACCCCGGCCTCTTCGCACTCCGCCCCGCCGGCGGAGCACCCGCAGGGCGGGGAAGGGGGAAGGACGTCCGTCCGGGGTCGACCGTCAACGCGGAAGGGACTGCCCGGTGGGGCCGACCCGCAGGAAGGGCTCGTTCACCTGCGGGTCCGTCAGGGCCCCGTAGGCGCCCGGGCGGCGGAAGGCGTTGCCCCAGGCCTCCCTGCGGCGGTAGTCGCGCAGTGCGTCCAGATCGAAGACGGCCGGATACACCCCCGGGTGCTCGCCCGCCTCCACGGCGAGCATGTCCCGGGAGCGTCCGTCGGCGAAGGCGATGCCGTCGAAGGCGAGGGAGTGCCCCCAGCCGGGACCGGCGTAGTTGGCCATGGCCACGGCGGTCATGTTCTCGTAGGCGCGGGTCCGGAACTGGGCGAGCCGGTTGGTCTCCAGCTCACAGGCGTTCGGGGTGAGGATGACCTCCGCGCCCGCCAGCATCGAGGCGCGGGCGCTCTCCGGGAACTCCCGGTCGTAGCAGATCATCGCGCCCACCATGACGTCTCCGGCGGCGGTGTCCAGTGTCCCCACCGCGAACGACTCTCCCGGGGTGAGGCCGGCTTCCGGCAGATCGAAGGCGCAGGTGTGCACCTTCGCCTGGTGCAGCACGACACGGCCGTGCCGGTCGATCAGGGACACGGTGTTGCGAGGCGCTCCGTCCCACCGTTCGAGGTAGGTGAGGGCGATCGCCATCTCCAACTCCACGGCCAGCGCACGGAAGTGACCGACGAAGGGAGAGTCCCTGCCGATCGGCTCCCCCTCCCAGGCCGCCTCGGGCTCCGGGACCGGCGGAACGACGGTGCCGGTCCACCGCTGCGGATGCCGGTAGAGGTCCCCCACCCCGGCGGGCACGGACGCGCTGTAACCGTTGCTCCACATCTCCGGGAACAGGGCCACATCGGCACCGAGGGCCGTCGCCCTGCGACAGGCGGCCTCGCCCAGGGCGAGGTTCCGCCCGAGATCGTGTCCGGGCGGCGCGAGCTGAAGCAGGGCGACGGTCAACATACTCATGCAGAGGGCTCCTTCACGATCGGCTGACGCGGCATTCGGGTGCACGGCACTCGGAGCCACGGGAGGAGCCCGGCAGATCGGCAGTCGTCACACCATGGCGGCACGCTACAACGACCCCCGCCCCGACGGCACCGGAGTTTCCGGCGCACTCCGGGAAGGAGCCGGCGCCGTCATCGGGTCATGACGGGTGGGTACGGCCGTCGTTCTCCTCCTGGCGCGGCCGGCCGTCGTCGCCGAGCGCCGGGGGGCCGTTGGTGTCCGGGGTGATTCTGGCCGCCATCTCGGAGAGGCGCTTGCAGGCCTGTTCGACCTTGTCCAGCGTCTGGTTGCGCTCGGTGACGGCCGCACCGATCAGCAGGGCGGTCAGCGAGGCGGCGCCGTTGAACGCCTGGAGGACGACCATGTTGGTGAGCAGACTGTGACCGGCGAAAGGACCTGATCGGCGGGTGGCGGCGAGGACCGCGAAGGTGGACACCGCCAGCGCGCAGGGTGCGGCCCCGGCCCGCTGGAAGCGGAAGGCCGCCCAGACCACCACCGGGAAGGTGAGGAAGAGGAACGACGCCTGGAAGATCTGGAGCAGACCGATGCCCAGGGTCGCCGTCGCGAGGAACGCTCCCTCCACCCAACGGGACGGGGGTACGTTCTTCGGCCAGCGCGCCGAGCGGAGCGCGAGCAGCACGGGTGCGACCAGCAGGACGCCCATCGCGTCACCGGCCCACCAGACCCACCAGGCCGGCCAGAACCCCCCGGCGGGCAGTGCCCGGGCGAGGTACAGGGTGCCGGTACCCACCGTCGCGCTGGTGAGCATGCCCGCGAACGCGCCGAGGAAGACCAGGACGAGCGCGTCCCGGAAGCGGTTGAGCTCGGTGCGGAACCCGGCAGCGCGAAGCAGTGCGTAGGAGCACAGGGGGGCGAGCGTGTCGCCCGCCGTGATGGCGAGTACGCCCGGTACCGACGGCCCGAGCGTGATGTCGGTCAGCAACGCGCCGAGTGCGATCCCTGGCCAGATCCGGGGGCCGAGGAGAAGGAGGGCGGCCAGGGAGATGCCGGTCGCGGGCCACAGCGGTGTGACCTGGCCGCGCACGAGGTGCTGGAGCAGCCCCAGCCTGGCGGAGATGTAGTAGAGCACGGCGATGGCGCAGATCGTCAGCGCCGTCGTACCACCGCGCCGGAGCCGGTCACGGCAGGTGACCGTGGCCGGGAGGCCGTTCCCTCGTCCTCGCCTCTCACTCGAGCGTCTGCCGATCACGCCGGGTTCACCGCCCTGCCGTTCATCTCCATGACCCTTCACCAGTGCTCTGTCGGGGGTTCGCTCCTGTGGCCGTCGTGGTCGGCACCGCGCGCCGCCCGCGCCGGACCGCTGCGGCGGCCTGCGGCTTCAGCGCGGGGTGCGCAGGGCGAGGATGGCCATGTCGTCGTGCCCGTCGCTGGGGTGGTGGTCGGCCAGCGCCCGTACGAAGTCGTGCAGGGGCAGCTCCGCGTGGGCGGTGGCGAGTTCGGCGAGCGCGGCCAGACCCCGGTCGATGGGATGGTCGGGGTGTTCGATGAGTCCGTCGGTGAAGAAGACCACGGTGGTGTTCGGGGGCAGAGGGCGGGAGTGGTCGGGGCGGTGCTGCCCGCTGTCGACATTGAGCGGGAGCCCGGGCTCGGCGAACAGGTACTCCGCTCGCCGGTCCGGGGTGATCACCAGGGGAGGGACATGGCCCGCCGTGCTCCACAGCAGCCGCCACGCGGACCCGGCGGGCTCGATGCGGGCCAGACTGGTGGTGGTGACGGGAAGGTCGGTGATGGTCTGCAGGGTGCGGTCGAGCTGGGCGAGGCACGCGCTGGGGGAGGCGGACCGTTCGAGCAGCAGAGCGCGCAGCATATTGCGGGTGGCGGCCATGGCGGCCGCGGCATGCAGATCGTGGCCGACCACGTCGCCGATGACGACCGCCACGGCCCCGTCGGGCAGCAGGATGGCGTCGTACCAGTCCCCGCCCAGCGGGCTGGGCTCGGCGGCCGGCCGGTAGATGGCGGCAGCACCGAAGGGCCGCAGATCGGGCAGGGTCGGCAGCAGGAGCCGCTGGAACTGCTCGGAGCCGGCCCGGACCTGCTCGAACAGGCGGACGTTGTCGATCGCGATGCCGGCGGCGCTGGCCAGGGCCACGAGCATGCGCTCGTCATGGACGTCGAAGGGACGGCCGTCACGCCGCTCGGACAGATAGAGGTCTCCGTAGACCCCGCAGCGGACGCCGATGGCGACGCCGAGCAGGGTGCGCAGGGGCGGGTGCCCGGGCGGGAAACCGGCGAAGGCCGGGTGGGAGGAGATGTCCTCGACCCGCAGCGGCTCGGGGTGGCGGATCAGGTGTCCGAGGAGGCCGAGCCCGTGCGGGAGCCCCACCCCTGCCAGGGCCTGGCGTTCCTCCTCGGTCAGACCGGCGGCGACGAACTGCGCCAGACGGCCGTCGGCCTCGTCGAGGACCCCCAGGGCCCCGTAACGGGCGCCGACCAGGTCCATGGCGGTGGTCACGATGCGGTGCAGCATCGCGGGCAGCTCCGTCTCCCGGGTGATGGTCACCACCGCGTCCAGCAGGCCCTGGATCCGGGCCTTGGCCGCGGTCAGGGCGGACAGCTGCTCGTCGATCCGGCCCAGCGCGGCGTCCAGCCGCCCCAGCAGGTCACGATCGTGCCGCTGTTCCGGTTCCTCCTTCCTGCCTCCGCCCGCCATCACGACCTCCCGGTGAACCGGTACTCGTTCCCCACCGTATTCCGGCTCACCCGGTGGCGCCGGGCCGGAACCCGTGCTGGGCCCGGGGGTCCGCCCGGCGGGCAGGCCGGTTCCGCTCGATCACTCACCCGAGCGGCCCACCGGCCCCCTGACACGACCGCGATCAAACAAAACAACAGCGTGACACGGCCGGATGACCGGTCCCGCTCATTACTCCACCAGCGGCACGCCACCCCGAACGTCCCGAGCGGCACCCCACCCGCAGCCGCCCGCACCCGCCCGGGACGCACGACGGGCCCCGTCGAGGTCCGTCAGGGCTGCCCGCGCTCCACGGTCTTCCCGTCGGCCGCTCCCGCGATCCCGGCGAGGACGAAGGCCAGCCCCCGCTCGAACTCGTCCCCGGCGAAATCCGCGCCCACGGAGGCGAGTCGGGCGAGGGTGGGCAGTGAGCCGTCGGCGAGTGCCGCGATACGGCCCGCCGCGTCGGACGGGCTCTCCTCCGGGGCGAGGGGCCCGGCCAGCTCGGCCTGGGCGACACCCATGACGAACGCCATGACGGTGCGGAAGGCGGCGAGCAGGTCCGGCCCGTCGAGTCCACCGCGAGCGAGCGCCGCGGCGAGCGCCTCGGCCGGGGCGAGGGAGTCCACCGAGGAGGTGCGGCGGGTGAGCATGAGCGGCACGACCGCGGGGTGCTCCCGCACGGTGCTCCAGAGGACCCTGGCGATGCCCCGGGTGTCCGCGAGCCAGTCCCCGGTGGGGCGCGGTACGGCGACGCGCGCGGACACCGCGTCGACGACGAGTTCCTCCAACGCCTCCCGCCCGGCGACGTAGTTGTAGAGCGTCATGGGCCCCGTGCCCAGAGCCGCCGCCAGCGAGCGCATGGTGAGCCCGCTCAGGCCCTCCCGGTCGACGATCGCCAGGGCCTGCTGCTGGATCTCCGCCAGGGTGAACCGGGCTCTCATGACGTCGACACTCCACTTGACACGTACAGCGTACGTATCTCACGGTACTACACGTACGCTGTACGTATCGAGGAGAGGGCTCCGTCATGCCGTCCGCCGCGCCATCCACCGTCACCACCTGGTTCCCCTCGCGAGGGCTGCGCTGCGCGGCCTGGCTCACCCGCCCCCGGGGAGCGGGCCCGCACCCGGCGGTGCTGCTCGTCCACGGGTTCGGCGCCACCCATGAGATGCGTCTCGGGCGGTACGAGCAGGCCTTCGCCGCCGCCGGCCTCGCCGTGCTGTCCTTCGACTTCGCCCACCTGGGCGCCTCCCAGGGTGTTCCACGGCAGCTCATCTCGATCCGACGCCAGTTGGCGGACGTCGAGGCAGCGCTGGCCTTCCTCGGGCGAACCCCCGGCATCGACCCCGGACGCATCGCACTGTGGGGCACCTCCCTCGGCGCCACTCACACACTCCTGAACGCGGCCCGGCACCCCGAACTGGCGGCCGTGGTGGTGCAGTGCCCCGTCCTCGACACACGTGACGCCGCGAGGTGCGCGGGGTGGCGCGCGGCCGCGCGGCTCGCGGCGCCGGTCGTGAGCGATCTGGTCCGCCGCGGGCTACGGCTGAAGCGCCGCTATGTCCCCATCGTCGACGAACCGGGCCGAACCGCCGTCGTCACCGTCCCCGGCGCGAAGGAGGGCTGGTACGGGATGCTCCCGCCGGGCGTGGACTTCGACAACAGGGTGACTGCGGCCGTCGGCCTCGATCTCCTCACCCGCAACGCCGCCCGCCGGGCCGTCGACATACGGTCGCCGCTGCTGGTCTGCGTCAGCGACCATGAGACCCTCACCGATCCGCGCATCGCGGTGCGAGCCGCGATGCGGGCGCCGGCCGGCACCTTCCTCCGCTATCCCGCCGACCACTTCGCCGTCTATCATCCGCCGCTCGTCGAGCGCATCATCCGCGACCAGACGGACTTCCTGGTCCGTCATCTCTCGCTGTCCGAGGCGTACGGAGAGCGCCATGCGTGACCTGCTACGACGTCAGGACGACGCCTTTGTCGCGTTCGCAAGGGAACTGACGGAGGACGAGTGGCGCGCGCCGAGCCTGTGCGCGGGATGGACGAACCAGGACGTCCTGGCGCACCTGGTGCTCGGCCTGCGGCTGCCCGCCTCCGCACTGCTGGCCGCCACGGTCCTACGACGGTCCTCGTTCGACACCGCCAACGACCGCCTCAGCCGGGAGCACGCCGTCGGTCGCGGTGCGCCCGATCTGCTGGACGAGTTCGACCGCTGCCGGAAGCGCCCCCGGGGCATCGGGCGCCTCCTGCCCCTGCCACTTCTCCTCGGCGACCATACGGTCCACCACCTCGACATCGCCCTCGCCCTCGGCCGTACCGAGGTTCTCGACGCCGAGGTGGCGGACGCCGTCCTCGATGTGGAGATCCGGATCCCCAACCCGTTCGTCCCGGCAGCCCGACGCGCCCGTGGGCTGTGTCTGCTGACCACCGACACCGAGTGGTCACGCCCCGGTGACCGGTCCCTGGCCGTCAGGGGCCCCGCCGAGGCCCTCGTCTCCGCCCTCGCGGGCCGCCCCCATGCCCTGCCCCGGCTGCACGGCGCAGGCGTGGCCGTGCTGGCGACCCGCATGTGAGGGCAGCGGGAGCTCCGGTGAGCACAACCGCCCGCGCGGATGGCGAACCGGGGCCTCCTCCACGGCGAGGGGGCCGGTGGCGCAGGGTCCCTTCACCGCCGTGCCGACAGCGGGGCAGGCGATCGTCGGCAGGCCCGCGTCCGCCGTGGTCGGGTGCGGCGGACGCGGGCCTGTTTCGCTGCCGGGGCCGGAGGCCGGGTCAGGCCGGGGGTGGGGTGAGCAGCGGGCGCTGGGCCTTCTTGTGCTGCTCGTAGGCGGCGCGGGCCGCGGTGGCCGAGGGCAGTGCGGAGACCTCGGCGACCGGGACGTCCCACCAGGCGTCGGAGCCGGGGGCCGGCACCAGGGGGTCGGTCTCCACATGGACGACGGTGGTGCGCTCGGCCGCGAGGGCGGTGGCGAGCGCCTCGCGGAAGCCGTCCAGGCCCTGGGCACGGAGCACGTCCGCGCCCAGGCTCGCGGCGTTCGCGGCCAGATCGACCGGCAGGATGTCACCGTCCAGATGACCGGTGGCCGGGTCGCGGTAGCGGTAGCGGGTGCCGAACCGGTCGGCGCCGACCTGCTCCGACAGCGCGCCGATCGAGGCGAAGCCATGGTTCTGCACCAGCACCACGACCAGCTTGAGGCGCTCGGCGACGGCCGTGGCGATCTCCTGGGCCATCATCAGATAGGAGCCGTCGCCGACCAGCACCACGACCTCGCGGTCGGGTGCGGCCATCTTCACGCCGAGCCCTCCGGCGATCTCGTAGCCCATGCAGGAGAAGCCGTACTCGACGTGGTAGCCCAGCGGGTCGGCGGGACGCCACAGCTTGTGCAGATCGCCCGGTATGGAACCGGCGGCGCACACCACCACGTCCCGCTCTCCCATGGCGTCCCGCAGCGCGCCGATGATCTCGCTCTGGGCGGGCAGCGGCCGGTGTCCGGCGGTGAAGGCGGCGTCCGCCACCGCGTCCCAGCCGCGCACCAGCCGGGCCGCGCGCTCGCGCCAGTCCGGGGCGGCCGACCAGCCGGACAGTGCGGTGCCGAGCGCCTGGAGGCCCGCGCGGGCGTCCGCGACCAGGGACACCCCGGCCTGCTTGGCGGCGTCGAACGCGGCGATGTTGAGGTTGACGAAGGCCACCTCGGGGTCGGCGAACAGGGTGCGTGAGGCGGTGGTGAAGTCCTGCCAGCGGGTGCCGATGCCGATCACCACATCGGCCTCGCGGGCCAGGGCGTTGGCCGCGGCGCTGCCGGTGTGTCCGACGGCGCCGACGGCCGCCGGGTGGCCGTGCGGCAGCGCGGCCTTGCCGGCCTGGGTGACCGCGACCGGCACCCCGGTGGCGGCGGCGAACTCCGCGAGCGCGGCGGTGGCGTCGGAGTGGATCACCCCGCCGCCGGCCACGATCAGCGGGCGCCGGGCGCCCCGCAGCAGCCGTACGGCGGCGGCCAGTGACGCCTCGTCGGGGGCCGGGCGGCGGATGTGCCACACCCGGTGGGCGAAGAACTCCTCGGGGAAGTCCCAGGCCTCCGCCTGGACGTCCTGCGGCAGGCACAGGGTGACGGCGCCGGTCTCGGCCTGGTCGGTGAGCACCCGCATCGCCTGCACGGCCGAGGAGAGCAGCTGCTCGGGCCGCCAGATCCGGTCGAAGAACCGGGAGACGGGCCGGAAGACATCATTGACGGTGAGGTCGGCGGCGTACGGCTGTTCGAGTTCCTGGAGCAGCGGTGAGGCGGCGCGGGAGGCGAAGGTGTCGCCGGGCAGCAGCAGCACCGGCAGCCGGTTGACGGTGGCCAGGGCCGCCCCGGTGACCATATTGGTGGAGCCGGGCCCCACCGAGGCGGTGCAGGCCAGAGTGGAGAGCCTGCGCCGGGTGCGGGCGTAGGCCACCGCGGCGTGCACCATGGCCTGCTCGTTGCGGGCCTGGTGGTAGGTCAGATCGTCGGGGCGTTCCAGCAGGGCCTGGCCGAGCCCCGCGATGTTGCCGTGGCCGAAAATGCCGAAGCAGCCCTCGATCAGCCGCTGTTCGACGCCGTCCCGCTCGGTGTACTGCTGCGCGAGAAACGCCACCAGCGCCTGGGCGGTGGTCAGTCGGCGGGTGGGGCGGGATCCGGTCGTGGTCATCGTGGCCCTCCGGCGTCGCAGATCGGCACCCGGGGGTCGGCGGCCCGGCCGTCCCATGAGGCGCGTACCCAGTGATGGGCCGGGTCGTCGCAGCACGCCATGGTGCGCTGCGGGTCCGGCCCGGCGAGCACATTGAGGTAGTACAGGGGATGTCCCGGCGCGGCCATCGAGGGGCCGTGGTAGCCCCGGGGGACGAGCACCACATCGCCCTGCCGGACCTCCGCCAGCACGTCCACCCCGTCGCCTCCGGCCGCCGCGGGCTCGTACACCCGCTGGTAGCCGAGGCCGTGCGGGCCGGGGCCGCCGATCTCGAAGTAGTAGATCTCCTCCAGCACGGCCTCCCCCGGGCGCCGCTCGTCGTGCTTGTGCGGCGGATAGGAGGACCAGTTGCCGCCGGGGGTGAGCACCTCCACGGCGACCAGGCGGTCGCAGGGGAAGCCCTCCGGGGAGGCGAAGTTGTTCACCTGCCGGGTGGCGGGGCCGGCGCCGCGGATCTCGACCGGCACCGCCTCGGCGGGCCCGTAGGCGGGCGCCAGCCGGCGCTCGCAGCGGGCCGCGGGCAGCGCGAACCGGCCGCCGTCCGTGGAGTGGACGGTGACCCGGGCGTCGCGCGGGGCGTAGGCGAAGTCGGTGACCCGGCTGAAGACGTCGGCGCGGCCGTCGAGGCCGAAGGAGGTGCCGTCGATCTCCACCCGGCAGCTTCCGGACAGCGGCAGCACGATCAGCTCGCTGGCCCCGGTGTCCAGGGTCCGGGAGGCGCCCGGTGCGAGGTCGAGCACGCGCAGGGAGCTGTAGGTCCACCCGGCGTCCTGCGGGGTGACCGCCAGCCGGAAGCCGTCCGCCCCGGCGGTGCCGTCGGGCAGATGCAGCCGACGGGTCATCAGGACTCCCGGCCGAGCAGCGAGACGGCGGTGTCCACGGCGCCGGCCACATCGCCGTCGGCGGGGAAGAGCATGGTGCGGCCGATGATCAGCCCACGGACGTGCTCGATGCGCAGCGCCTGCTGCCAGGAGGCGTACATGGCGTCGGGGTCGCCGCCGCCCTCGCCGCCGAGCAGCAGGGTGGGCATGGTGGTGGAGGCCATCATGCGCTCCATCTCGGGGACGACCGGGACCTTCAGCCAGGTGTAGGCGGAGGTGCGGCCGAGCGCGGAGGCGATGTTGTTCACCCAGATCTGCGCGTCGGGCTCCAGGATGTTGCGCACCCTGCCGCCCTCACGCACCGACTTGAAGGGTTCTATGAGGGCGAGCAGCCGGCGCTCCGCCAGTTCGTTGACGGCGGCGGCGGTTCCGCTGAGGGTCTCGGCGGTGCCCGGGTCGGCGGGGTCGACGCGCAGCAGCACCTTGCCGCCGTCCAGTCCGCCCTCCTCGATGCCGCGGGCGTCGTAGCAGGTGAAGCGGTCGTCGAGTTCGAAGGAGGCGCCGGGGATGCCGCCCCGGTTCATCGAGCCCAGCACCAGCTTGCCGTCGAGCGCGCCGAGCAGGGTCAGGTCCTCGACCAGGTCGGGGGTGCCGAGGAAGCCGTCCACGCCGGGGCGGGAGAGCGCCTCGACACAGCGGGCCAGCAGCTCGTGGCGGTCGCCCATGGCGGTGGCGTCGCCCCCGGCGGCCACCGCGCCGCGCGCCGGGTGGTCGGCGGCCAGAATGAACAGCGGCCGGGCGAGGCCCGCGGCGTCGAACTTCGGGCGGGCGAGGGCGGCCCGGCGGATCGCGTCGGGGTCGGTGAGCCGGATCCGGGTGACGTCGGCGAGATCACGGGCGGCGGGGCTGGTGGCGAGGGTGGTGCTCAACGGGGTTCTCCGGTGGTGAGGGTGGTGGCGGCGCGCGGGGTGGTGCGGCCGGTCAGCTCGGCGATCTCTTCGGGGGTGGGCATCGCGTCGGCGCAGGAGTGCCGGGAGGCGACCAGCGCCCCGGCGGCGTTGGCGGCGGCCAGGGTGTCGGTCAGCGGACGTCCGGCCAGCAGGCCCGCGACCAGGGCGCCGCCGAAGGCGTCGCCCGCGCCGAGGCCGTTGACCACCTCGACGGGGATCGGCGGCACCCGTACGTCCTCGGTCGCGGTGCGGGCCAGGACCCCGTCCGGGCCCTGTTTGACCACGGCCAGCCGTACTCCTCGGGCGAGCAGCAGGTCCGCGGCCCGGTCGGGGTCACGGGTGCCCACCGCGACCTCGACCTCGTCGCGGTTGCCGACCGCGACGGTGGCGTGCTCCAGGGCCCGGGCGTAGCGGGCGGGCGCGTCCTCGGGGCGGTCCCAGAACATCGGGCGCCAGTCCAGGTCCAGCACGGTGTCGGTGCCGGGGTCGCGTTCGGCGAGCGCCCGCAGGGTGGTGCCGTACGAGGGTTCGGCGCAGAGGCCGCTGCCGGTGGCCCACACGACCCGGGCGGCGCGCAGCGCGGGCAGGTCCAGGTGTGCGGGCAGCAGCCGCAGGTCGGGGGCGTCGGGCCGGTAGAAGTAGAGCGGGAAGTCGTCCGGTGGGAAGATCTCGCACAGCACCACGGGGGTCTGGGCCCCGGGCACGGTGACCACATGCCGCTCGTCCACGCCGAAGCCCCGCAGCGCCGCACGGACGAAGCCGCCCAGCGGGTCGTCGCCGACGCCGGTGACGACCGCGCTGCGCAGTCCGTGCCGGGCGGCGGCGACGGCCACATTGGTGGCGCTGCCGCCGAGGTACTTGGCGAAGGTGCTCACCTCGGCCAGGCCGACCCCGGTCTGCTGCGGGTAGAGGTCGACGCCGACCCGCCCGAGGGTGATCAGGTCGTACGTCATGCGGCGTCCTCGCCCACCGAGGCCCGGTCGACATACAGCGCGGCGTCGGCGCACTCGGTGACCAGGGTGGCGGGCCAGGCCGGGTCGTAGCCGTGGGCGGCGGTCAGTCGGCGCACCGCCTCGCGCTTGTGGGCGCCGTGCACGATCATCACCGCGCGCCGGGAGTGGGCCACGATGGTCTCCACACCGACGGTGACGCCGTGCCGGGGCACCTCGTCGAGGGAGGCGAAGCCGGGGAAGGTGCCCATGTTGTCGACGCGGGTGGTGTCCGCGAGTTCGACGATCCGGCTGGTGCTGTGGCGGTCGGTGCCGGGCGGGTTGAAGGCGATGTGCCCGTCGGAGGCGCCGCAGGCCAGGATGAACAGGTCGACGCCGCCGCAGTCGACGAGGCGCCGCTCGTGGGCCTCCGGGTCGGCGGGGTCGGGGAACCACACCGCGTCGGCGGGGATGCCCCGGCCGGGTCCTGCGGCGGCGTCGAGGGGGGCGACGATCTCCTCGGCGGCGAAGCGGTGGCAGCTGTTGTGCGCGCCGTGGTCGACGTCGTGGAAGCCGCCCGGCGCGTCGGGGTCGGGCAGGACGTACTCGTCCATCATGGCGATGACGACATGCCGCAGGTCGAGCCGGCGCTCGGCGGTCAGTTCGGCGAGCGCCTCGTAGACCGGCTTGGGGCTGCGGCCGCCGGGGCAGCCCAGCACATAGCGCCAGCCGGCGCCTGCTGCTTCCGCGATCCCGTCCGCGATCTCGCGGGCCAGCTCCGCGCCGAGCAGGGCGGGGCTGTCGAAGACGCGCGGGGGAAGGGGGGCCGACATGGGGGTCACTCCTTTACGGCGCCCGCCAGCATGCCGCTGATCATGCGGCGCTGGAGGGCGATATAGCTGATGAGTACGGGCAGGGCGACGATGACGGCGGCGGCCGCCGTGACACCCGGGTCGCTGTTGCGCCGGTTGCCCGCGAAGAACGACAGGGCCAGCGGTGCGGTCTGCACGCTGCGGTCGTCCGGGACGAGGACCAGCGCCAGCAGGAACTCGTTCCACGCGAAGAGGAAGAGCAGGGTGGCGAGGGTGCCGATGGCGGGTACGGCCATCGGCAGCAGGATGGACCGCAGGGTGCGGAATCTGGAGGCGCCGTCGACCGAGGCCGCCTCGCGCAGCGCGGGCGGGGTGGAGACGAAGAAGGTGCGCATCCAGAAGACCGCGAACGGCAGGGACAGGCCGATCTGCGGCAGGATCAGCGCCCAGTAGGTGTTGGTGAGGTGCCAGGCGCGCAGTTGGTAGTAGAGCGGGATCACGGTGGCCTCGTAGGGCATCACCAGACCGACGAGCAGCAGTCCCAGGAGCACTCCCTTGAGCGGGAAGGGGAAGGCCGCGAAGGCGTAGCCGGCCAGCACGGCGAGCACGATGGTGCCCACCACCACGGCGGCGGCCACGATCAGGCTGGAGACCAGGGCCTCGGAGAACAGTCCCCGGCTCCAGGCGTGCGAGAAGTTGGCGAAGCTGATCGAGGTGGGCAGGGTGAAGCCGCTCTGCCGGGTGCCGGGCTTGCTGAGCGCAAGGAGCACCACGGACAGGAAGGGGTACAGGGCGGCGATGGCGGCGACCACCAGGACGGCGTGTCCGATGACGGTCTGGCGGCGGCTGGTGAGCATCCGTCAGCCCTCCTTTCCGCGCACCAGGCGCATGACGACCCCGGTCACCACCAGCACCACGGCGGTCAGACAGACGCTGATCGCGGCGGCGCCGCCGACCTCGTGGGTGAGGAAGGCGCCCTGGTAGATGAAGACGCTGGGCACGGTGGTGGAGGTGCCGGGTCCACCGGTGGTGGTGTTCCACACCAGGTCGAAGTTGCGCAGGGCGTAGGTGATGGTGAGGACCAGGGCGATGGACATCTCGCCGCGCAGCGCGGGCAGGGTGACGGTGAAGAACTCACGGACCGGCCCGCAGCCGTCGATCCGGGCCGACTCGTAGAGCTCGGTGGGGATCTTCTGGGTGCCGGCCAGGAAGAGCACCATGCACAGCCCGTACATCACCCAGGTGCCGACCAGGCCGACGGAGGGCAGGGCGGTGTGGTAGTCGCCCAGCCAGGCGCGGGCCAGGGAGCCGAGGCCGACGGCGCGCAGGGCGGCGTTGAGCGGCCCGTCGATGTCGTAGATCCACCGCCAGGAGACGGCGACCACCACGGTGGCCAGGATCTGCGGCAGGAACAGCACCGCGCGGAAGAAGCTCAGTCCGTGGATCCGGATGCGGGACATCAGGGCGGCGAGGAACAGGCCGAGGGCGACCGGGAGCAGCGCGTAGAAGACCACGAACTCCAGCGAGTGGCCGATCGCCGCGGGGATGCGGGTGTCGGACAGCAGGGCGCGGTAGTTGCCGAGGCCCACCCAGCGGCCCTCGGTGAGGCCGTCCCAGCGGAACAGCGATATCCAGGCGGTCTGGCCGAGCGGCCGCAGCACGAACAGCGTGTAGAAGACGGCGGCGGGCAGCAGGTACCAGACGGCGGGCCAGTACTGGCGTCCGGCCCAGGCGCGCAGGCCGTGCCGTCGCCGGTGGTCCCGGGGCTCCTGGCCGGGGCGGTCCTGGGCGGGGGGTGCGGGCTCGGTGGCGGTGGCCCGTCCGGAGAGCGGGGCCGCGGTCACGGGGTGCCTCCGGCGGCTGCCGCGTCCTGGCGCTGCTGGTCCTGGAACGCCTGCCAGTTGTTCTGCAGGCCCTCGGTGAAGCCGTGGGGTGAGATACGGCCGGCCAGCAGGTCCTGGGTCTTGGAGCCGATGGTGTCGAGCATCGTGGTGGAGGCCCAGTCGAGGTAGAAGTTCTGCCCGTCGTCGGCGAGCAGTTTGAGCCCGATGCCGTTGACCTGGTCGACGACCTCGCTGTCGGCCTTGACGGTGCCCTGGCCGGTGACCGGGGTGCGGCCGACGTCCGCGAGGGTCTGCGCGAACCGGTCGCTCATCAGCATGTCGAGGAAGGCGACCGCGGCGGGCAGGTGCTGGGTCTTGGAGCTGATGTGCCAGCCCAGGCCGAGCGAGCCGACCGTGGCGCGGGTGCCGTCGGGCCGGGTGGGCAGGGTGAAGCCGACATGGCCGTTCATGCTCTGCTGGAGGGCGGGCGCGTTCCAGGAGCCGGCGACCAGGAAGACGCCCTGGCCGTGGCTGAACTTGGCGACCGCGTCGTCGGAGCTGATGCCGTCGTAGCCCTTGCCGAACCAGCCGCGCTTCGCCCAGTCCTGCACGGTGCCGGCCGCGGCCTCGGTGCCCTTGTCGGCGATGGTGGCGCCCGGGACTCCGCTGATCCAGGAGCGGATGTCGCGGCTGGCCACGTTCTGCGCCTGGACCAGGCCGATGACCTGGCTGGCGGGGTACTTCTCGGCGTTGCCCAGCATGATGGGCTGCTGTCCGGCGGCCTTGGCGCGGGCCAGCGCGGCCGTGAACTCGGCGTAGGTCGTGGGCGGCTCGATGCCCAGCTTCGCCAGCTTGTCGGTGTTGTAGAACACCCCGACGTACTCGGTGGCCGGTGAGATGCCGTAGAGGCTTCCGGAGCCGAAGACGGCGCCGTCCGGGGTCCAGCGGTACTGCTTGAGGGCGCCGTCGGTGAAGGTGTTCTCCCAGCCGTAGGCGCGCATCACATCGTCCAGCGGGCGGATCAGTCCGGCCTTGACCAGCGGGCCGTCGGTGCCGTAGCCCTGGTTGCCCTGGACGAGGTCGGGCGCGTCGGTGCCGGACATCGAGTTGACGACGGTCTTCATCAGGTCGTCGAAGCCCTTGGTGACGACGTCGACCTTGACGTTGGGGTATTTCTTCTCGTACATCGGCACGAGCGCCTTGAGCGTGGCGTCCTCGCCGGAGTCGGCGAGCACCCGCAGGGTGGTGGGGCCGGACTTGGCCACCTCCTGGTCGGTCACCGGCTGGGTGATCCGGGGTCCGGTGACGCCGGACGAGGCGGTGGTGCCACCGGCTCCGGGGACACCGCACCCGGAGACCAGCAGCCCGGCCAGGGCGACCCCCGCGGCCCCGGTCCATCGCAGCTTGTTCATCCTTGCTCCACTTCGGGTCCGCACACGGGCGGACCGGGAACGGCGCCGGGCAGGCACGGCGGGCGGGCCGTGCGCCCCGGACACCGGGGTGATCAGGAGTGGGCGGCCACCTTCGCGGCCAGCCAGGCATGGTTGGCCGCCTGCTCGGCGGCGACCTCGGGATATTCCTCGGCCGGGGTCGGCGCCCGGTCCTGCTCCACGAGCAGCCAGCCGCGGTAACCGCCGCGCAGCAGCTCGGACAGGAAGGCGTCGATGTCGACGTCGCCCGCGCCGAAGGGCACACAGACGTCGGCCCACCACTCGTCGAAGTCGGTGCGGCCGGAGGCCTTGGCCTCGGCGAGCACCGCCATGCGTACGTCCTTGACGTGCACGTGGTTGATCCGCTCGCGCCAGGCCCGCAGGCACGCCACGGGGTCGCCGCCTGCCAGCTGGAGGTGCGCGATGTCGAGGGTGAGGCCGACCTCGGTCAGCTCCAGCAGCCGCTCGACCTCCCAGGGCGACTCCACGAAGGTGCTGATGTGCGGGTGGAAGGAGGGGCGCAGTCCATAGGAGCGGGCCATCGCCACCGCGCGCTCGGACAGCCGGGCCAGGCGTTCCCAGCCGGCCTCGGTGAGGGCCAGCGAGCGGTCGTCCCAGGGGCGGGCGGGGTGGTGCAGCAGGGTCTCGCTGCCCTCGTCGGCGAGGATGGCCAGCGGCGCCAGGTCGGCGGGGGTGCCCGCCGCCTCGGCGCACGCGGCCAGTTCACGGCAGGTCTGCTCCATCCGGGCCAGATCGTGCTCCACCACGTCGTCGTCGAGCGCGTAGTGCACGGGGATGTAGGCGCCGACGGCGGCCAGCCGGTGCTCGGTGAAGAGCGCGGCGGTCTGCTCGGGCGTGCCGAAGAACCCGGGCGGGCCGAGTTCGCTCCCCTGGTAGCCGGCCTCGGCCATGGAGGCCAGCAGGGCGCCGGGGGAGGAACCGGGGCCGCCCGCGCCCTCGCCGTACACGCCGTAGCTCACCGGCGCGTTGCCGATCAGGATGCCGTCGGGCAGGGCGGCGCCGGGGTTCGTGGTGCGGCCGGTCATGCGGCACCCCCGTGCGCGGCCTCGCCGCCGATCTCGACGCCGGCCTGCGCGGCGAGCGTGGCGACCAGGGCCTGGAGGCAGCGCACGTCCTCGGCCGCCCCGGCGGCACCGGAGCGGACCTTCGTCTCGCCGTGGACCGCCGCGGCGAACTCCTCCAGCTGGCGGACAAACCCGGTGTCGTAGCCGTGGCGTGCGGTGGTGTCGCGGCGCACCGCGCCCTCGGCGCGTTCCACCCGCAGCGTGGAGCGCACGTCCACCAGGTAGGGCGCGGCCATGTCCAGGCGGAGCCGGCCGTCGCGGGCGAGTACGGCGATCTCCTCGCCGTACTCGGGGTGGTCCGGGAGCCAGTTCCAGTTGAGCACCAGCCGGGCATCGTCCCCGAGCGGCGCGGTGGCCAGCAGGCACGGCGGTTCGCCCTCGACCGGCCACGGCCACAGCTGGGCGGTGTCGAAGGAGGTGGGCAGGGTGAAGCCGAGGGCGCGCAGCAGGGACAGCTCGTGGATCACCGAGCCGTTGAGCACGTCCCGGTAGTAGCGGCCCAGTTCGGCGGGTATCTCGCCGAACGCGTCCAGGGTGCGCGCGTTCTCGTAGGCGATGGCCTCGGCGATCACGGAGGTGTCCGCGTCGTCGGCCGGCGGGTCCAGCCGCAGATGCTCCACCTGGGGTTCGTCGGCGGGGTGCAGCACGGTGACCCGGACGGTACGGGGGGTGTCCAGCGCGGCCAGCTCGGCCGCGGCGACCTCGGTGAGCGGGTCGTACATCTTCATGTAGCCGACCTGGAGCACCAGGCCCTTGGCCTCGGCGAGCGCGCCCAGTTCCTCGGCCTCGGCCACGGTCAGGCACAGCGGCTTCTCGGCGAGGACATGCTTCCCGGCCTCCAGCGCGGCGCGCGCGGCCTGCGCATGGGTGCCGGGGGTGGCCAGCAGTACGGCGTCGACGGTGTCGTCGGCCAGCACACTGTCGTAGCGGTGTGCGGCCCGTACCCCCACGCCGGCGCGGGCGGCCACGGCCGCCGCGCGGGAGGGGGACAGATCGCACACGACGGCGATGTCGAACAGCGTGCCCAGGCGCTGGACGGCGGGCAGGTGGACCGACTGAGAAATCGTTCCTGCGCCGATGACGGCGAGACGGACCGGTGGATGTGACGGCATCGAGGCTCCCTCGGCTCGGGTGCGGAGCGGTGTGCTGCGGCGGTCGCGGCCGGCGGTGTCAGGGGTGTGTGCCCTCGGACAGGGTCCTGAGCCCCTGGGCAGGGGCCGACGGTGGGCCCATGGCACCGGCAGACGGACGCACGCCGGAGAAGGGAAGGAGCGCTTCCGATTTCGGCGTGGTCGGATCATGTCTCACTTCAGTCCAGTCAGTCCAGTGTTTGGACCAGATTTTCATCTGGTCCATGAACTGGTTGCTCTGGTACGGTCCATGACCGTGACCACGCATGACGCACCGGCCTCACCCTCCGTCCCCTCCCCCGCCCCCGCCGCGACCGCGACCGCAGGTCCCGCCGTCCAGCTCGCCCACCGCGCACTCGGGCAGCTGCTGGACCGCCGGGCCTGGGCAGCCGGCAGCCAACTGCCCGGGGAGCGCGCCCTGGCCCAGCGGGTCGGGGTCAGCCGCAGCAGCCTGCGCCAGGCCCTCGCCCTGCTGGAGGAGGAGGGCAGACTGCACTCCTCCCCGCAGCGCGGCTGGTTCGTCGCCACCGATGTGGTCAGCGAACCGCCCAGCGTGCTGAAGAGCTTCACCGACATCGCCCGGGCCCGGGGCCTGACCGCCACCGCACGGCTGCTGCGCCGCGAGGTCCGCCCGGCCGGCTACGAGGAGGCCGCGCGGCTGCGTATCGCGCCCGCCGCCGAGGTGCTGGAGATCGTCCGGGTACGCGGGCTGGACGACGTACCGGTGTGCCTGGACACCACGGTCCTGGTGCGCGCACGCGCCCAGGCCCTGGAGGACGTCGATCTGACGGACCGTTCGCTCTTCGCCGAGCTGGAGGCCAGGGCCGGGGTGCGTGTCATGCACAGCACGTACACCGCGCGCGCCGACGGCGCCCAGTCCGCGGAGGCGGAGTTGCTGCGGGTGCCGCCGGGCACCCCTGTGCTGGTCGGCGAGGAGATCACCTACGACCAGACCGACACCCCGGTGCTGCTGGGCCGGGCCGTGTACCGCGGCGACGCATACCGGCTCGAGGCCACCCTGCACCGCAGCTCCGACTGACCCCACCGCATCCCACCGCATCACAGGCGAAGGCGAACCCCCGTGAACACCAGCCCGACCCCGGCGTCCGCCGGGGCGCCGTCCGGTCCCTCGGCCGTCGCGGCCCTGGACGTCGGCGGCACCAAGATCGCCGCCGGCCTCGTCGCCGCCGACGGCACCCTGCTGCACCGCCGCGAACTGCCCACCGACGCCGCCGACGGAGGGCTGCGCGATCCCGGTCTGGCGGGCACCGCCCGGGCCGCCCGCGCCCTCCTCGACGACGCGGCCCGGCTGGGTGTCACGGTGACCGCGCTGGGCGCCGGATTCCCCGAGTACGTCGACGCCGACGGCATGCTGACCAGCCGTGAGGTGCTCGCCTGGGACGTCCAGCCCGCCGCGGTGCTCGGCGCCGAGGCCGCGCCGGGCCTTCCGGTGGCCGTCGGCTCCGATGTGCGCTGCGGGGCCCTCGGCGAGGCACGCCACGGCGTCGGCCGCGACCTGGCCGACTTCTTCTATGTCTCCCTGGGCACCGGTCTGTCCTCCACCCTCGTCCTCGACGGGCGGCCGGTCGCCGGGCGGCGCGGGGAGGCCATCGCCCTCGGCGAGCTGGAGGTCCCCGCCTCCGTGGACCCCGACTGGCACGGGAACCTGGAGCGGTACTGCTCGGGCCGCGGCATCGGCGAACGCCGCACCGCCTGCGGCGGCTCCCCCGTGCCGGGGGCCCGGGAGGTCACCGCCCTCGCCCGCTCCGGCGACCGGGCCGCGAGCCGCATACTGACCACCGCCGGACAGGCCCTGGGCACCGTGCTCGGCCAACTCGTCCGGGTCCTCGACCCCTCGGCGATCGTCCTGGGCGGCGGCCTCGGCACCGGTGACGGACCACTGCACGCCGCCCTGCGCGAGGCCTACGCCCACACCACCCGCACCCGCCCCGAGCCCCCGCCCCTGCGCCGCGCCACCCTCGGCCCGGACGCGGGCCTCATCGGGGCCGCGGCGCTCTGTTCCTGACGGGGGGGCCGGCCCGCCGCCGTCGAGGCACTCCCCTCGGGCGATCCGCCTGGCCAGGGTCACCCCCGCGACCGCCGCACCGGCGAGCCCCGCACCGAGCGGCAGCAGCAGATTCCGGCGCATTGCGCCCTTCGCTGCGCGACGGCCGGGTCGCCGACTCGCTGGAGGACGCCCGGATCCTGGGCCGTCCCGCTCCCGAACGGCTCACCCGCACGATCGAGGAGACGCTGAGCAAGCAGAACTCCCGGCGGCAGGACCCCTCCCCGCTCGGTGTGAGCTCCCTGGACGTCACCTCGGCCGGGGTGGTCGCCACCGTCCGCGCGGACGACGTGGCCTTCGGCGGCGAGGACCGCTGACCTCGCGTCGTCGGACGCCCGCCGTCGCGCACCGGGGTCGGCGGGCGCCCGTCGCCGACCGGGCTCGTCGCCGACCGGGCTCTCCGGCCGGCGACGGCTGGGCCGATCAGGTGCAACAGGGCCGGGTCTTGGGCCGTCCAGGGGACGGGGACCGCGTCCGTGCGCGCCCCGGGCGGAAGGATGAGGTGCCGAGTTCCGCGGCGCACTCGGCGGAACTCATGGACCGATGTCTCTCCGGGAAGTGTGAACGGGCCGCATGACAGACACTGAGCAGAGCACCTCCGAAACCGTCGCTCCGCGCCGCCCCCTGCGGCCCGGGGCGCTGGCGGTCAAGTGGGCGACGACCACGGACCACAAGACCATCGGCTCCCTGTATCTGATCACGTCGTTCGTGTTCTTCCTGATCGGCGGCGTGCTGGCGCTGCTGATGCGGGCCGAACTGGCCCGCCCGGGCCTGCAGATCATGTCGGAGGAGCAGTTCAACCAGGCGTTCACGATGCACGGCACCATCATGCTGCTGCTGTTCGCGACGCCGCTGTTCGCCGGCTTCACCAACTGGATCATGCCGCTGCAGATCGGCTCCCCCGATGTGGCCTTCCCCCGGCTCAACATGCTCGCCTACTGGCTCTATCTGTTCGGCGGGCTGATCGTCCTCGGCAGCTTCCTCACCCCGCAGGGCGCGGCCGACTTCGGCTGGTTCGCCTACTCCCCGCTCACCAACCCGGTGCACTCGACGGGTATCGGCGGTGACCTGTGGATCATGGGCCTGGTGCTGTCCGGCTTCGGCACCATCCTCGGTGCGGTCAACTTCATCACCACGGTCATCTGTATGCGCTGCCCCGGAATGACCATGTTCCGCATGCCGATCTTCACCTGGAACGTGCTGCTCACCAGCGTTCTGGTGCTGTTCGCCTTCCCGGTGCTGGCCGCGGCGCTGCTGGCGCTTGAGGTGGACCGCAAGTTCGGCGCCCATGTGTTCGACGCGGCCAACGGTGGTGCACTGCTGTGGCAGCACCTGTTCTGGTTCTTCGGCCACCCCGAGGTCTACATCATCGCGCTGCCCTTCTTCGGCATCGTCACGGAGATCATCCCGGTCTTCTCCCGCAAGCCGGTGTTCGGCTACATGGGGCTGGTCGGCGCGACGATCTCCATCACGGGCCTGTCGGTCACGGTGTGGGCGCACCATATGTTCGTCACCGGTGGGGTGCTGCTGCCGTTCTTCTCCTTCATGTCGTTCCTGATCGCGGTGCCCACCGGGGTGAAGTTCTTCAACTGGATCGGCACCATGTGGAAGGGCTCGCTGTCCTTCGAGACCCCGATGCTCTGGGTGACCGGCTTTCTGGTGACCTTCCTCTTCGGCGGTCTGACCGGTGTCATCCTGGCGTCGCCACCCCTGGACTTCCATGTCTCCGACAGCTACTTCGTGGTGGCCCACTTCCATTACGTCGTCTTCGGCACCGTGGTCTTCGCCATGTTCGCCGGATTCCACTTCTGGTGGCCCAAGTTCACCGGCAAGATGCTCGACGAGCGGCTGGGCAAGATCACCTTCTGGACGCTGTTCGTGGGCTTCCACACGACGTTCCTGGTGCAGCACTGGCTGGGCGCCGAGGGGATGCCCCGCCGGTACGCCGACTATCTGGCGGCCGACGGTTTCACCGCGTTGAACACGGTCTCCACCATCGGCTCGTTCCTGCTGGGGCTGTCGATGCTTCCGTTCCTCTACAACGTGTGGCGGACGGCGACCCACGGCAAGCCCGTCCGCCGTGACGACCCCTGGGGGTACGGCCGTTCGCTGGAGTGGGCGACCTCCTGCCCGCCGCCGCGGCACAACTTCGTCACGCTGCCGATGATCCGCAGCGAATGCCCGGCCTTCGACCTGCACCACCCCGAGATCTCGGAGACACCCAGACGGGGTCTGCCGGTATGACGGACGCGGCGGGCCGCGCGGGCGAGGAGCCGAGGTCGCCGGCCGGCATGGTCAACGAGGTGGAGGGCTATCTGCTGTGCCGGGCCCGCATCGCCGAGGCGAAGCAGCGGGCCCGGGCCTTCACCGAGCCGCTGGAGTGGCTGACCACCGCGCAGCGGGAGCACGTCGAGGAGCACTATGTCCGCGTCTGCCTGGTCCATGCGCGGGAGGACCTGCAACGCGTCGCCGACCGCTGCCGGGAACTCCGTGCGGAGTACGAGGACCGCTATCTCCGGCTGCGCGCCCGCTGCGTGGCCTGGTCGATCGCCGGAGTGGCGGGCGCCGCGGCCATGGCGATGATCACGGTGGCCGCCCAGCGCTCCTGACCGGCTCCGCCTCGTACGCGAGGGTGGATGCTGCCGGGGCTGCTGCGCGGGCCCTGCGGTCGACCGGGGTGCGGCAGGGCCGGTCAGGTGATGTGCAGCCAGACACCGATCCAGGTCACCGCGATGCCGCCGGCCCCCAGGACCGCCGCCCATCGGACCGGGTTACCGGCGAACAGGTGCCCGAGCGCGGCTCCGAGCACCGCGAGCGTGACCACGGCCAGGGCCACCACGACCCATGACAGGCCGGGCAGCGCGGCACCCGCCAGCAGGGGCAGCGCCGCTCCGACGAAACTCGCGGTGCAGGCGAGCACGGTGGCCGTCGCCGAGCGCGCCGTCGCCAGCCGGCCGAGCCGTGTGGTGGCCAGGTGCCCCCGCCTGGTCAGGTTCAGCTGCCGTGAGGCACGCACCAGATGGGCACGGCGCTCGGCGTAGTCGGCCACGAAGACCGCGAACGCGGCGGTCGTCAGCGCCACCAGTCCCACCCGGCCCGCCAGGGTGTAGCTGACCGGCGGTCCCGAGCCCACCAGCGAGCCCGCGGCGAGGGTGAGCGCATTGAGGAGGCCGTCCACCAGGCCCAGCACGAGCGGCCGGGTGGACTGTGCGGCCGCCTCCCGCAGACGCCGCGTCATCGCGACCGCGGTGTGTTCTCCAAGGTGTAGGCGCCGGCCACGACCTCGTCGACACTGTGCACCACGGCGCCGGTGCGCTCGATGGCCCGGTTCAGCGCCTCGACGTCGATGGCGTCGCCCTCCACGGTGACATTGGTGCCGACGGTCTCGATGTCAATCTCGGTGACCGCGATGTTCACGGCCTGCACCCCGGAGACGGCCTCGATCACCAGAGCGAGATCGATCAGATCGGGCTCGCCGACCGTCTTATCGACATCCAGTACCAGTCGCCGGACAGGCATCGTCCACTCCCTACCGAGGGGCCGCCACACCCCCAGCATGCGCAGATCCGGCGCGGGCCGCACACGCACCGCCCTCGGACCTCGCGCGCCCGGTTCCTGATCCGGGGTCGAACGCCCGGTGCCGTTCTCCGGGGCGTGTCAGTGGTCTGTGCAAGGGTGGAACACATGGTCACGACCCCGGACGGACGCGCCGTCCCGCCCCCACATGCCGATGAACGCGCCATGCTCGAAAGCTGGCTGGACTTCCACCGTGCGACCCTCGCGTCGAAGTGCGCGGGGCTCGACGATCGTCAGCTGTGCCTGGCCTCGGTGGAACCGTCGTCGATGACACTGCTGGGCCTGGTCCAGCATCTGACGATGGTGGAACGCAACTGGTTCCATCGGGTGTTCGCCGGCCTCGACGTGCCGCCGATGGCCCCGGAGAGCAGCGGTGACTTCGAACTCGCCCCGGACCGCGGGGGCGACGAGACACTGGACGAGTGGCGCAGGGCAGTGGCACGGAGCCGCGAGCTGACGGCCGGCGCGTCGCTGGAGGACACCGGCAAGCTCTCGGACCGGGAAGCCGGCTTCGTCGGGGACAAGGAGGCCTCCCTGCGCTGGATCCTCGTTCATATGATCGAGGAGTACGCACGCCACAACGGTCACGCCGACCTGATCCGGGAACGCATCGACGGCACCACGGGGGTGTGAGGCACCGCCGAGCAAGCCCTCACCGCCCCGGCGGACCCGACCGCCTGCCCACGCGGCCTCCGGTCTGGGCGCGTGTGATGGGCTGACGGTACGTCGGTGACGGCAGAACGGGGGCGTCAGCGGCGCCGTCTCGCGAAGGTCCGGAGGACATGGACGACCCGGAGGGCTCCGAGGAGTCCGGCGACCGAAGCTGCCGTGATCAGCAGGGCTGTGTCGACGGCGGGCGAAAGGTCCCAGACGAGGGCGGGGCCGGCGATGGCCGCGAACACCACGACGGCGAGAAAACCCGCGCTGAACAGCGCATAGCTGATCTCCACCGTGATCTCGTCGCGCTCCGCCTGGCTTCGTCGCCCTGTACTCATGCCCGGAGCATGGCCCGCAGGCCCGATCCGAAACCAGGCACGGCGGATGCCCGTCCCCTGCGTCGAGGGCGTCGGGGGCAGTACCTCCAACCGGCGTCAGCCAAGGGGCTGTTACCCTGCGACGATCCATTCCCTTTACCGGACCCTTACCAGTCCTTCACCAACGAAGAGGTTGCGCATGCGCGCAGGCAGATCCGGCTTCGCGGTCGTGCTCGCGGGAACGCTCGCCCTGGGAGCGTTCACCGCACCGACCGCGCAGGCGGCGAGCACCGGCGTCAAGGTCTCGAACCTGGTCCTGAACAAGGGCAAGCCCATCGTCGTGGGTACGTCCGCCGAGGTCTTCCCCACCTTCAAGTACCACCTGTCGTGGCCGTCCGGCCTCAAGCAGACCGATGTGAACGCCACTCTGTACCTGTACCACGGCACCACCGCGGCCAAGGGCGTCGACAACGGCAGGCCCATCTTCATGAACTTCAGCAGTTGCAACGAGACCGGCCCCGCGGCCGCCGACTGCGAGGGCGAGCTGTACATCGACCCCCGCTACACCCTGGACGCCAACAACGACGCCACGACCTGGAAGAGCGCCCTCTGGGTGCGCATCTGGGACGCGAAGGGCAAGCTCAAGAGCCAGGAGTATCTGCCGCTCTCCGTCACCGTGCAGGTCAAGCGCGCGGCGAAGGTCACCGTCGACGCCTCGCCCGAGCCCGTCGCCAAGGGCGGCAAACTCACCGTCACCGGCAAGATCACCCGCGCGGACTGGGCGAAGCACAAGTACACCGGCTTCGGCGGCAAGTCGGCCAAGCTGCAGTTCCGCAAGGCCGGTACCAGCACCTACCGCACGCTCAAGACCGTGAAGGCGAACTCGGCCGGTGCCCTCAAGACCACGGTCACCGCCTCCGCCGACGGCTACTGGCGCTGGACCTTCGGGGCGACCACCACCACCGGCGGCGCGACCGCGACCGCGGACTACGTCGACGTCAAGTAACGGGTCATGCCTTCGGAGCGGGCCGGCCCGGGACCACCGGGGCGGCCTGCTCCGCAGCACGACCGGGCCACGGCAGGGGCCACGGCAGGGGCGGGGCCGCCGGGCCCGCTCGGCCGGCCTGGGCCGTCAGCCGAGGGTGGCGAGCAGTTCACGCTCGCGCCGGGCGCTGAGGCCGGCGCGGCGTGGGCGGTCGAGGCCCTGTTCGCGCTCCCAGGCCAGGGTGTCGGCCAGCAGCTCCGCCGGAGGCCGATGGCGCAGCCCCGCGGCGCGGGCCGCGGCTCCGCTCCGCGCCGACCAGCCCTCCCAGCCCGGTTCGGCCAGCCACATCGGCAGTGACTCCTCCCCCATGTACTCGCTCACCCCGTTCGCCAGCAGCCATCCCGAGTCGGCGGTGACCACCGGCCCGGTGTGGCCGCCGATCGTCCGGGACAGCTCGATCCACTCCTTGAACGGGACGACCGGACCGACGGCGTCGTAGGTGCCGGTGTTCCCCTTCTCCGCCGAGTCCAGCAACCAGGCGGCGAGATCCCGGACGTCGACGGTCTGCGTCGGCATGTCAGGCGTGTCGGGAACCAGCATCGGCCCGTGCGGATCGCGTGCGGCCCGGGCGACCCAGTAGCCGGACCGTCCGCTCGCATCTCCCGGGCCCCCGATGAGACCGGCGCGCGCGATGAGGAGGCGGTCGCCCACGGCGGCGCCGGACGCCCGCTCGCAGGCGACCTTCGCCTCCCCGTACGACGCGCCGTCGACCACGCTCAGGTCGGTCGGGGCAAGCAGGGGCGCGGACTCGTCGGCGCCCGGCGTCGCATGGGAGGCGTAGACGTTGCCGGTGGAGACATAGCTCCAGTGCCCGGCCCTGCCGCTCAGTGCGTCGAGCGCCTCCCGTACGAAGCCCGGCTGCCACGACACCTCGACGACCGCGTCCCATTCACGGTCGAGCAGTGGGTCGTACGCTGCCGGATCGCGGCGGTCGGCGGCCACCAGCCTCGCCCCCTCCGAGACGTCCCCGCTCTCGCCCCGTGCCAGGCAGGTCACCCGATGGCCGCGCTCCACCGCCTGCCGCGACACTTCCCGGCCCAGCCATGCCGTTCCACCCAGAACCAAGATCTCCATACCGACACTCAAGCACCGCGCGCGCCCGGCGCCCAGACGGATCTCCTGACAGCAGAGCGGGTGGTGCGACCCGGGCGCCGTGTCCTACGGGGTGTCGGCGGGCGGTCGTCCCCGGGCTGTCGGCGAGAGCAGGGCGCCGAGTGCGGCGGCGGCGTCGAGCAGTGCCCTGGAGCGCGCCGCGAGATCGGCGTCCCTGGCGGCCAGTGCGGCGGCCAGCTCCTCCGTCCGGCGGGCGCGCCGCAGTTCCGGCACGAGGGCCCGAAGGGGTGCGATGCGGTAACCGGCCCTGCGGAGTTGGTGCACGATCCGGGCGTCCCGTACCTGGGCCGGTGTGTAGCACCGCGTTCCCCGCGCCGGGTCCCGGTCGGGGACGACCAGGCCCTCCGCGTCCCAGTGCCGCAGGGTCGAGGGACGTACGCCGAGAGCGGCGGCGAGTTCGGAGACGTGCATCGAGTCCGATGCGCGTACGTCGTCGATCGGCTCGGCGGAGATCGCCCGCGCCGCCTCCTCGGCCCGCCTCAGCCCCCTTCGCTCCGTGTCGAGCCGGGCGTGCGCCGCGTCGAGAAGGGCGAGGACCGCCCCCGAGACGGGGAACCGGTGGGCGGCCCGGACGATCTCCTTGGCCTCGACCGGACCCACCCCCGCCGCGAGGGCGCGATAGGCCAGCGCGGACCGCAGATGCCTTTCTCCGTAGACGCGATAGCCCGAGGCCGTGCGTGTCGTCGGCGGAAGCACACCGTCCCGTTCGAGATTGCGGATCTGCTGCACGGAGTACCCGGCGCGCCGGGCGACATCGATCGTCCGCATGACCCCTGATTTGAGACCTGACACCCTGAAAACCCTCCTTCACCGCATCCAAGTCTCCACAAGCACCTCAATGCAACGCTGGAGCACATGACTATGGACGAGATCATCAGCTTCATGGACGGCCTCGACGGCGTCCTGACCGTCAGGCCGGCGCCGGGTGACGGCTCACCGGAGATCAGCTGGGGCGACACCTTCTTCTCCTACGCCCCCGACGGCGTCGCCCCGGCGACGGCCCAGCCCTTCGCGACGATCGTGACCAAGGACTACCCCGGTGACACGGCATCGGCTCTCACCCGTCCGGACACCTTCCGGGTCAACATCGCCGCCGGAACGGCGGCGTTCCTCCACTGGACCGGCCACGCGCCCCGTGAACCCGCCACCGCCGAGGTCGACTTCACTGCCGTCGACACCGTGCTCGCGCACCCCCTCTACGGCAGCGCCGGCTGGCTGGCGGTGGTGAACCCGGGCCCGCGCACGGAGGCGGCAACCCGTGAACTGCTGGGCATCGCCCACCAAGGGGCACGCCTGCGCCATGAGCGACGCGCGGAGCTGCGCTCCTGACCCCCTGTGCAGCGGCCCGCTCCGGCACCGTCCCCCTCGTACTCTGTCCCCATGCCCGTCCCCCGCCTGCATCGTGTCGCCGTCCTCGTCCTCGAGGGCGCCAAGCCACTCGATGTCGGCATTCCCGCGCAGGTGTTCACGACCCGGGCGAGCATGCCGTACGAGGTGCGGGTGTGCGGTGCGGCACCGGGACTGGTGACCGGCGGTGACGGACTGTCGTACCACGTCGCGGACGGTCTGGACGCACTGGTGTGGGCCGACACCGTCTTCATCCCGGGCTACCGGTTCCCGGACCGGGAGGACCCGCCGCGGGCCGTGGTGGACGCGCTGCTCGCCGCGCACGGTCGGGGGGCTCGGCTCGCCGCCATCTCGACGGGCGCCTTCGCGCTCGCCGCCACGGGCCTGCTCGACGGCAGACGCGCCACGACGCACTGGCACTACACCCGGGCGCTCGCGGCGAAGCATCCGCTGGTCCAGGTCGACGAGAATGTGCTGTTCGTCGACGAGGGCACCGTGCTGACCTCGGCCGGAGCCGCCTCGGGCATCGATCTGTGTCTGCACATCCTGCGCGGGGACCTCGGAGTGGCCGCGTCGAACCACACGGCCCGGCGGCTCGTCGCGGCCCCCTACCGCAGCGGCGGTCAGGCGCAGTACGTTCCGCGCAGTGTGCCCGAGCCGCTGGGCGAGCGGTTCGCCGCCACCCGCGAGTGGGCGCTGCACCGGCTCGGCGAGCACCTCACCCTGGAGTTGCTCGCTCGGCACGCGGCGGTCTCTCCACGCACCTTCTCGCGGCGCTTCGTCGAGGACACCGGGTACACGCCGATGCAGTGGGTGATGCGTGCCCGCATCGACATGGCCCGTGAACTGCTCGAGCGTTCGGAGCGGAGCGTCGAGCAGATCGCCGCCGATGTCGGGCTCGGCACCGGTGCCAATCTGAGGCTGCACTTCCAGCGCATTCTGGGCACCACGCCGAGCGACTACCGACGCACCTTCGCCCAGGGGGAGTAACCCCGCCGGGCCCCTGGCGGGATCCTTGCGAACCATGGCGCTCGCGCCGCTGCCGCGGGCGGGCGCGGCCCGGGAACCTGGTGGTGAACCGAAGGGAGCACCACCCATGACCCGCGTCGCCATCAACGGATTCGGCCGCATCGGACGTAATGTGCTGCGCGCGCTGCTCGAGCGCGACAGCGACCTCGAGATCGTCGCCGTCAACGACCTCACCGAGCCCGCCGCTCTCGCGCGGCTGCTCGCCTTCGACTCGACGTCCGGCCGTCTCGGGCGCCCGGTGACCGTCGACGGGAACACCCTGGTCGTCGACGGCCGGCGCATCACGGTGCTCGCCGAGCGTGAGCCTGCGCAACTGCCGTGGGCCGAGCTGGGCGTCGAGATCGTGCTGGAGGCGACCGGCCGCTTCACCTCGGCCAAGGCCGCCCGTGCCCACCTCGACGCGGGTGCGAAGAAGGTGCTCGTCAGCGCGCCGTCGGACGGCGCCGATGTCACGCTCGCGTTCGGGGTCAACACCGACGCGTACGACCCGGATGTGCACACCATCGTCTCCAACGCCTCCTGCACGACCAACGCGCTTGCGCCGCTGGCGGCGGTGCTCGACGAACTCGCGGGCATCGAGCACGGCTTCATGACGACCGTGCACGCCTACACGCAGGAGCAGAACCTTCAGGACGGTCCGCACCGTGACGCCCGCCGCGCCCGCGCCGCCGGCGTCAACATCGTGCCCACCACGACGGGCGCGGCCAAGGCGATCGGCCTGGTGCTGCCGAACCTCGAGGGCAAGCTGTCGGGCGACTCGATCCGGGTGCCGGTTCCGGTGGGTTCGATCGTCGAGCTCAACACCACCGTCGCCCGCGAGGTGACCCGCGACGAGGTGCTGGCGGCGTACCGTGCCGCGGCGGAGGGGCCGCTGGCGGGCGTCCTGGAGTACTCGGAGGACGCGCTGGTCTCGTCCGACATCACGGGCAACCCGGCCTCGTCGATCTTCGACTCGGCCCTCACCCGGGTGGACGGCCGCCACATCAAGGTGGTCGCCTGGTACGACAACGAGTGGGGCTTCTCGAACCGTGTGATCGACACGCTCCAGCTCCTCGCCGGCCGCTGACCGGACACCGGCGGGGCCCCGTCGCCTCTCCACGGACCCGGGAGCGCCGGTGTCGCCCCGTGGACCGGTAGCCGTCCGCGTCCGTCCGTGCGCAGGGCCGCCGTGCCCTCGCCCCGGCATCGTGGGAGCACCCGAACCGGCCGTCCCGAGGCCTCTGCCCGGGCGGCCGGTTCGTCCGTTCCCGGCCGGACGTCCGGCCTCGGCGGCGGGCGGTCCGGGCCCAGGGGCACAAATTCCCAGGAGAGATGGCGCCCGCGCTGCAAGGCTGGGCAGCCCTTTTCATCGTGTGTCGAGGAGACCGACCGTGGCGGGTGACGACGACATCTCGGGGTGATACCCGGATGCGACGGCCACCGGCAGGCGCCCAGGAGCGCCGCCGCCGTGGCCGCCGAGTCGTTCCCTCATGCCATGACTCCCCGCGGTGGAGTGTCTTTCGCGCTCCCGCGCCACACACACGGGGCCGGGCCCGGGGTCGGTCACTCTCGGGAGTCTCTCGTGGTGGACGGTATTTCGGTGTTGCCTCCTCCGGTGGCTACGGTGGACTCCCCGCCGCTCGAGGATGCGGCATTCCGAGCGGAAGGTGATATTCGGTGACGACCGTCGCATACCAGGGCGAACCCGGCTCCAATTCGGCGACTGCCACCCAGAGCCTGTACCCCGGAAGCACCGAGCTTCCCTGCACCAGCTTCGAGCAGGCTCTGGACGCCGTGGCCCTCGGCACCGCCGATCTGGCGGTGATCCCGGTGGACAATTCGACCGCGGGGCGGGTCGCCGACGTCCATCGCCTCCTGCCGGAGTCGGGGCTGTTCGTCATCGGGGAGTACTTTCTCGCCATCCGCTTCGACCTCATGGGCGTCCCGGGTGCCTCACCGGCGGAGGTGGAGTGCGTACGCAGCCATCTGCACGCGCTCGGGCAGTGCCGGAAGGCGCTGCGGGAGGGCGACTGGCGCACGCTCGTCAGTGACGACACGGCAGGGGCGGCCCGCGAGGTGGCGGAGCTGGGCGATCCCCGGCACGCGGCGCTCGCCCCGCCCGCCGCGGCGCAGCGCTACGGTCTGGAGGTGCTGCGGGCGGGCGTCGAGGACGACCCGGACAACACCACACGGTTCGTCGTCCTGTCCCGGGAGGCCGCGGCACCGCCACTGACGGACGAACCGACGATGACCAGTGTGTTCTTCGCCGTGCGGAACATCCCCAGCGCCCTGTACAAGGCACTCGGCGGCTTCGCCAGCAACGCGGTGAACCTCACCAAGATCGAGAGCTATCAGCTGGGCGCCGGTCTCAACCCGAGCTGCTTCTATGTCGAGGTCGAGGGCCACCCCGATGCGCCGGGCGTCGCGCTCGCCCTTCAGGAACTGCGCTTCTTCTCCTCCGAGGTGCGGCTCCTCGGTGTCTACCCGAGCCACCCGCACCGCCTGCGGGAAGCCGCCGCGGACGGCACCACGGCGATCCGGTGAGGTGAGACGCCGCACCACGTCCGGGCAGTCCGTCACACCCGTCCTCAACGCCCCTTTGCCATCAGCCCGTTGACTGCGACCGAAGGTTCGGTCGAGTGGTCGTGCGGCCCGGAGCGACGGTAATCGGCTGAAAGTGAACGGTGCCCGGCGGGCGGTGAAACGGGGGGACGGGGCCGATGCCGCCTCGGGGGTCCGGGAACACGTCCCAGGTGCCCCTGAAGCGGCCGGGAGCAACTCCTTCCTCGCTCAACGCTGCTATCACACAAGGGAGTAGGCGTAGCCAATTCCCGACGATCTTTGCCATGGGGTGGAGCGCACCGTTTGTGCGGGCATGCGCTCTCGGCGGGATGGCTAGCATGTGCGGAACGCTCGTTCGGATGCCTCCCACCCTGCTGGTGGGCCGCTCCGCGGGCTGCGGTCGATACGCGTGCCGGTCGGCCCGTTCCTGTTCTCAAGGACCAGAGGGATCGCGGAATGTCAGTGCCTGCTCCCCCCACCCCGTCCGGGCCAGACAACGCGCCCCGCTCCACCGGGGCCGTCCCCCTGGTCGTGCTGCTGGTGACCGCCGCCGCCTTCGCCGGCGTCTCTGTGGCGGCACCCCGGGCCGCCCGCATCTGGACGGCGGGCCTGGCTCTGGGGGCCTGGCTGTGTGTGGCCGCCATGGTCGTCTTCGCCTTCCGACAGCTCCGCGCCGCCCGCCGGAACGCCGGCGAGCAGAGCGCCGAAATCAGCTCGCTGCGCGCGCAGTTGGCGCAGCAGAAGGCCGCTGCGCTCCATCTGGCGAACACCGCCCTGCCGGCCGCGGCCAAGCAGTTGCGGGAGGGCTCCGCGGCGGACCAGGACCTGCCGGGCACCGTGCCGGTCTCGGACCCGTACCTCCATCACATCGAGGAGGCCTTCGCGACCCTGATGGCGGAGGCCCTCGGGCACGAGCGGGCCGCTCGCTCCGAATGCGACCGTCTCCAGCGGGAGTTGACCCGTGCGGCGGACGAGCTGGAGGTGCTGACCGGCACGACGCTGCCCACCGCGGTCGAGAGACTGAGGGAGGGCACTCCGGCGGAGGTCGTCCTCGCCGAGTTGCAGTGGCCGCAGACGTCGTTCCTGCGGATGCCGGCGGAGTTCCTCGTCCGCGAACTCGCCCACAGCGAACGGCGGGCCGCCGCCGCGCAGGCCGCGTCCGCCAAGGCTCTCAGCCGCGTCCAGGCGAAGTCCGTCAGCATGCTCGCCGACCTGAGGGAGATGCAGGGCCGCCACGGCGAGGAGGTCTTCGGTGATCTGCTGCGCCTGGACCACAGCACCTCGCAGCTGGGCCTGATGACCGACCGGCTGGCGCTGCTCATGGGCGGCCGCTCCAGCCGTGCGTGGAACAAGCCGATCGTGATGGAGAGCATCCTGCGGGGCGCGGTCGGCCGGATCGCCGCGTACCAGCGGGTGCGGATGCACTGCTCGACCAGGGTCGCGATCTCCGGTTACGCGGCGGAGGGCGTGATGCATCTGCTCGCCGAACTGATGGACAACGCGGCCAACTTCTCGCCCCCGATCGACGAGGTCCATGTCTATGTCGAGGAGCGCAGCGCCGGCCTCGTCGTGACCATCGAGGACAGCGGGCTGAAGATGGCCGACGCGGCGATGCGTCACGCCGAGGAGGCCGTGTCCGGGCAGGTGACCGACCTGGCCTCGCTGCAGGGCACCCGGCTGGGCCTCGCCGTGGTCGGGCGTCTGGCCGCCAAGTACGACATCAGCGTCAACTTCCGCCCCTCGTCCCACGGCGGCACCGGTGTCGTCGTCCTGCTGCCGCATCAGCTGCTCGCTCAGCAGCGCGGCCCCGCCCCGGCCCTGCCGGATCGCCCCGCGCCGGCCGCGACCGCCACGCCCGCTCCGGCTCCCGCGGTGGAGCCCCCGGCGCGCACCCGGCCCGCACCCAGGGCGAAGGCACAGCCGGCCGTTCGGCCGGACCGTCCCGAGCCGTCGCCGTCCCCGGCGGAGACCGCCACACCGAACGGTCTGCCCGTGCGCGCCCCCGGTCGCGCCATGGCCGAGGCCGAGGCGGAGGCCGAGAGCGAACGCCGGCGGCGCAAGAAGGCCACCGACCGCTCCGCACGGGACGAGCCGGGGCCCCGGGGCCGGACGACGGCCCGCGACGCCGGATCCCAGTTCGGTGCCTTCCACCGCGGGCGCCGGGCCCCGTCGGGCGACGGCACGCCCGACGGGACGGCGACGTCCGAACCGCCCACCGCGCAGTAGACCGCACGCCCACCCGCAGTCCCCGCCCACCCGTTTCCGTGCGGCGCCTCGACCGAGGCGCCGGTCGCCCCTTCGAATTCGCCGGATTGGAGGAACGGGGCCGGTGACCCGACGACCGGGCCCGCCGTCCCCTCACCCACCATGCAGACCACAGACAACAGCCTCACCTGGCTCCTTGAAGACCTCCTCACCAACACCCCGGGCACGCGTCATGCGCTGGTCCTGTCCCGGGACGGCCTGAAGCTGTGCTGGACCGCGGACCTCACCCCCGACCGGGCCGATCAGCTGTCCGCGATCTGCTCGGGCATGCAGTCCCTCGCCCACGGCGCGTCCGTGGAGTTCGGCGACGGCACCGGCGGGGTGCAGCACTCCATGACCGCCTTCCACGGCGGACATCTGTTCATCGTGGAGGCCGGCGACGGCGCCCATCTGGCCGTGGTGGCGGACGAGGACGCCGACCCGGGTGTGGTGGGCAATCAGATGACCGCGTTGGTCGAGAAGATCGGCGAGCATCTGCGGGCCGAACCCCGTCAGCCCGCCGCGGGGAGTGCGTCCTCGTGAAACGCAGGCCCGTGGACACCGGTGATCCCGATCGGCTCTACACGGTCACGGGTGGACGCAGCCGCGCCGACGATCAGTTCGACCTGGTCACCCTGGTGGTCACCGAATGCGAGCCCACGGCGGGCATGCAGTCGGAGCACGTCCGGATCCTCGAGCTGTGCAGACACCCCACGGCCCTGGTCGAGGTCGCTGCCGAGCTGGACCTGCCGATCACGGTGGTGCGCATCCTGCTCGGTGATCTTCTCGACATGGGCAAGATCACCGCCCGCCATCCGCGCGCGGCGCGTGCCATCGCCGAACTTCCCGAAACCGCCCTTCTCAAGGAGGTGCTCCATGGGCTCCGCAACCTCTGAGCTGCCTTCCACCCGCGTGCCCCTGACCGATGCCGCCGAGACCGGTCTGAAGATCGTCGTGGTGGGCGGGTTCGGGGTCGGCAAGACGACCCTGGTCCGGTCCGTCAGCGAGATCCGGCCGCTGAGCACCGAAGAGGTGATGACGCAGGCCGGGGTCGGCGTCGACGAGACCGGCGCGGTGCAGTCGAAGACCACCACCACGGTGGCCTTCGACTTCGGGCGGATCAGCCTCAACGAGCAGATGGTGCTCTATCTGTTCGGGGCCCCCGGTCAGAAGCGGTTCTGGTTCCTGTGGGACCGGCTGTTCTCGGGCACGCTGGGCGCGGTGGTCCTGGTCGACACCCGGCGGATGGACGACTCCTGGTACGCCATCGACCGGCTGGAACACCACAGGACGCCGTTCGTGGTGGCCGTCAACCGTTTCGAGGACGATCCCACCCGGCACTCCCTGGAGGAGATCCGGCAGGCGCTCGCGCTGCCCGACCATGTGCCGCTGGTCGAGTGCGACGCGCGAGTGCGGGAGTCCGGCAAGGACGTACTGATCACCCTCGTGGACCATCTGTACCGACTGGCCATGGCTCGGGAGGGCGCATCATGACCGACACCGCTTCCGACCGTCCGGCCGCCCCGGGCTGCCCCGCCCACGGGGGCGCCGTGCGGATGGCCGGTCTGGAGTACCAGCAGACGCCGTCCCAGCTGTACCGGACGCTGCGCCGCGAACACGGTGCCGTCGCGCCCGTGCTCCTGGACGGGGACGTCCCCGCCTGGCTGGTACTGGGCTACACCGAGGTCAGCTATGTGGTCAGGCACGACGAGCTGTTCGCCCGGGACTCACGCCGCTGGAACCAGTGGGACAGCATTCCCGCGGACTGGCCGCTGCTGCCGTATGTGGGCTACCAGCCGTCGGTGCTGTTCACCGAGGGGGAGGAGCACCGGCGGCGGGCCGGGGTCATCACGCACGCGCTGGAGGGGATCGACCAGTTCCAGCTGGCCCGGGACTGCCAGTACATCGCCGATCAGCTCATCGGCGCCTTCGCCGGCAGTGGTCAGGCCGAGCTGATGAGGGCCTATGCGCACGCCGTTCCGATGCGCGCCGCGGTGCAGATGTGCGGGATGCCGCACAGCGGCACGGACACCGAGCAGTTCGTGGACGACCTGCGGATCTCCCTGGACGCGGCGGAGGGCGACGACCCGGTCGCGGCGTACGCGCGGGTGGGTGAGCGGCTGCGGCGGTTGGTCGGGGAGAAGCGCGAGAAGCCCGGCCCGGACGTCACCTCGCGAATGCTGTCGCATCCGGCCGGTCTGACCGACGAGGAGGTCGTCCAGGACCTGATCTCCGTCATCGCCGCGGCTCAGCAGCCGACCGGCAACTGGATCGGCAACACGCTCAGGCTGCTGCTCACCGACGAGCGTTTCGCCCTGAACGTCTCGGGTGGCCGCCTCAGCGTGGGCGAGGCCCTGAACGAGGTGCTGTGGCTGGACACCCCGACGCAGAACTTCATCGGGCGCTGGGCGGTGCGCGACACCCAGCTCGGCGGACGGCAGATCCGGGCGGGCGACTGTCTGGTGCTGGGCCTGGCCGCGGCCAACACCGATCCGCAGATCTGGCCCGAGTCGCATGTCGGCGCCGAGAACTCCGCGCATCTGTCGTTCGGCAACGGTGAGCACCGCTGCCCCTACCCGGCCCCGCTCCTGGCCGATGTCATCGCCCGTACTGCGGTCGAGACACTGCTGGACCGGCTGCCGGATCTGGTGCTGGCGGTGGAACCGGAGGAGCTGACCTGGCGGCCGTCGATCTGGATGCGCGGGCTGACGGCCCTGCCGGCGGAGTTCACACCCGCGGTTCACTAGGGGCAGGTTCGGTACGACGGTACGCCGGGCGATGGCGGACGCCCGGGTGGGCGGGAGGAGACGGAGGACCGGCCGGACCCGACCCGGGCGGCTGGGGTCGTGGCCGGGTGCGGGCAGGCCGGTCCTGTGCTTCAGTCGGCGCGCGGGGTGAACCGCACCGGCAGGGACTGCGGTCCGCGGGTGAACACGCCGCGTTCCACCGGCTCGAACCCGTCGGCCACGCGTACATCGGGCATCGCGTCCAGAAGCTGGCCGACACCGATCTCGACCTCGGCCTTCGCCAGCAACGCCCCCACGCAGAAGTGCCGGCCGAGCGCGAAGGCGAGATGATCGGCCGCCGCCGAGAAGGCCGTCGTCGTGTTCAGATCGTCACGGAAGATGTCGAACCGGTCGGGATCCCGGTAGCGGGTCTCGTCCCGGTTGGCCGCGCCGATCAGACAGGTGACGGTGGCGCCCGGCGGGACGGTGCCGCCGCTGAGCGTGACCTCACCGGCCGACTGCCGCATGATCATGTGGACCGGGGGCGTGTAGCGGAGCGTCTCGGCGAAGGCACGCGCGATCAGACTACGGTCCTCACGGACGGCCGCCAACTGCTCCGGGTGCCTCAGCAGATTGGCGAAGATGCCGGCGATCGCCTTGTCGGTGGTCTCGCCGCCGGCCGCCAGCAGCAGGCTGCAGAAGGCCTTGATGTCCTCGTCGCTCATCCGGACGCCGTCGACCTCCGCGGCGCACAGGGTGGACAGCAGGTCGTCACCGGGATTCTCCCGGCGCTCCCGGATGATCGGGAACATGTACTCGGCGAACTCCACCCTGGTCCGCTCACCGGCCGCCGTCACCTCGGGGTCGCCCGCGAGGTTGCCCAGGAAGGCGATGACGGTCGTGTACCAGCCGTGGAACCGCTGGTGGTCGGCCTTGTCCAGGCCCAGCATGTCCGCGATGACATTGACGGGCAGCCGGGTCGCGTAGTCGGCGACCAGATCGGCGGAGCCGGTGTGCCGGAACCCGTCGATGAGATCACGGGAGTTGCGCTCGATGACGGGCAGGAACTTCTCCTGCAGCTCGCTGCCGCGGAAGGCGGGAGCGACCAGGGCCCGCCGGACGGCGTGCTCACGACCGCTCATCTGCAGGATCGTTTTGCCGTGGACGGGTTCGATCTGCCAGTCGTAGTTGTCGGTCGTGAACTCGCCGCCCTTGTCCTTGAAGACGCGCTCCACGTCGTCATAGCGCGAGATGATGTAACTCTGTGTGGCCTCGTGCCAGATCAGGGGCGCGCTCTCCCGCATCAACCGGTAGGCGGGATAGGGGTCTGCGGCGAACTCGGCGGAGAGTATGTCGGGGACCTGCTGTGCCGTGGTCATGGAGCTCCTGGGTCATCAGTGCCATCCGTCGCGGACCACGCTATTGATCATTTCGGTGGCCCGACAGAGGTCTGTGCGTCGACTGGCGTGCGACACAGGCCGGTTGGCCGAAAAGGCTCCTTCCTGTCCGACGGACCTTCCCCCGGCGCCGCCGTACGCGTTCCGTCGAGGTTTGGGCGGCGGCACCGGGGCTACTCGCAGACGACCCGGTCGCTCGGGTGCGCCGCGTCCCCGACGACGTGCATCCGGGGCGGGCCCCGAAACGGCGTTTCCCGGAGACAGGGCTGCCTCCGGGAAACGGTGTTCAGAGCTGACGTAACGTCACGGGACGATGCGCAGCAGCTTGTTGGGCGAGCCGCTGCCCGGGCTGGTGACCGCGCCCGAGGTGGCGCCGTTCACCAGGGCCGTGGAGACCTGGGCCGGGGTGGCCGAGGTGTGGTTGGCGAGGTAGACCGCGGCCGCGCCCGCTACATGCGGAGTCGCCATGGACGTACCGGAGATGGTGTTGGTCGCGGTGTCGCTGGTGTTCCAGCCCGCGGTGATCGAGGAGCCGGGGGCGAAGAGGTCGAGGACCGAGCCGTAGTTGGAGTAGCTGGCCCGGGCGTCCGTGCTGGTGGTGGCACCGACGGTGATCGCCTCCGTCACCCGGGCGGGGGAGGACGAGGAGGCGTTGGCGTTGTCGTTGCCCGCGGCGATCGCGTAGGTCACGCCGCTGGCTATCGAGTTGCGCACGGCGGTGTCCAGGGTTGAGGAGGCGCCGCCGCCCAGCGACATGTTGGCGACCGAGGGGCCGCTGTGGTTCTTGGTGACCCAGTCGACGCCCGCGATGACGCCGGCGGTGGTGCCCGAACCGCTGGCGTCGAGCACCCGGACAGCCACGATCTTCGCCTTCTTGGCGACGCCGTAGGTCGAGCCCGCGATGGTGGTGGCGACATGGGTGCCGTGGCCGTTGCCGTCCGACGGGGTGCCGCCGCTGACGGCGTCGTAGCCGTAGGAGGCCCGCCCGCTGATCTGGGAGTGGGTGATGCGGACGCCGGTGTCGATGACGTACGCGGTCACGCCGCTGCCCGCCGAGTCGGGGTAGGTGTAGGTGCCGGAGAGCGGAAGCGATGCCTGGTCGATGCGGTCCAGGCCCCAGGGGGCGCTGCTCTGGGTGGTGTCGGTCAGATGGACCGTCTGGTTCTGCTCCACCGAGGCGACCGACGGGTCGGCCGCGAGTCTCCTGGCCTCGGTCGCGGAGAGGTTCGCCGTGTAGCCGTTCAGCGCGCTGCCGAACGTCTTCTTCACATTGCCGCCGTACTTGGTGATCAGGCCCTTGCCCTGGCTCGACGTGGACGCGAAGCCCGCGTTCTGCTTGAGCGTGACGATATAGCTGTCCTTGATCGCCGTGGGGGAACCGGCGGCGAGCACCTTGCCCTCGGCCGGGGCGGCCTGGGCGGGAAGTGCGGTGAGTCCACCCAGAAGGGCGGCGGTCGTCACGCCGGTGAGGGCGGCGAAACGAATCTTCCTGCTACGCGGTTGTGCCATACGAGGGAGTCCTCCTCAGGCGAGCGCGCCGGGGTGTGGCGCGCGTTGTGGGGGTGCGCGCGCCAGAGCGCACACGTCCCTGAGCGTTGCGTTCCGCTCAAGGACGAGTTAAGGGTGTGGCAACTGGGCTTGATAATCAAGAGCCTTGAAGCGCTGTCATGTATGTGTCACATTCACGCAATCGATGAGGTCAGAGCGCTCGGCTCAAGCGCCGTGCACACGCCCGCAGTCGGGGACGGCCCTGCCGATGCCGTCGGCGGGCAGAGCGCGGCCGGACCTGGGCGGACGGCCCGGAGCGGGACGGGTAGCCTTCGCGGCCCCCGGGGGAACCCGCCGCGCGGCAGGCCCCTCTGACGGCCCGTGGTACGCCCCCCGTCAAGGCCGTGCGGGCGTCCGGGGGCTCACCCGGTGGTCGTCAGCAGTGTCGGACGGCCGCCGAGCGCGGCCGAGAAATGGTCCGTGACCTGGGCCAGGGCCTCGGCCGAGCCCGGGGCGACGGTCAGCGCCCCGTCGTCGCCCACCGTGATGTCCTTGTCGAGGGTGAACCAGCCCGGGGTGATGGTGGCGGGGCCCATCGAACTCAGCACGGGACGCAGGGCGTAGTCGATCGCCAGCACATGGGCGGTGGTGCCGCCGGTGGCGAGCGGAAGGACGGTCTTGCCGGTCAGGGCGTACTGCGGCAGCAGATCCAGCAGCGACTTCAGCAGCCCGGAGTAGGCGGCCTTGTAGACGGGGGTGCCGATCACCACACCGTCGGCCCGCTCGAACAGGGCGACGGCCCGGGCGATCGCCGGGTGGCCGAGATCGGCGTGCAGCAGGGCCTCGGGCGGGAGCGTACGGACGTCCAGGGGGATCACCTCGTGGCCCTGGGCGACGAGACGGTCGTCCAGGTGGCGCAGCAGCCGTGCGGTGCGGGAGGTGGCGGAGGGGCTTCCGGAGACGGACAGGACGGTGGCCATGCGTGACCTCTCAGAAAGGGCGGGCGGTACGGAGCGGTTCGCCGGGGAGGACATGGACGGGGCGGGGCGGCGGGGCGTTCATGACGCCGCCCGCTCGTCCCGGGCATCGTCGGGGTGGGCGAGGCCCAGGTGGTCGCGGAGGGTGGTGCCCTCGTACTCCGTGCGGAAGACGCCGCGTTCCTGGAGGAGCGGGACCACCTTGTCGGCGAACTCGTCGAGACCGCCCGGGGTGATGTGCGGGACCAGGATGAAGCCGTCGGAGGCGTCCGACTGCACGAAGTCGTCGATGGTCCGCGCCACGGTGTCCGGGGTGCCGACGAAGGCCTGGCGGTTGCCGGTCTCGATGACCAGGTCCCGGATCGACCAGTGGTGGGCGGCCGCGAGCTCCCGCCATGCGCGGGCCGTCGCCAGCGGATCGCGGTACATGCGCACCTGGGCGCGTCCGCGCGCGATGTGCTCCTCGCTCACATCCGGGTCGATCTCGGGCAGCGGCCCGTCCGGGTCGTACGCCGACAGATCACGGTTCCAGACGAACTCCAGATGCTTGAGGGCGGTCGCCCCGCTGACCTGTTGCCGGCGCACCTCATGGGCCAGTTCCCGGGCCTCGGTGTCGGTGTCACCGAGGACGAAGGTCGCGGCGGGCAGGATCAGCAGCTGGTCGTGGCGGCGGCCGTACCGGGCCAGGCGGGACTTGACGTCGGTGTAGAAGGCCCGGCCCTCCTCGAGCCCGGAGTAGCGGCTGAAGATCGCATCGGCGTCGGCGGCGGCGAACTCGCGTCCCTCGTCGGAGTCACCGGCCTGGAAGACGACCGGACGTCCTTGGGGGCTGCGCGGGACGTTGAACCGCCCGTGGATGTCGAAGTGCTGCCCCTGGTGCACAAAGGCGCCCGCCTCGGCGTCCCGCAGAAAGGCGCCGGCGGCCCGGTCGGCGATGATCTCGTCACCGTGCCAGGAGTCGAAGAGTTCGTTCGCCGTGGCCAGGAACTCCCGGGCGCGGGAGTAGCGCTCCCCCTGCGGGAGGAAACCGCCCCGGCGGAAGTTCTCACCGGTGAAGGCGTCCCAGGAGGTGACCACGTTCCAGGCGGCGCGGCCCCCGGAGAGATGGTCGAGGGAGGCGAACTGCCGGGCGACCTCATAGGGCTCGTTGAAGGTGGAGTTGATGGTGCCGGTCAGCCCGAGACGGTCGGTGACGGCGGCGAGCGCGGCCAGCACGGTGAAGGTGTCGGGGCGGCCGACGACGTCCAAGTCGTAGATGCTGCCGCCCTGTTCGCGCAGCCGGAGTCCCTCGGCGAGGAACAGGAAGTCGAACTTGGCGCGTTCGGCGGTCTGCGCGAAGCGGACGAAGGAGCTGAACTCGATATGGCTGCCGGCGCGGGGGTCGCTCCATACGGTGGTGTTGTTGACTCCCGGGAAGTGGGCGGCCAGATGGATCTGCTTCAGGGGCTTGCTCATGGTGGAGAGGTCCTTCCGGCTCAGGCCGTGGCGGTGGTGTAGCGGTGGGCGGGGCGCGGGAGCCCCAGCAGTCCGCGCAGGGTGTCGGCCTCATAGGCGTGCCGGAAGACGCCACGGCGCTGGAGTTCGGGGACCAGCCCCCGGGTGATCGCGGGCAGGTCGTGGCCGAGCACGGCGGGACGCAGCCGGAAGCCGGTCAGGCCGCCAGCCCGCAGGTCCTCCAGCAGATCGGCGAGTTGGGCCGGGGTTCCGGTGAAGATCCGGGCGTCGGAGATGTACGGCTGCCCCGCGAGGGTGTCCAGACGGTCCCGGCGGGCGGCGGCCTCGGCGGGGTCGTCGTCCAGGAACACCACCAGGTCGCCGAAGAGGTGCAGGAACTCCTCGGCGCGGCCGGCCGCCTGTTGCTCGGCGCGGACCTCCGCGACGATGGCGCGTGCCTGGCCGGCGTCGTGCGGGATGACATAGCCGAGGTCCGCCTGCCGGGCCACCAGCCGGTACGGAACGGTCCGGTGGGCGAGGGCGCTGACGATCGGCTGCCCCTGCGGCGGGCGGGGGGTGATGGACGGGCCCCTGACGCTGAAGAACCTGCCCTGGAAGTCGATGTAGTGCAGTTTGTCGCGGTCGATGAACCGGCCGGTGGCGACGTCCCGGATCTCCGCGTCGTCCTCCCAGCTGTCCCAGAGCCGGCGCACCACCTCCACATGGTCGGCGGCCTCGTCGAAGAGGTCGGTGAGCACCTCCTGTGCGGCCGGGCTGTCGTAGGCGTCGATCCGCGGGACGACGCGACGGCCGAAGTGCGCGGCCTCGTTCGGACGCGCGCTGATCTGCACCCGCAGTCCGGCCCGGCCGGAGCTGACATGGTCGAGGGTGGCGATCGCCTTGGAGATGTGGAACGGCTCCGTATGGGTGGCCACCACCGTGGGCACCAGTCCTATGTGCCGGGTCAGCGGGGCGACCCGGGCGGCGATCAGGACCGCGTCGAGGCGGCCGCGCACCTGGTCGGTGCGCTCGTCCGGGTCCAGGAGGTGCGAGGACTGCGGGCCGAGACCGTCCTCGACGGTGACGAGGTCGAGCAGTCCGCGTTCGGCCTCGGCGACCAGATCGGCCCAGTATCCGGCGGTGAACAGGTCCCCGGGGCGGGACACTGGCTCACGCCAGGAGGCGGGGTGCCAGCCGGTGCCGTCGAGAGCGACGGCGAGATGAAGCGGAGCGGAGGGTGTCGGGGACACAGGTGTGCCTTTCCGGTCAGAGGACCTTGGAGAGGAAGGCGCGGGTGCGTGCGTGCCGGGGGGCGTCCAGCACGGCCTCGGGCGGGCCCTGCTCCACCACCACTCCCCCGTCCAGGAACACCACGGTGTCGGCGACCTCGCGGGCGAAGCCGATCTCATGGGTCACCACGATCATGGTGGTTCCGGTGCCGGCCAGGTCCTTGATGACGTCGAGGACTTCACCGACCAGTTCCGGGTCGAGCGCCGAGGTGGGCTCGTCGAAGAGCAGCACCTTCGGTTCGAGGGCGAGGGCACGGGCGATGGCCACGCGCTGCTGCTGGCCGCCGGAGAGCTGCCTCGGAAAGGCATCGGCCCTGTCGGCGAGGCCGACCCGGTCCAGGAGCCGGCGGGCCGACTCCTCGGCCTGCCCGCGAGGGCGGCGCAGCGCGGAGACGGGTGCCTCGACGAGGTTCTCCAGCACGGTCAGATGCGGGAAGAGCCGGAAGTTCTGGAAGACGAACCCGATCCCGGTGCGCTGCCTCAGCACCTCCTTCTCCTTGAGCTCGTACAGCCTGTCGCCGGAGCGCCGGTAGCCGATGAGTTCGCCGTCGACGCCGATCCAGCCGCTGTCGACCTTCTCCAGATGGTTGATGGCGCGCAGCAGTGTGGACTTCCCGGACCCGGACGGGCCGAGGACCACGGTGACCTCTCCGGCCCGGACCCTCAGGTCGACGCCGCGCAGCACCTGTTGCGGGCCGAAGCTCTTGTGGACGCCGTGGACGTCCACCATCACCTCGCTCATCGGCTGTCTCCCGGGGTTCCAGGCGCTCCTCGACGGGCGAACGCCGAATGTCGGGGCATCAGTTGTGCTCGGGCGGGTTGATCTCGGATCGCTCGATCGCGGAGGCGGAGGTGCCCCACTTCTTGAGGATCCGGGCGTAGGTGCCGTCCTCGATCAGCTCGTCGACGGCGGCCTGGAAGGCCTTGGTGAGCGGGGAGCCCTTCGTGAAGGCGAAGCCGACGTCGAGGCGGTGGAACTCGCCCAGGAAGGTGGTTCCCGAGGCGGGCTGGGCCGCCTGGTAGCGCAGGCCGTTGATGGTCGACATGATCACGTCGATCCGGCCCTGCTGGAGCGCGGTGAGCGTCGCCGCGTTCTCCGAGTAGACCTTCACGTCGTACGGCTTCCTGCCCGCCCGGGTACAGACCGTCTTCTGTGCGGTCAGGGTCGCCTCGAAGGTGGTGCCGGCGCCGGTGCCGATGGTCAGCCCGCACAGCTGGGTGAGGTCGGTGACCGCGGTGCCGAGCGTGGTGTTGCCCTTCTTCACCGCGAAACCCTGGCCGTCATTGATGTAGGTCACGAAGTCGATGGTCTTCAGGCGCTCGCTGGTGACGCCGAAGTTGCCGGTGCCGATGTCGTACTTGCCGCTGCCGAGCGCGGGCAGGATCGTCTCGAAGGAGGCGTCCTGGCGCTCCAGGGCGACACCGAGGACCTTGGCCACCGCCTCGGCGATGTCGAGGTCCTGGCCGGCCGGGGCCTTGTCGGGGCCGTTCGGGTAGTACGCCGACGGCGGGAACCCGATCGAACTGCCCAGCCTCAGGGTGCCCGCCCTGCGCACCTCGGACGGCAGCAGAGCGGCGACGGTGTCCACCTTGTGCACGGCGGCGACCGGGTCGTCGGTCGGCGCGGGAGAGACCTGACCGCCCGCCCTCACCGTGGCGTCGGCGTCACCCGAGCCGCAGGCGGTGAGCGTCGCCAGCAGCGGCAGCAGGGCAAGAACGGCGGCGCCGCGCAGGCGGGTTCTGAGCTCGGGGAGTTTCACGGGTCGGGACCTTTCCCGGGCAGGGCTGGTAGCCCCTCGGCGGGGCTGTATGACGGTGGATCAGAAGGTGCGAAAAGCAGGGGTGTTGTCGCCACGGACGGACCGTGGCAGGCGTGACGACGCCGTGGCGTCGGAGATGCGGGAGGGCGGCAGCGCGCGCATGGACTCGCAGCACCGCGTCCATGGGCGGGGCGACGCCACGCGCACGGCGGTGACACGAAGGGGGTTCTCGGCCCGCGACGGGGTCACCGAGGGAGGGAAGGGCCGGTCAGAGGGCCCGCTGCCGAGTCAGACGCAACACGCGGCGGACCACACACGACCGAAGTCGATGTAGTCGCGCGAAACCAATCGCTGCTGGGCATTCATGCGAACAATTGAGCAGGACGTCATGGTTTTCGTCAACCTGTGCCCGCATGATGGATCGTCGGCGTCGAACGCATGGGCAAGCGGGCGTGGTTGACAGATCCGTGCACCGGGCACTTACGATCGACGGCGGATCGGTCTCCCTGTCACGGAACCGCTCCGGTCGCGTTGAGGGACGCGGCGAGCGTGATGACGCCACCCCCTGGTGGCACCGTGCCCATGAGCGAGCGAGCACCCCTGCACCGCCGGTGCGACGCCCGCGTACGAGTGCCGCCGGATCGTCATGACATCCGCGCCTCCCCCTCCGGAGAACCTCCCGATGGTCACGCCCTCCGAAGTCACCCTTCCCGATGCCGGCGCCCCGGGCGCCGTCAAGCACTCGCCCGGCTCCCGTGATCTGCCGCGTATCGTGCCGCGCCGCCGCCCGGGCCGCCGGCTGGCCGCCGCGGTCGCCCTGTTGTGCCTGGCCATGGTGGTCGACTCCGTTGCCCGTAACCAGGCCTTCCAATGGGACGTGGTGAGCCGGTACTTCACCACGTCCGCCGTGCTCGAAGGGCTGCTGCTGACCCTCTGGCTGACCTGCGCGGTGATGGTGCTCGGCTTTCTGCTCGGCACCCTGCTCGCGGTGATGCGGCTGTCCGCCAACCCCGTGCTGCGCGCGCTGAGCTGGGGCTATGTATGGATCTTCCGCTCCACCCCGCTGCTGGTGCAGCTGCTGTTCTGGTTCAACATCGGCGCCCTCTATCCGACGCTGGGCCTCGGCATCCCGTTCGGCCCCCAGTTCGTCTCCGTCAAGACGGTCGATCTGCTCGGCCCCACCGTGACCGCCGTCGTCGGTCTGACCCTGCACGAGGCCGCCTATGCCGCCGAGGTGGTGCGCGGCGGCATCCTCTCCGTGGACCCCGGGCAGACCGAGGCGGCCCAGGCACTCGGTCTGAGCAGACGCCGTACGCTGCGCCGGATCGTGATACCGCAGTCGATGCGCTCCATCGTGCCGACCGCGGGGAACATGCTGATCGGCACCCTGAAGGGGACCAGCATCGTCAGCGTGCTGGCGGTGCACGACCTGCTGTACTCGGTGCAGTTGGTCTACAACCAGACCTATCAGGTCATCCCGCTGCTGATGGTGGCCACCCTCTGGTACATCGCCATCACCACGGTCCTCGGCGCCGGGCAGTCCTATGTGGAGCGCCACTACGCCCGCGGCTCGGCCCATGCCCTGCCGCCCACTCCCCTGCAACGGCTGCGCGGCGATCTGGTCGTGCTTCGCGCCCGGCTGCGCACCGCGTCCGCCGCCGGGGCCCGGCCCTCGATCGGTGGTGACCGGTGAGCGCCGCCCGCTCCACCGCCGTCCTGGTCGTCGTCGGCGCGGGCCCCCGCGCCACCGGTCTGCTGGAGCGCATCGCCGCCAACGCCCCGGAACTGTGGGAGGGGGACCGTGAGTTGGTCATCCATCTGGTCGATCCGCACCCGCCGGGCCCGGGGCGGATCTGGCGGCGCGAGCAGTCCCCGCTGCTGCGGATGAACTCCATGGCCGAGGATGTCACCCTGTTCACCGACGAGTCCTCCACGATCGACGGCCCGGTCCGCCCGGGCCCCTCGCTGGCCGAGTGGGCGGCCCAGTTCGCCGGGCGGGGTGAGCGCTTCGCACCGTACGCCGAGCCCGCGGATCCCGAGGTGCTCGCCGAACTGCGCGTCCTCGGCGGAACCGAGTTCCCCACCCGGCGGGCCCAGAGCGCCTATCTGGACTGGGCGTTCCGCCGGGTGCTGGCCGAACTGCCGCCGTCCGTCACCGTGGAGTGGCACCGCACCACGGCCACCGCCGTCACCGGCCCCCCGGACGGCCCGCAGCGCGTGCGGCTGGCCGACGGCTCCGGCCCGCTGGACGCCGACCTGGTGGTGCTCGCCCAGGGGCACCTGGGCTCCGCACCGGACCCGTCGCACCGTGGCCACGCGGACTTCGCCCGCCGGCACGGCCGCTTCCATCTCCCTCCGGAGTTCTCCGCCGACGCCGATCTGTCGGCGCTGCGGCCCGGCGAACATGTCCTGGTGCGGGGCTTCGGGCTGGCCTTCATCGATCTGATGGCGCTGCTGACCGAGGGACGCGGGGGCACCTACCGCACCGGGCCCGACGGCACCCTCGACTACCTTCCGTCCGGTCGCGAGCCGGTGCTCCACATCGGATCGCGGCGCGGGGTTCCGTACCACGCCAAGACCCGCTACCGGCTCCGGGGCCCCCGGCCGCCGCTGCCGCGCCACTTCGGCCCCGCCGCGGTGGACGCCCTGCTGGCCGAGGGCCGGCCACTGGATCTGCGGCGCGATGTGTGGCCGTCGATGGCCAAGGAGATCGGCTTCGGCCACTACCACGAGCTTTTCCACGCCCACCCCGGGCGTACGACCATGCCCTGGGCCGGGTTCCTGGCCGCGTACGACCGCCTCGAGTGGTACTCCGACGATATGCGCGCCCTGGTCGGCGCCGCCGTGCCCGACCCGGCGGACCGGCTCGACCTCGAGGCTCTGGACCGCCCCCTGGAGGGCCTGTCGTTCACCTCGCCCGAGGTGTTTCAGGAACATCTGCGGAGCTATGTCGCCCGGGACGTCGCCCGCCGCGAGGACCCGCAGTTCAGCGCCGATCTCGGGGCGTTCCTCGCCCTGCTCTCCGTCTACGGCCGGCTGTCCCCTCTGGTCGCCTCCGGCCGGCTCACCGCACGCTCGGTCGCCGACGATCTCGACGGCTGGTGGAACGGCTACTTCAGCTTCCTCGCGTCCGGCCCGCCCGGCTTCCGGCTGCGTCAGCTGCAGGCCCTGTCCCGGGCCGGGACCGTGCGCTTCCTGGGGGCGGGCATCCGGATCGACACCGACGAGACCACCGGCACCTTCGTCGCCAGGAGCCGTACCCTGCCCGGCCGTTCCTTCCACGGCACGGCCCTGATCGAGGCATATCTGCCCGGCCCCTCTCTGGCCCGCACCGAGGACCCGCTGCTGCGTGGGCTGCTCCGGGAGGGCGCGGTCGCCGAGGAGGTCGTCGCGGACGCCACCCACACCCATCGCCCCGGCCTGCTGACCGTCTCCCCCACCGACGCCCACCTCGTCGACCCCACCCTCGGCGGCCCCCACCCCCGCCGTATCGCCCTCGGCGCCCCCACCAACACCCGGGCCGTCGGCGCCTTCGCCCGCCCCCGCACCGACGCCCCGGCCTTCCGCGAGAACGACGCGGTGGCCCGCGCCCTGCTGCGCGCCCTCGGCGCTCCCGGGGCCGGATCGGGGACACCACCGGTGGCCGTCAGGGCCCTCAAGGTGTGAACCCATGAACCCCGTTGAACAGACCGACCCTGACCAGGCACCCCTTCTTCCCTACTTTCCCTACCGAATTACTAGGAAAATCCTTGACGGCGCCCGGCGGGGATGCGGAGGATGATGCCCATGTCCCCCACACCACGGCTCATCGGCCGCCGGCAGGGCGGCTTCGGGCACCTCGTCGGCGCCGCCCGCCGACCTCTAAGGCACACCGCCCCGGCGCCGCGGCTCCGCGGCCGACCTCGAGGAGACCACTTCCATGGGCGTTGCCTCCGCGCCGTCCTGTCCCGCCCCGCCCTCCGATCCGTCCGGGCCCGGCCGAGCGCACTGGCTGCGGGTGGCCCGCGAGGCGGCGGACGATCTGGCCACGGACGCGGTGGCCAGGGAACAGTCCGGCAAGGCCCCGTTCGACGAGGTGTCCCGGCTGCGGGAGGCGGGGCTGCTGACCCTGCTGACCGCGGCCGGGTCCGGGGGCGGCGGCGCGGACTGGGCCACCGCCTGCGCGGTGGTCCGGGAGATCGCCGCGGCCGACGGCTCGATCGCTCGACTCCTCGGCTGTCATTACTTCGTGTCCTGGAGCGCCCGGTTCTTCTCCGGTCCGGCCCCCGCCGCGCGGCTCGAGCAGCGCTCCGCGGCTCAGCAGTGGTGCTGGGGCGGGGGTCTGGCCCACCAGGAACCGTCTCCGACGCTGGCCAGGACCGCCCGTGGCGCGGTACTCGACGGCCGGCAGAGCTATGCCACCGGAGTCCTGGTCGCCGACCGTCTCGCCGTGCGGGCGGTGCGGGCCGACACCGGCGAACCCCTCGCCGTCGTCGTCGACCCCGCACGGCGCGGGGTGAGCGTCCACGACGACGCCGACACCTTCGGTCAGCGGCTCGCGGCCGGCGGGAGCGTGGAGTTCGACGCCGTACGGGTCGGCGCCGACGACATCCTCGGTTCCCTCTCCGCGGACGAGGACCTTCTCTCGCCCCGGACCGCCCTGGCGTCTCCGGTCGGTCACCTGGTCTCCGTCCAGCTCCTCCTGGGCCTGGCGGAGGGGGTGCTCTCCGAAGCGCGTGAGTACCGCCGGGCGGACCGCGCCCCCTGGCACCCCGCCCGCCCGGCCGGCTCCGCCCAGGATCCCCAGCTGCTGGCCTGCTACGGAGAACTCGCCGTACTCACCCGCTCCGCATCCGCGCTCGCCGCTCAGGCGGTGGATGCCGTGAGCGGCGGGCTGGCGCGCGGCGAGGACCTCGGCTACGACGAGTGCGCGGACATCTCCGTGCTGGTGGCCATGGCCGAGGCGGCCGCCGCCAGGGCCGCTCAGGAGTCCAGCGCCCGCGCCCTGGGCATCATCGGCGTCCGCTCCGCCTCCGCCGGGCGGGGCCTCGACCGCTTCTGGCGCGACACCCGCACCCACACCCTGTACGAGCCCCTCGCCCATCGGCTGCGTGACGTCGGGGACTACTTCCTCAACGGAGCACACCCTCCGTTCGTCCTGCCCGCCTGAGGAATAATGGGCGCATGCGGATCTCGGCCAGGGCGGACTATGCGGTACGTGCCGCGCTGCAGCTCGCCGCGTCCGGGGACGACGAGCCGCTGAAGGCCGAGGCCATCGCCGAGGCCCAGGACATCCCGCACAAGTACCTCGAAGGCATCCTCAACGACATGCGGCGCGGCGGTCTGGTGCTCAGCCGGCGCGGCGGCAACGGCGGCTACCGTCTGGCCAGGCCCGCCGAGGCCATCAGCATCGCCGATGTCATCCGCGTCGTGGACGGACCGCTGGTCTCGGTGCGCGGGGTGCGTCCCCCGCAGCTGTCCTACAGCGGCCCCGCCGAGTCGCTGCTGCCCCTGTGGATCGCCCTGCGCTCCAATGTCCGCGAGATCCTGGAGGGCGTGTCGCTCGCCGATGTGGCCGCGGCCCGGCTGCCCGCCCATGTGTCCGCACTGACCGACGTACCGGGAGCGTGGGGGAATCCCTGACGTGCCGTCGGGGTGGGCGTCCGATCGGCCTTCGCCGGGAAAATCGTGCAGAACGACCCGGCGGCAGCGCCGTTAGACTCATTGACAAGCGGCCGTCAGCCTCCCACACACAGGAAGAACCAGCGGTGCCCAACACACTGCAGGACATAATCAAGAGCAAGCTGGAGGAGAAGGGATGGTCCTACAGCGATGTAGCGCGCCGCGGCGGTATCTCTCGCTCCACCGTTCACCATCTGGCGACATCGGCGCGGCTGGCGCAGATGCCTCAGCAGACCACACTGGAAGGCCTGGCAAGGGGTCTGGGCATACCGGTGGCACCTGTGCAGCGGGCTGCGGCGGAGGCCGCGGGTGTCAACATCTACTTCGAGAACGCGTCCGAGAGCACGGATCCCGAGGTGGAGATCCTGGTCGCCAGTGTGCACAAGCTCAGTCCGGCGGACCGTCGGCATGTGGCGGTGCTCGTCGAGTCCCTGCTGCGGGCCGGGGAGTCGTAGGGCGGATCCGGCTTCGCGGGTCGTGCGGGGCACGGAGCGGACGGGCGCTCAGAACCTCCCGGTTCCGGCGGCTCTGATCCAGTTGATCAGTCGCTGAACCGTCGCCCAGTCGAGTTCCGCCACCCTGACGATCGCTTGCATGTCGCGGGGGTCCATCGGTACGCATGCCGCGTCCAGGGCGCAGTACAGCAGCACCTGATGCGCCTGCGACGCCGTCAGAGTCCGTTCCGTGTCCATCTCGGCCCTGAATTCCTCGGCGATCGGCAGGGGTGGTGTGATGTCCATGTCTCCGTCATTGCGTCGGGTAACTGAACGGCGGCGAGGGGGCCGTGCGGCCTCCGGCCTGGGCGCGGACGTCCCGGCCTTCGTGTCTCATTCCCTGCGGACGGAGTCCTCGAGAATGTTCCGCAGGGTCTCCTCGAGTTCTTCCGGGTGCCGGCCGTCGTCACGGTCCCCGAGTTCACGGCGCACGTTCTCCCAGAACGCGTCGACTATGGTGTGCTCGTAGCGGTCGCCGACGGCGCCGACATCGGGCATACGTCTCAGGGTGTACGCCCGCTCGGTGAAGGAGCATCCGACGAGGTTCCCCCGCGCGGTGTCCGGGACCGGTTCCGCGGCGGCCTCCCGGGTGATGGCGTCGTCGAGTGCGCGGTCGACGAGCAGGGCGCTCACGGTGGGGCCCGTGCTCCAGCTCACCAGGCGCTGCGATGTCACATCGAGCACGACGGCGGCACACAGGGTGCTCTCCGGTGCCGCGCAGGAGAAGACGTCGATGATCCATCGCCGGCTGGGGACCCCGGCGACGGCGGCGGGCGCGCCGTCGCGGAGCGGTCCTGACCTGCCGCGGATACCGGTCCTGCTCATGAGGAGCTCCACCGTGCCATGGCTGACCTTGACGCCGTAGCGGCGGCCGAGTTCCTGCCGGATGCGGCGGTAGCCGAAGGTCGAACCGGAGGAGAGATAGATGTCCAGGATGATCCGGGTCAGCCAGGCGTGGCGCAACGACCGGGCCGACGGGGTACGGTCACGCCACGCGTAGTAGCCGGACTCCGAGACGCCGAGAAGCTTGATGATTCTTCGCGCCGGGGAGCCTCCTTCGGCCATCGCGGAGATCACTTCGTATCGCCTTTTGGGGGCACCACTTCTCTCATCAGGTTGATCACCTGCCGGCACACGGCGATCTCGCCCTCCAGCTTTTCGATACGGGCGTGTGCCTGCCTCAGCCTGGACTGAGAGATGCTGGTGCGGTGCCAGCGGTACACGGTCTGCTCAGGGAGCCCGAGGTCCTGGGCGACGTCTTTGACGGAGCGCCCCTGGGCCATGAGCTTCAGTGCGTGATGGCGTACCGCTGCGGGATGGGGGCTGCTCACCGGGGCTCACTTCCTGGCTGGGGTTGACGGGAGAGGTGCTGGTGTTCCGGTCCGGCGGAGTGTTCCGCCGCAGTGCTCAGGGCTGCGGTGGGAGTCCACAGCCCTGAGCGTCCTGGACGGGATGTCACCTGACGTGTCGGTGCATCGTCACGGTCGGCCGGAAGCCGGCCTCCCGGTCGCCGGCCCGGGGTGTGCGTGCCGCCTCTCGGTCGAGGATGGTCTTCACTTCACGGGCGAGCTGGTCGGCCCGTTGGGTGATCTCGGGGACCGGCAGGTGAGAGACCCTGAGGGCATTCACCTGGTGACTGATCGAGTTGAGTTCGCTGTGCGCCTGGCGGCTGAGGCGGATTCCCCGTGGCATGGCCACCACGAACTGATAGGCCGCGGACAGTGTCTGGCATGACGGGCAGTGCTCGTTGGCCGCCCGGCTGATGTTGGTGGCGTTGACGAGGCGGGCGTCTTTTCCTGCTGTGGTGACGATCTGGTAGGAGAGGGCGATCGAGCGGCAGGGGTCCTCGGCGGAGCAGCCCACCGACTCCGCCGTGGCCCGGTTGTTCGCCGTCACGGCGACGGCCGGGCCGTACTCGTGGACGCTGAAGGACTGGTCGAACTGTGTCACATGGATCCTGTCGGCGTGGCTGTGTGCCATGTCCACTGCGATGGCGATGGCGTGGGAGATACGGGACGAGCCGGGGCTGGCGTCTGCCGTTGTGGTGCCGGCGGCCAGGGCGAGTCCGGCGGTCGCGACGATGCCGAGACCGGCCGCCTTCCTGGTGGTCCTGGGAGTTCGCGGCTTGCGGTGGTTCATGGTTGTCTCCTGTGGGTGGGCCGGTGTGCGGCGTCGGAAGGATCACGGTCTGAGGGCGCCGCGGCCGAGGGCGAGTCGGAGGCCGTGGCCGTCTCCTGGGGTGGGGGAGAGAAGGACACCGAGGCGGTCGGGCTCTCGGGAAGGCGGGTGGGCGGGGCGGTGGGAGCGCTTGCGGAGGGAGGGCCGGTCGGTGCCGTGGCGACGGTGGGCGAGCCGGCGGAAGCCGCGGGGGAGGTTGCCGGGGCTGCGGGCGGGATCACCCGGGAGGTGGAGCGGCCGGTCCCGGGGGACGGGGTGCTGTTGCCCGGGGCGGATCGTCTGCTCTGCGGCGGAGTGCTGACCGGGTGTCGGGTCCGGGACCCGGTGGGGGCGGGGTGCGGGGCCCGGGTGGTGGGCACGCCGGGCTGGAGGACGGGAGTGACGGGTGACGCCTCGGGAAGGGGCTTGGGGGTGAGTCCCTGTACCCAGGCGAACCCGAGGACGGCGCAGCCCGCGGCGGTCGCGGCGGCCAGGGCGAGACGCATCGCGGGCTTCCCCGCTGTCGCCTTCATCGTGGCGCGCAGCAGGCGGCTCCCCAGCCGGCCCGCGAGATAGATGCCTCCTGCCATCGGGCACAGCAGCATGAGCATGCCGATGACACCGACCAGCCCGGCAGCCACATGCCCCTCGGCGAACGCCGAGTACGTTCCGGAGTACTGGACCGAGAGGCTGCGCAGCGCGGTGGTGAGCAGACGTGGCAGGTTCCACAGGGCGTAGGCCCCCTCCGCCAGCAGCAGGGGGATCATGGTCAGGATCCACACCGTGACGGTGATCCGGGCCGAGCGCTTGAGGCCGTCCGCACCGCCGGCGGTGCGCTTCCGTCCGGGCAGCATGCTCAGCAGGATGGGCCTGACCTTGCTGTACAGGTCGGGGACACCCGCCAGGTCGCCCAGGATGTAGTAGCCGTCCAGGCGCACCGCCGGCATCAGCTGTTCGAGGACCTCGAAGTGTGCGAGGTAGACCGCGGCGAGAAAGAAGGACTGGCCGGTGAGGAGGTAGCCCCCGGTGAGGGCCAGCATGAAGATGACGTTGAAGTACACGCCTCCCAGTCCGGTGCGCAGGCGGCCGGTCCGCCCGATCCGGTACACATCGGTGACGTCCGTGTACATGGAGGGCCAGATCAGGAAGATGCCGCATCCGATCTTTCCGGGTACGGCGCCGCTGTAGCGGCAGGCCGACGCGTGCCCGAATTCATGGAAGACGAGGGAGGCGACGGTGAGTACGAAGACGATGAGCATCCACAGCGGCTGTTGGAGGACCTGCAGCACGGATGTCATGGCTCCGTGGACGCCGAAGAGCCAGACGTCCATGACGGCGGTGCCGGCGAGGACCAGCGCCACGACGGGCGGCCGGTGCAGCCAGGCGAGCGCGGCGGCGATCCGGGCCACCTGCGCCTCGTTGAAGATCACTTTGTGGCCCCGCAGGGCGAGGAGCAGATCCGTGCGGGGGGTGGAGAGTTCTCCGGGGTGGTCACCGAAGGGGAGGGTGATACCGAGGGGCGTGAGTCTGTGCTCCACCAGGTGCACGACGTTCTCCGTGCTGACCTCGGCCCCGTAGCGCCCGCTCACCCGATGGGAGATCGTCTCGGCGTCACGTACGCCGTCGACGGAACTCACCACGAGGTAGAGCAGCCGGGACAGTTGGATGACCTGCCCGTCGCCTCGCCGGACGAGGTACTTGCGCTCGGTGAAACCCGACCCCTGGTATTCGCCGAGGGTCTGCAGGCCGCTGCTCAGCCGGGGAACGGGCCCGGCACCGGGCTTGGTGAGGAAGCTGTCGGGGGCCATGGTGTGAGCCGGGTACGCGGACGGGTCCGGGGCACCGCCGGCGGACGTCTGCGGAGGAGGCCCCTCCCAGGGGGGCGGGAGCCGAGCGTTCAGCGTTCTGAAGCTGTTTCGTTCTTCGGACGCTGTCATTCTCTTCTCCAAGGCGCGTCTCGCGTTGTTGTGAAGGTGCGCGTTCCCGGCGGCCGTTGAGTGTTGCCGTTCGATCCCGGGGGCCGCCCGGCGCGGTCACGGGACAGGGCGCACGACGGGGGCTGCCAGGCCTCCCGTCAGGACGGACGGCCGTACGCCGCATCACCACGAAGCGGGAGCGGACGTGCCGCGGGGGCCCGGCGGAGACAGGGAGCAGGGCCAGGTCCGCCGACCTGACCCTGCGGCGCCTGCGTGTTACTGCTGAACGCTGATGGCCTGGGAGGCCTCGGACTGGGCGACAGCGTACGGCGAGCACTGGTTGAGCGCGGCCGACTCATTGTGGGCGTCCACGTGGGCGGTCTTCTTGGTGATGTTGCTCATCTTGGTGAAGTTGAACGAGAACTTCCCCAGCGCCTCGCGCCCGGGCAGCAGTTCCGCGGTCTCGGCCTCGAGCTGGTCCATGTTCATGGGAACACCTTTCATTCGTTGCAGTGTTGTGTGAGCGAAACAAGAGCCTGTCGGGCACGGCGGGAACATGCCGTTCGGCCGCCGTTCGGCCTTGCTTCGCGCCTGTCGGCGTATGCCGGCGACGGTGCACAGCGAGTCGTCCGCACGAGCGCGCCGCAGGGTCCGGACGAGGGGGGTCCGCTCCGTGCAGCCGGGTCATGCGGAGACCAGGCCGAGGAGCGGGACACGGCGGAACCACCGGGAAACCAGCGGCCCTACGCCGACCCCACCGTCCGGAGTCTCCGAACAGTTCGTCCGGAGGCTCCGGACGGTAGTCGAACCGGAAGGGCAAACGCAAACCGTCTATATCCGACATGTGTCCAGAAGCGTACTGCCGTTCACTTCTGCCAGGCTGACGCCCCCTCAGGCATGAGAGCGGGGCCGGCACGACCGGCCGGTCAGGGAAATTTCTCCTTAAAAGCCAGGGCAAACCACTGGCGGATATCACCTGTCGCCCGGCCGTGAAGCAGCAGGCGGCGGGACATCTGACGCAATTTCAGACTCCAGAAAATACGGGGCTTTCCAGGACAGGGATTCGCCGGGGAGAGGACATTTTCACCATGCCGCGAACCGGCCCCACAACCCGAGCCGACACATCCCGCAATTCGCCTTAACGAGTGTTTCGGACACGAGAGATGCGCCGCTTCAGGCTTGCCCGGAAAGGCCGCTGAGCTGTTGCTTTCAAAGGTCACCCCGGCCGGCCGGAAGGCCTGAGTGCACATCACTTCTCGCTGGAGCGCACGAAGTTCGGGGTAATGTCGGATCCAACGGCAGGAAAGATCGAATTCCTGCTGTTCGAAAGGAGATCAAGTTGAAGACCATTGCCAAGGCAGTGGCGGTTGCGCTTCTGACAGCCGGGACCGTCGTGGTGCCCGTCTCAGCAGAGGCGATCGCCGCCCCGATGCACAGCCCGGCCGCCATGGCGCCGGCCGCGCCCTCGTTCGATCGCGACCACGGCCCCTCCCACCACCGCCACGGTGAGGTGGGGCGATACCGCGACCACCGGCACCCGGGCGGCTACCGGCTGCGCTACTGCGACCGGCACCACGGGTGGGACCGGCACCGGCACCACAACCACCACTCGTACCGGTGGGACTGCTACCCCTACGGGCGCCGCTGAGCGTCGCTAGTCCACTTCAGAAAAACAGTGCCGCCCGCCGTCGGTTTTCCGACGGCGGGCGGCGCGCTGGAAAGACACCGCTGCCGGGACCCCCATCGCCGACAGACTCCCGCACCCTTTTCACCGGAACTCAACCGGCCGTCAGCCGATAGACCGTCAAGACGGTTTCCCCGATCGCGACACAGAAATCCACCTGGTCCGTCGCCAAAGCAGTGATGGCCCTGCTGACGGTCCGGAGTTCGGCCGCACTGAGAACGGCGGCGGCAGCCCTGATGATATCGGTCAGCGTTGCCTCGGGTACTTCCTGGTGCGGGTCACCGGGAAGTAAAATCACCGGCTCACCGGTACTGCCACGGACGACAGCGATCACCGAAGTCCCTCGTACGACGAGCACCTGCTCCCCCCTCTCGTCAGCGCACTATTTGCACCTCGCTGATCCTGGCACGGTGGGAGGATATCCGTAACACGTCCCGGTGAACGTGAACGCGCCGGTTCACCTCAGCCCCGCAAGGCGGCCTCCCGCCCGCCGTCCGCGTCGAGTTCCTCCTGGAGCCTGATCGCATGGACGATGGTCCCGTTCAGTGTCCGGCGGATGATGGGATCGGTGATCCCCCACGCGTTCATGGCCTCGTCCGGGGAGAGCGCCGCCGCGGCGACCTCCCGCCCAGCGAGGTGGAGTTGCTGCTGTTCCGGGATGAAGCCGCTCTCCAACAACATCACTCGATGGTCGAGGTTGAGGCCCGCCGCCCACTTCGTCAGCTGTGAGGGCAGCGGCAGGGTCTTTCCGTCCAGCGTCCGGCAGACGGTGGCCAGGCTCAGCCCGGTGACGGCCGCCAGTTGCGCCCGGCCGCCCTGCCGCCGGCGGACGTCGTACCCCGCCGCGATCGCGACCGCGGTGAGATACGCGCCGACCCGCCGCGCCTGCGCCTGCCGACTGCCCCGGGTCCCGTGGTGTGAATCTTCCAAGCTCCGCATGCCCGGAGGGTAGCGCGCATGCATGCACCAACAAACTAGTTGCATGCGTGCACCTTTGCAGGTCAAGGGCCTAGATCGACATACCCGCAGGCCAAGTGGTCGATCTCGTACCTGTGTGCGAATCAAAATACCCTTGCGTCACTTCAGTCTGGCAACTTCCATACGTTGCGTGCGTGCGGGTCAGCCGTACGGATGCAAGTCGCTGAGGGGGTCCCCTGACCATGCTCCGCCTCCACATGGCCAAGCTCCTGGTAAAGGCCAGGGAGTTCGGTGACGAGAGTGTCGCCGACGTGGCGCAGCGCACCGGTATCAGCAGGTCGACGCTCCACCGGCTCGCCGCCGGGACGAAACAGCCGAGCCTGGCCACGCTGTGGACGCTGCGCGACGCCTACCAGCTCCAGCTCGACATGCTCGTCTACGACGACCCGCTGACCGTGCGGCCGACCGTCGTCCCGCGCCCACGGCCGGCGGCGGCCGGAGCCGGGCGGGGGCGTGCACGGCGCTGACAGCCCGGAAGACCCCCGGACCGGGCCGCGGACCACGGCGATCCCACCACACACCAGCCCACCATCTTTCATCCACTCACGATCGGGAGCAGGCCTTGATCTCTGAGGCTCAGGCCGTGTCCAGCGGCCCCACCACGAGGGAACCGGCCCTCATCACCCGCGCCCAGCAAGGCGATCGGGAGGCATTCGGCGAGCTGTACCGGATGCACTACGACATGATCGCCGCATTCGTCGGTCACCGCGTCAGGTCGAATCCGGCACTGGCCGAGGATCTCACCGCCGATGTCTTCGTCAAGGCGTGGGCCAAGATCGGCACCTTCAGGTGGACGGGTACGCCGATCCGTGCCTGGCTGTGCACGATCGCCCGCAATGTGGTCGCCGACCATTTCAAAGTCGCCGCGACACGGCGTCTGACCTTCGTCGACCAGATCACCTGTGTGCAGGACGCCTGGGCGGTCCCGGCGAACACCGCCGAGGACACCGCCCTGTCCGCCCTCACCCTGGCCGACCTGCTCGATGCCCTGTCCGAGATCACGCCCCGTCAGCAGGCGGTCATCCGGCTGCGGTTCCTGGGTGAGCTGTCCATCAGCGAGACCGCCCGCACCATGGGCACCACCGACGCCGCCGTCAAGACCCTCCAGTGGCGCGCGCTCGACTCCCTCCGCAAGGTCTACACGGGGGCGGCGGCATGACGGCCACCCCCGAAGACCGCGCCGAGGCCGACATCGAGCGTGAACTGACCGAACGGCTCACCCAGTTGGCCCGCCAGTTCATCGCCGGCCTGCACGCCCACGGGCGGCTGGTGGAGACCGGCGGCGCCCAGGCCCTCAGACGGCTGCAGGAACAGCATCAGACACCGCACAGCCTCCCCGAGGCGGTTCAGGACATCCGGGACGCCCACGGGGCCGCCGACACCTTCGCGGGCCCGGCATTCCACGACACGAACGCCCCGTCCGACGCCGCCCCGCGCGGAGTGGCGGACGTACCGGTCACGGTGCCCCCGGCCCGGCAGTCCGGCATGATCGACCCGGCCGCCCGGACCGCCGCTGCGGACGACCCGCGCACCGCCGGCGACAGACAGGTCAGGGCGGTGGCCGCGGCGGCCATGCTGCAGGCCGGCAGTGCCGGCCGGCTCGAAGTGCTGCAGATCGTCCCGGACCACGACCACATCGCCGTCCATATCCGCGCCTTCTCGCTCAGCGACTGGGAATACTGGCTGGCCCTGATCGGTGCCCCGCTCGCCACACCCACCGTGCGCACCGGAGACGCCCAGACCGCCACCGGACACATCGACGGCGTCGACGTCCACCTCACCGGTCACGAGGTCCCCCGCCTCCTCGACGAAGCCGCAGAGGCCGCCCGCGAACCGTTCCACCTGGCAGGCCGTGTCTACGACCTCGCCCGCGCCCACCTCGACCGCCACGGCCAGACATGGCTCTATCTCGGTCAGCGCCAGCAGGACGACACCCCGCTGCTCGCCCTCGGCAACACCGGCGGCCCCGTCTACCCCCTCACCTCCATCATCACGACCAACGGCCCTCTCATCCCCGTCGAGACCGACCCCACCACCCCCACCCGGCCCGGCACCGAACACACCCCATGAACACCCGGCCGGAACGGGGCTCAGCCGGTGGTGAGGCCGAAGGGCAGCGCCCGGTCCTCCTCACCGATCTCGATGAGCCGGTTGTACTTGGCGACGCGTTCCCCGCGGGCGGGCGCACCGGACTTGATCTGGCCGCAGCCCGTGCCGACGGCCAGATCGGCGATGAAGGCGTCCTCGGTCTCGCCGGAGCGGTGGGAGACCATCCGGGCGTAGCCGGCCTCGCGGCAGACGCGCAACGCCTCCAGGGTCTCGGTGACGGTTCCGATCTGATTCACCTTGATCAGGGCGGAGTTGCCGACCCTTCTGTCGATCGCCTCCGTGATGACGGCCGGGTCGGTGACGAAGATGTCGTCGCCCATCACCTGCACGCGGTCGCCGAGGCGGTCGGTCAGGCGGACCCAGCCGTCCCAGTCGTCCTCGGCCAGGCCGTCCTCGATCGACCACACCGGGAAACGCTCGACGATCTCCTCATAGCGGTCGATCAGCTGATCGCTGGTCAGCTCCTCCCCCGCCACCCGATAGCGGTCACCGGCACGGAACTCACCGGCCGCGGGGTCCAGGGCGAGGGCGACACCGTCGCGGCCGGGCCGGTACCCGGCGGCGTCGATCGCCTCCACCAGGAGCTCCAGGACCTTCTCGGGGCGGTCGACCGCCGGGGCGAAGCCGCCCTCGTCGCCGAGGCCGGTGGTGTGACCGCCCGCGGACAGAAGGGCCTTGAGCCCGGTGTAGATCTCGGCTCCGGCACGGACCGCCTCGGGCAGGCCGGGGGCGCCCAGCGGGGCGAGCATGAACTCCTGGAAGTCGAGGTCGCCCGGGGCGTGGACGCCGCCGTTGACGACATTGAAGTGCGGTACGGGCAGGCGGGGTTCGGTGCCCGCGATCCGGGCGAGGTGCGCCCACAGCGGCCGTCCGGCGAGGGCGGCCTCGGCGCGTGCGACGGCGAGCGAGACGCCGACGACGGCATTGGCGCCGAGCCGGGCCTTGGTCCCGGTGCCGTCCAGCTCGATCAGGGCCCGGTCGACGTCGGCGGCCGAGGCGAACGCGCGGCCGGTGAGGGCCCGGGCGATCTCGCCGTTGACATGGCCGACCGCCGCCAGAACGCCCTGGCCGTGGTAGCGGCCCCGGTCCCCGTCCCGCAGTTCGACGGCTTCCCGGGTACCGGTGGACGCCCCGGAGGGCACACCGGCGTGTACCCGGGTTCCGTCGTCGGTGGTGAGGGTGACGGCGAGGGTCGGGCGGGCCCGGGAGTCGAGGATCTCCACGGCGTGCAGGTGGCTGATCCGCAAAGACATGATTCTCCTCGGTGTGACGGCGGTGCTCCGCGGCGTTCCGGTCTGTCCTGGCGCCGAGACCTCAGCCGTGTCCCTGGCGGCCCACCCGGCCGGGTCCCGCGCGCGGTCCGGCCGGTTCCGGCCGCGCCCGTGGGGCGGGGGTCTCGGTGACCCGGTGGCGGGATGTGCCGGCGTGCCGGGCCAGCGCACGGACGGCGCCGTGCAGGGTGCGGTACGCGCCGATCTCGCGGGCGGTGCCGGCGGGGACGGCGATCCAACTCGTGGTACGGCCGCTGTGATGCCGTCGGGCCCGGCCGAGCAACCGCCCGCCGCAGGCGACGACTTGGATGACCGGGTGGCCGGGGAACAGCGGGGTGCAGGCCAGGCCGCGCAGCGGGGCGAGCCGTCGGAGGGCCTGTTCCTCCAGGATGTGCCACTTGGCGTTGATGACGGTGAGCTGGGCGACACGGACCGCCGCCACCGCATCGTGGTCGAGGTGTGTCATGGCGCGGCCTCCTGTCCTGGCGGTCAGCCACGGACCAGCCGACGGTGGGTGACCCGGTGCGGCCGGGCCGCCTCGACGCCCAGCCGCTCGATCTTGTTGGCCTCGTAGTCGGCGAAGTTGCCCTCGAACCAGAACCAGTGGGCGTCGCCCTCCCAGGCCAGGATGTGGGTGGCGACCCGGTCCAGGAACCACCGGTCGTGCGCGGTGATCACGGCGCAGCCGGGGAAGTCGAGCAGCGCGCTCTCCAGTGAGGCCAGCGTCTCCACGTCCAGGTCGTTGGTCGGCTCGTCCAGCAGCAGAAGGTTGCCGCCCTGCTTCAGGGTCAGGGCCAGATTGAGACGGTTGCGTTCGCCGCCGGACATCACACCGACGGGCTTCTGCTGGTCGGCGCCCTTGAAGCCGAAGCCGGCGACATAGGCCCGCGAGGGCATCTCGACGTCCCCGATGCGCAGGACGTTCCGGCCGCCGGAGACCGCCTCCCACACGGACCGGGCGGGATCCAGCCCGGCGCGGTTCTGGTCGGCGTAGGAGATCCGGACGGTGTCGCCGAGCCGCAGGGTGCCCGCGTCGGGCTGTTCCTCGCCGACGATCATCCGGAACAGGGTGGTCTTGCCGACGCCGTTGGGGCCGAGGACGCCGACGATGCCGCCCCGGGGCAGGGAGAACGACAGATCCTCCATCAGGAGCCGGTCGCCGTGGCCCTTGGTGAGCCGGCCGGCCTCCAGGACCAGGCTGCCCAGGCGCGGGCCCGGAGGGATCTGGATCTCCTCGAAGTCCAGCTTCCGCCGCTCGGCGGCCTCGGCCGCCAGGTCCTCGTAGCGCTGCACCCGTGCCTTGGACCTGGCCTGACGGCCCTTGGCGCCGGAGCGCACCCAGGCCAGCTCCTCCGCCAGCCGCTTCTGCCGTTTGGCGTCCTTGCGGCCCTCCACCCGCAGCCGGGCCGCCTTGGTCGCCAGATAGGTGGAGTAGTTGCCCTCGTAGGCATAGGCGTGCCCGCGGTCGATCTCCAGGATCCGCCGGGCGACATGGTCCAGGAAGTACCGGTCGTGGGTGACCGCGACCACCGTGCCGGGGTAGTCGGCCAGATGCTGTTCCAGCCAGGCCACGGACTCGGCGTCCAGGTGGTTGGTGGGCTCGTCCAGCAGCAGGAGGTCCGGCTGGGACAGCAGCAGCCGGCACAGGGCGACCCGTCGTCGTTCGCCGCCCGAGAGTTCCGTCACGGGGGTGTCGGGCGGCGGGCAGCGCAGGGCGTCCATGGCCTGTTCCAGGCGGGAGTCCAGGTCCCAGGCTTCGGCGTGGTCCAGGGTCTCCTGCAGCGAGCCGAGTTCGTCCAGCAGTTCCTGCGTCTGCTCGCCGTCGCCGTCACCGAGACGCGCGGTGACCTCCGCGTAGCGGCGCAGCATGCTCCGGATCTCCGCGGCGCCCTGTTCGACATTGCCCTGGACACTGGTCGAGTCGTCGAGCCGGGGCTCCTGCTCCAGGATCCCGATGCCGATGCCGGGCGCTGGGAAGGCGTCCCCTTCGGTCGGCCGCTCCAGCCCCGCCATGATCCGCAGGACGGTGGACTTGCCCATGCCGTTGGGACCCACCACGCCGATCTTGGCGCCGGGCAGGAGGGCGAGGGTGACATCGTCGAGGACGGTCTTGTCGCCGTGGGCCATACGGGCCTTGCGCATCGTGTACACGTACATCCGCGGTGCCTCCACAGCCGGGCCGCCGGACAGCGGCTGTCGCTCCCAGAGGCCATCAGCACGGGATGTGCGGTCGAGGGCGAGCCTCATCGCCCACTCCCCTCCAGGGTGCTCCTCAGGAGCCGGTCCCGCCAGCGGTTCCGGCGCCGCTTTGGTGCGCCCCGCACGGCCAGCAACAGAGGTACGGCGACCAGCTGCAGCACGACCGAGAAGATCACCAGGCCGATCGCGGAGCGGTCGTAGAGCGCCCCCAGCGCAAGGCTGCCGGCGAACCAGCACACCCCGAAACCGGTGTCGAACAAGCCGAAGGCCGAGGCCCGGCGGTCGGCGGCGACCATGCCGGTGACCGCGGCCTTCACGATGGACTCCTGGGCGGCCGCGCCCAGACCCCACAGCAGCACACCGACGACCGCGAGGCGGACGCCGCCGAGGAAGACCAGCGGCGGGAAGCACGCGGTGAGCAGGGTCGCGCCCGCCACCGTCCTCAGGCCCCACCGGTCGAAGAGACGGCCGAGCAGCAGCGCCGCGACCGCCTCGCCGGCCATGGCCACCGCGTACAGCACCGGGATCCAGGCCTCGGGCATCACCCGGTCCCTGCCGAAGTGGTAGGCGATCAGCGGGTAGTCCGCGTAGGCAGCCGCGATCAGCCCCATGGCCGCCAGATAGATCCAGAAGGCCCGCGATGTGCCCCGGGGGCCGGGGACGCTCTGCTCGACGTCCAGATCCGCGGGCCGGGGACAGGTGTGCCGGGCTCTCGCCAGCACCAGCAGCGTGAGGACGGCCGGGACGGCGAGCACGGCGAAACCCCCTCGGTAGCCGCCGTGCAGGGACAGCACTCCGGCCACGACCAGCGGCCCGGCCGTCGCCCCGGCCGCGTCCAGCGCCTCCCGTACGCCGTACACGCGGCCGCGCCCCAGCTCGGCGGTGGCGTGGGCGAGCATCGCGTCCCGCGCCGGGTTGCGCAGCGCACGGCCGCTGCGTTCGGCGATCATCAGCAGGGCCGCGACCGGCCAGTTCCCGGCCAGTGCCAGCAGCGGCACCACGACCATCTGCACGGTGTAGCCGACGGCCGTGATCAGCCAGTAGCGGCCGGTGCGGTCCGCGAGCCGGCCGAAGACGAACCGCAGGGCGTAGCCGAGGAGTTCACCGCCGCCGGCGACCGTCGCGACGATCAGCCCGCCGGCGCCGAGGGAGCCGAGGAAGGGGCCTGTGATGCCGCGGGCGCCTTCGTGGGCCATGTCGGAGAACAGGCTGACGACGCCGATGAGCAGGACGAACCGCGCTGCCGTGCCGCCGGCCGGGGCAGCGGGCCACCGCCCTGCCGCGGGCCCTTCGCCGTGCTCCTTGCCGCCCACCGGACCGGCACCGTCCGGGTCAGTCCACCGGGCGCGGTGCGCGGGCGGGTTCTTCGACGACTTCTTCGACGACGTCGCGGTACAAGGACCGCACCTCCCGGCTCGGGGAAACGGCCTGTGGACGGGCCTATCGGCGACCGTCCGGCAGCAGAGGCCATCAGCACGGGATGTGCGGTCGAGGGCGAGCCTCATCGCCCACCTCCATGGTGCTCCGCGCCCCCCTGGTTCCGCCATCCGTGCGAGTTCCGCCATCCGTGCACATGGCGGCGGTGCCGGTTGCCGGGGCGCCGGAGAACGCGCGGGCAGGTCCGTCGTGCACGCCGCTCGTGTACGCCGCGCCCCGGGAGGGATCGTCGGATCACACTGGAGGTGCCGATGGGTCTCCGGCCGGGCCGGGGCAGCGAGCGGTGTATGCGGAGAGTGATGTGATGACCGAGGCTGTACAGGGCCGCATCGGCCGGCGGACCGCGTCCAGGACGCCCCGGCGCGGTGCGACGGCCCGGTGCCCATGTGCTCCGGGATCGGGGCCGGGGCGATGAACCACGCACGCTCCGGGGCCGGTCCCGATCTCTCCGGGGGACCCTCGAGGCTGCGCCTGCTGGCCGACATCAGCGTCGCCCTGGCCGGCAGCCTGGATCTCGACGCCGAGGACGCCCTGCGCCGGATGTCCCAGCGCCTGGTGCCGCAGTTCGCCGACGCCTGTGTGGTGGACCTCCTGGACGGGGACCGGGTGCGGCGCATCGCGGTCACGCACCGCGACCCGGACCGCGCCGTCCGCGCGCTGGCCGAGGGGCCGATGCCCGGGCTCGGGGACTCGGCCGACCCGCTGTCCCGGGTCCTGCGCGGTGCGGGTCCCATGACTCTCGAGGACCCGGCGCGCTCGCGGGAGCCGGGATCACTGGGTGCCGTCCAGCGGCGTCTGTACCGTGTGCTGGACGCCGGATGCGTTCTCGTGGTCCCGTTGCGGGCCCGCAGCGAGACCCTGGGGGCGCTCACCCTGATCCGCTCCCCCGGGGCGCCCTTCGAGGAGGAGGACCGGCAACTTGCCGCCGACCTCGGCCGCCGTGCCGGGCTGGCGGTGGAGAACGCCCGGCTGTACGCCTTCCAGCGCAACACCGCCGAACAGCTCCAGCGCTCCCTGCTGCCGAACCTGCGCGGCCTCCCGGGCCTCCAGTTGGCCGCCCGGTACGCCCCGGCCCGGGCGGGGGCCGAGGTCGGCGGGGACTGGTACGACGCCTTCGCGCTGCCCGACGGGTCGACCATGCTGGTGATCGGCGATGTCATGGGCCACGACCTCACGGCGGCGGTCCGCATGGGGCAGCTGCGCAACATGCTGCGGGCCCTGGCCTACGACAGCGGGGATCCCCCTGCCGGGGTGATGTGCCGGCTGGACCGCGTCATGCAGGGCATGACCTCCGTCGAGCTGGTGACGGCCGTCATCGCCCAGCTCCACGCCCCGACGGACGCCGGGCGCCCACTGTCCTGGACCAACGCCGGACACCCGCCGCCCCTGCTCATGCTGCCGGACGGCACCACCCGGCTGCTGGAGGACGGACACGCCCCGATCCTCGGTCTGGACCCGTGTCCCGCCAGGACGGACGCGAGGATCGTCGTGGAGCCCGGCGCCACCGTGCTGCTGTACACCGACGGGCTGATCGAGCGCCCCGGCGAGGACATCGGCCGTGGTCTGACCCGGCTGCGCCAGCATGCGGGCGCCCTGGCCTCCTCACCCCTGGACTCCTTCTGCGACAGCCTGCTGGTCCGGCTGCAGACCGGCTACCACGACGATGTCGCCGTGCTCGCCCTCAGGAACACCGACCCGGACAGGCCGGCCTGACGCCCCGGCGCGGGCGCGGGCCCCGTGCGGATGCCGGCCTCGCACCGGGTGTTGTCGTGCCGGGCGTCGCGACGGGGTGAACGGTGCCTGTCGGGGCCCCGGGACGCGCCCGGTCAGTCCCGCTGCGGCGTGTGCTCGCGCAGCGCCTCCTCGACCGCGTCCCGCACCCGGGCGTCCTCGCGCAGCGCCCGCCGCGCGCGGTTGCGGCGGGAGAGCAGGAACGCCCCGACGGCGGCGGCGATCAGGAGGACGAGGAACAGCAGCAGCGTCCAGGGAACGGCCCAGCCGTGTGCCGTGGCCTCGACGGGTTTGAGCGAGGTGGTGGAGCCCGAGGCGTCGGTGAGCAGCGGGGTGAGGGTCGTGGTCGCGGACAGGACGACGGCGGGCGCCACCCCGTGCACGGGGACCGTCACCTTCCAGCGCTCACCCGGCAGCAGTTCCGGCGGCGCGGCGATGGCGCCCGCCTCGGTGCGCAGCCATCCGAACGGGCCGGAGAGCGAGGCCTTCTGCTGGGCCGACAGGACGGTGTTGCCGGTGTTGTGGACGGTGTAGGTGACGGTCGCGTCGCCCTTGGCGAAGGGGTTGAACGAGCCGTCGTAGTCGACGTGCAGGTCCTCGACCGCGAGTTTCGGCTTGAGTTCACCGCTGACCCGGAGCTTGATCCGGATGCCGAGGCGCCGGTCCACATTGATGCCCTCGGCGTCGTCGGACTGCTTCAGGGAGGTGAGAATGCCGCCCACATGGTCACCGGGGGTGGCGTTGTCCGGGACGCTGATCGTGAAGGGGACCGTGACGGCCTTGCCGGGCCGGACCACGATGCTGTCGCGGTCCGCGTGGACCCAGGCGCCCACGGCGCGGGACTTCTTGTCCTTGGTGAGCAGGTCGAGCTGGCCCGCGTCGGTCGTGTAGCCGTCGGCGGCGTAGACGGCGAGGGTCAGCGGGGAGGTGCCACGGTTGGCGACGATCATGGCGTCCTTGATCTGTCCGCCGGGGTTGATGCCGTGGCTGAAGCTCGACCGCGCCGTGCCATAGGCGTTGGGGGCGGTCCGGACCGTCCAGGTGACGTCACCGTCGGCGGCCGCGACGGGGCCGGCGCACAGCCCGGTGAGCGCCAGGGCCGCGAGCAGGGCCAGGGCGACGGTACGGACGAGAGCGGCCGCGGTGGTGCTGCGGCGTGTCGGGGGCGCGTTCATCGGGGTCCTCGGGCGGTCTGGGGCGGGTGCGGAACGGGCGGCGGATACGGAGCCGAAGGAGCGGGGCGGAACGAACGGCGGGGGCGGGCGCCGGAAGGTGCCCACCCCCGCCGGTGAAACGGTTCTGCCGGTCAGCTGCTCAGCGCAGTGATCGTCAGGGTGGCGCGGTAGGCGCCCTTGTTGACGCTGCCCGGGATCTTCAGATCCAGGTCGGCGCCCAGCTTGGCCTTGCCCTTGGGGTGACCCTGGTCGGCCCAGCCCAGTCCGCGCGAGACGGACAGACCCGCGCCGTGGTCGTCGTAGCCGGAGGCCACCACCCCGCTGGCCTTGGCACCGGCGCCGTCCTCCAGGACGTTCGGCGTCCAGCCCAGGTAGGCACCGGAGAACGTCTTGTCGGCGTCCTTGAAGTCACCGACGCTGGCCGAGATCGACCAGGGAGCCAGCGACCGGCGGTTGTCGGAGACCAGGATCGGGTTGATCCGGCCGTCCGCCTGGAAGTAGTCGCCGTCGTGGTCCTTGGCGGTACCCAGGTCCACCAGGCCGTTGTAGCCGTCGATGGTCCAGCCGAACTCGCCCGCGGGCGCGTCCGGAACGTTGACCTGCAGCTGCTGACCGTCACCGTGGTACGGGTGCACCGTCACGTCGTCGATGACCGAGCCGACCGCACCGGAGGGGCTGGCCTCGCTGCGGACGTTCTTGACGACCAGCTGGTCGTTGCGGACCTCGACCTTGACGTAGGAGCGCTTGTTCTCCTGGTTCTCGGCCGAGTTGAACCAGTAGTTCTTCGGGTTCAACGGGTCCGCGCCCATGCCGGTACCGGTGGTACCGGAGTTGTCCGGGCTCGTGATGGCGTAGTACTTCGACCCGGAGGCCGAGTTGCCGGTCACGTAGACGACGCCGCCGGGGCCCGGGTAGACGTTGGCGGCACCGGGCTGCTCGTCCTTGTTCTGCTTCTCGCCGTTCTTCAGCACGTAGCTGCGCGAGTAGGCGTGGTCGTGGCCCGCCAGAACCAGGTCGATGCCGAGCTTGGAGAAGGTCTCCGGCAGGTCGCCACGACGCGACTTGAGGTCGGAGTCCTTGGCGTGGCTCGCCGGCGAGTACATGGCGTGGTGCATGTTGAGCACCTTCCACTTCGCCTCGGAGCCGTGCTTGTTGATGACGTCGGTGATGTACTTGATGTGGGCCGCGTCACCACCGTTGCCGTCGGCGGGGTTGGCGTAGCTGTTGCTGTTGATGTCGATGAACAGCACATCCTTGTAGATGTACCAGTAGTCGCCGCCCGACGTGTTGGAGGCCGGGTTGCCGTTCTGGTACAGCGACGCGGAGCGGTCCGTGTTCGGGGTGAACATGTGCTGCTCGTACGCCTTGCCACCGACGTCGTGGTTGCCGATGGTGGCGGCCCACGGGTACTGACGCAGCTTGTCGGGCGCCAGGAAGGCGTCCCACTGCGACTCGGTGTTGGCGGTCTCGACCTGGTCGCCACCCGACACCAGCAGTTCGGTGTTGGGGTTGGCCTTCAGGGCGACGTCCAGGGTGTCCTGCCAACCGGCCTGGTCCTGCGCGACATTGCCGGAGGAGCCGATCTGCGGGTCACCGAAGAACAGGAAGTCGTAGTCGCCTTCGAAGTCCTGCGTCTTGAAGGAGTACGCCGAGGACCAGTTGCCCTCGGAGCCGACGCGGTACGAGTACTGCGTGTGCTCCTTCAGGCCGGTCAGCGTCGCGTGGCGGTTGTAGCCGCCGCTGGTGGCGATGTTCTCGCCGCCGATCGCGTCGAAGGTGGCCGCGCCGGCCGGGAACTCCCCGTTGACCAGCTGCGCCGTGGGGGCGAGCTGGACCTTCTGGGCGGTGTCGGCCGAGGAGTACCAGGTCACCGTGCGCTGGGACTCGTTGGCGCCCACACCGAGGATGATGCCGGTGAGCGTCGAAGTCTCGGCGGCACCGGCGGGCGACGCGAGGCCGCCGCCCAGAGCCACGGTGAGGCCCAGGAATGCCGCGCCGGCCCCGGTGGCCACGCGACGCCGCACAGGCCCGCGGGCCTGTGAGGAGGGTCTGTCGTTCATCAGGTCTCGTTTCCCTTTGACGCACCGAAGTGCATGGAATGGAGAGCCACAAGTTCTCCTCACTCGGTTAACCGATCACCAATGCGTTGTTGGGACCAGCTGAACTTCCCAGGAGAGTTGAGACCTTCTCAGGACTCCAGCAGCCGCTGCACACACCACAACAGCCCCATCACGGACACACCGGCACAGATCACTCCCGAGACCCACAGTCCGGCCCTCGGCGCACGCCGGCGCACCAGGACCAGCAGGGGGAAGACCACGGCGATGATGCCCAGTTGCACCGCCTCGATGCCGACGTTGAACACCAACAGGGACCACAGCAGGGTCCATGACCACGCCGCGTCGATGCCCAGCGCACCCGCGAAGCCCAGTCCGTGCACCAGACCGAAACAGAACACGACCCCCAGCCGGACCCAGCCCGCCCGGTCCAGGCTGAAGTGACCGCGCCCCGCCGCGACGAGGTCGGTGGCATGGTCGCCGCGCCGCCAGATCCGCCACAGATACCAGCCCGCGACCACCGCGATGGACAGGGCGATCACTGGCTCCACCACTCTGCCGGGCACATCGACCACACCGAGAGCAGCCAGCATGAAGGTCACCGAGTGCGCCAGCGTGAAGCTGGTGGCCGCCAGCACGATCTCCCTGAGCCGCCGCGACCCCACGATGAGCGCCAGCAGGAAGAGGATGTGGTCGATCCCGGTCAGCAGATGCTCGGCTCCCAGACGGAAGAACTCCCAGAACCGCTCAAACCAGGACTGGCTGATCGAGAAGGACGGATGGGCGGCGTCCAGCGCCGCGCTGCCCGAGACGCCCTCCAGCTCATAGGTGACGATCGTCTTGGTGTCCCTCACATAGCCCTCGGTGCCGGGGAACAGCTCACTGCGCACCTCATGGCTGTCGCCCCGAGAGCAGTCCCAGTCCAGCGTCAGCACCGTGTAGGGCACGCCCTCCTGCCAGCCCATCGTGAAGTCCCCGGCCTGCGCCGGCTTGCACGGGGCGCCCTTCGACATCACCGAGAAGCGCTTGGTGACATAGCCGACAGCCGCCTTCCGGTGCGCGTCGAGTGCCGCCGCCTGTTCGTCCGCGTCGCCGTCCTCGAAGGCGGCGGTCCCCGCCTGGAACAGGGGATCGTCGCCCTCGGCGTCCGCGGCGGACACCACGAGCAAGTCGTACTCCAGCTCCAGCCTGGTCCGGATCTGGCCCCGTTCGCCGCCGGTGACATGAACATAGGCGGTCGAGGTGAACCCGTGGGCGGACGCGGGCTGCCCGACCCCCAGAAAAACAATCAGCGCCGCTGTGACGAGGACAACGGCGCGGCGAACGCGTGGTGACATGTGGCTCCTTCAGTCGCCACTGCACCGTGCAGGCCATGGATGAACACGTTCCGGCCCACCGGCGAACCATGGAATAACAAGCCCCGCCACCGCCCCCTCCCCCTCAACACCACGGCCACCGGGATTGCAAGATGAACGGGCACCACCCGCCATCGCCCCGAGGACGGCCACCTTGCGCTCCCCGCTCCGAGCCACCGCGACCTTCGCACTCGCCGCGGTCGCCGCGTTCGCCACCGGATGCAGTTCCAGTGACACCTGGTCGCAGCCGCATCCCGCCCCCTCCCCCGTCGGGACCCTCGGCGACGGCTTCACCGACCCCTCCGCCCCACCGACCCCCGAGGCCACCATCACACCGAGGCCCGGCTCCTGGGACGGCGTGCACCCCCCGAAGGACTACCGCGTGGTCCTGCTCTCCAGCGGCGACGACCGGCCTACCCGGACGCTGGTCACGGCCGTCGAGGACTGGGCCCGCACCGAACACGTGAGTCTCAGGACGGTCACCCCGGACACCCCCTCCGACCCGATCCCCGCCATCGTCCGTGCCCTGGACATGCATCCCGACCTGATCATCAGCGCGGGCGACGAGCTCATCGATTCCCTCGCCACCGTCTCCGCGAGCCATCTGTCGCAGCAGTTCCTCGTCCTCGGCGCCGAACTGGCCGAACCCACCCACAACGTCACGGCGGCCAACTGGCCCGGCGCGACCTTCCGGGGCGAGGACCTGGTCACCTCCACCGCCTACGACGCCCGTTCCTTCACGCCCCGACGCTGCGCCGAAGCCGTACGGGCGGGCACCGCGGCCGTCCTCAACGACCTCACCGGCATCGTCGTCCAGCTCGACGCACCCTGAATCCGGCGGGGGAACGGAACGGAACGCCGGGGCGATCCGCCGGGCTCTGCCCGGGTTTCCGCGCGCCCCTGAACCGCGCTCTTCGGTCAAAACGTCGCATCACGTTCATCCGCACGCCCGCTTGATCGCTTATTGATAACGGGTCTAGTCCATCGCGCGGGTTGAGTCCCGTGTCCCGCGCGACACCCGAAAGGAACGACCGTGGAACGCAGATCCCTGCTCGGCGCGACCGCCGGAGCCCTCGTGCTCGGTGGCCTCGCCCAGGTGCCCGCCGAGGCCGCACCGGCCGCCGGCGCCGGCGGGCTTGTCACCACGTTCAACGTCATCAGCGACATCCAGGGCGACCTCGGCGACTTCGCCTCGGCGCTCAAGGACATCAAGGCCACCAACCCGCACTCCTCGGGCATGGCCGTCGCGGGGGACATCACCCCGCGCGGATACGACTTCGAGTACGCCGAAGTGAAGAAGGTGCTGGACCAGGGGCCGAAGCCGCGCGAGATCGCCTGGGCCATCGGCAACCACGAGTTCTACGTCCCCAAGTGGGCCGACCCGGACACCCTCGCCCAGGACACCTGGCCCAACGGCACCACCGAGGAATCCCTCTTCCGCAGCTTCTACAACTTCGCCGAGCGCTCCACCATCTACGCGGAGACGACGTTCGGCGGCATCCCGGTCCTGACCATCGGCACCGAGCGCTACATGAAGTACCACGACAGCTCCCTGTGGGACGAAGTGTGGATCAGTGAGGCGCAGTTCCGGTGGCTGGAGGACCGCCTGCAGTACTGGACGCGGCACCGCAAGCCGGTCATGGTGATCACTCACCACCCGCTGCCCAACACCGTCTCCGGTACCCGCAGCAAGATCTATATGAGCGACTACCTCCAGCCCGACCGCCTGCTCGGCCTCCTCGGGCGGTACCGCGACGTGTTCCTCTTCAGCGGTCACACCCACTGGGACCTGACCCTGTCCGACTGGTATGTGCGCCGGGTCGTGCCGGGCACCGCCAACCTCGACGGCTTCTCGGTCGTCAACACCGGTGCGGTGCAGACCGGCTTCTCCGACAACGGGCAGGGCGGCGAGGTCACCGTCCCCGGACCCTTCAACCAGGGGCTCCAGGTGGATGTGTACCGCGACCGCGTCGTCATCAAGGCGCGTGACTTCGCGACCCGTAGCTGGATGAAGCAGATCTCCGTGCCGCTGTCCACGCGGATCTGACACCTGCCGCACAGCGCTCGGCAGGGCCCGTCGAGGCTGTCGGCCGCGGCCCGCTCGGGCACCGTCCTCGCGGCGGCGCCCGAGCGGACTGTGCGCTCTTCGCCCACCCGCCGCCGCGGGCCTGTCCGCGGAGGGCATTCACGGACACGAGGCGCTCAAGCGGTTCCGGTGACGGACTCCTGACGTACAGTCAGCGACATCGTGGTCTTGTGTCTCGACTTGGCCATCAGCATCAGCAGGCCGACCCCGGCCTCGCCCGGAGGGGTGAGGTCGCGCCTCGTGGCTGTCGGAGCGGGGTGCGACACTCTGTTCGTGTCCGCGGCAGCGACACCCTCTTCCTGGACCTGAACCCGGCCACTCATGGCCAAATCCATGCGTTCGTGCACGCCATCGCCCGGCCGAGGTATCTGGGCAACCATGTCTTCACGAAGGTCGCCGACGACTTCGACGCCTACCTCGACAGCCTGTTCATCGACCCCGACATGGCGGAGGACGTCTGGGCCGACGTCGCCGACAGCGCTCCCTCGGATCCTTGGCGAAGGACCATCGAGGAGTGGCTGGACAAGGAGCTGCCGGGCTGGCGCACTGAAACCTGGGCCACGTCCTGATCTTGAGGCGAGCGCCTCAAGCGCCTTCTGGTCCCCGGAGACTTCGCAGGGTCGCGTAGCCCAGGCAGTCCGTTCCGGCTCGCTCGGCCCAGCGCATCACCGTCTGAGGATTCACGCCCAGGGCGTCTGCCAGGACGGCCGGCGGGGCTTGGCTTCTCGCTGTGGTTCAGACCTCCGGCCCGGACGGCTGGACCGGCCGGTGGCGGTCGGCCTCGTCCCTGACCAGCAGTGAGAGCAGCGAGGCCACGGTCACCCCCGCCTCGGCCGGGTGACGCAGCAGCTTGCTCGGGTCGATCCGGTAGAGGTTGCTCCGCCCCTCCCGGGTGTGGGAGAGATAGCCGCCCCGCTCGAGGTCGGCGATGATCTTCTGCACCGCGCGTTCGGTGAGACGGCAGCGCGCCGCGATGTCGCGGATGCGGGCGTTGCGATTGTCCGCGATGACGGCGAGCACACGGGCATGGTTGGTCAGAAACGTCCATCCATTGTGCGGCTCGAGCACTCCATCCATGGCCGAATCCTAGGACATCTCATTCACGTATACAAAAACACGAACCAAATTTCCGGTACTGCTTGACGTGTCACTCCGACCGGGGCGAACCTGAAGACACGGCTACGGACGAGTTTCCACGGAGAGGGCAGTCATGCCGGAGCCCGCACACGACGTACACAGCACCACCCGCGGCCTGGTGGTCGATGCCCGGCCCGAGGGCGACCGAGTGGCCGTGACGGTCACCGGCACAGTCGGTCTGGACGAGGACCAGACACTCGAGCGCGCCCTGCGGCACGCCGTCAGCGACTCGGTCGCCGGCATCGACCTCGACCTCAGCGGGGTGACCCACTGCGACGGATCCGCTCTCAGTGTGCTGCTCAGCACCCGGCGCCGCGCCCTGGCCCAGCGGAAGACGATCACCCTGGTCGCCACGAGCCCCATGGCCCAGCAGCTGCTGAACGCCACCGGCACGAGGGGGCTGTTCCCCGGCCGCTCCGGCCGCTCGGGGGCGAGCCGCCCGCCCACGGGAACGCGGGTGCCGGGCGAGGACACCGACACCGAGCTGAGCACCGAGGTCGTCCAGCTCCGACGCGCCATGCAGACCAGGCCCGACATCGACATGGCCCGCGGGGTCCTCATGGCCTCCTTCGGCCTGAGCCGGGACCAGGCGTGGACGGTACTGGTGACGACCTCCCAGAACTCCAACACCAAGCTGCACCGAGTGGCTCGGGACGTGGTGACCGCCGTGACCGGGGAGCCGCTCTCCGGCCCGCTGCGGCGGCATCTGACGGCCGCCGTCGCCCGGGTCGGCGCTCCGGAACCGGCCGACGGCCGCCGGGGCTCATCCGCCACCGCTGCCGCCGCTGCCGAACGATCCGCTTGAACCGCTCTCCCCGCGCCGACGGTTTCGGTTCCCGCTCCGCCTGCTCGCGGAGTGCCGGAGTTGGTGGGGTGTGAGCCGCTCGCTCTCGCCCTCGGCCCGGGGCCCCTCGTCCGGTTCACGGACCTGCCGGGTCTCCTCCCCTGCCGCCCGGAGCAACCGACGACGGCCACGCGAGGCCAGCCGGTCGTCCGGACCGCCGGTCACCAGTACATCCGCGCGGGCCTCTGCCCGGGCAGGCGCCCCGGAGACAATCACCCGAGGGGGAGCGCGGGGTGTCCGCGCTCCCCCTCGGGATGGTCAGGGTGTTGTCAGCTGCCGGTGGCCTCCTGCCAGGCGCTGACATAGCTCTTGAGGTTGGTGTCGATGTCGTTCCAGTCCGGGGTGAAGATCTCGACCCCGTCGAGGATCTTCTTGAGGTTCGTGGCGTTCTCACCCGTGGCCGTGACATCGGTGCGGACCGGGAAGCCGCCGGCGACGGTGGCCGCCTCCTGCTGCACCTGCGAGGAGAGCAGGAAGTCGAGGAACTTCTTGGCGTTGGCCGAGTGCGGGGCGTTCTTCGCCAGTCCCGCCGCGTAGGGCAGGGCGAAGGTGGTCCTCTTGCCGCTGCTGTCGGCGGGGAAGAAGATGCCCTGGTTGGGCATGGAGGCCATGTCGGCGTAGTTCATCTGCACATCGCCGTTGGCGACCAGCAGCTCGCCCTTGTCGACCTTCGGGGCCAGCTGGCCGGTGGAGGAGGACGGGCCGACGTTGTTCTGCTGGAGCTTGCCCAGGAACTCGGTGGCGGGCTTGATGCCACCGAAGTCGTGCATCGCCTTGATCAGCACGGCGGTGCCGTCACCGGCCACACCCGGGGTGGAGTACTGGAGCTTGTTCTTGAACTTCGCGTCCAGCAGGTCGTTCCAGGTCTTCGGCGGGGAGCTGAGCTGCTTGGTGTTGTAGATGAAGCAGAGGTAGTTGTTGATGACCGAGGTCCAGTCGCCGTTCGGGGCCTTGTCCGACGCCGCGACCTTGTCCCAGCCCGCGGGCTTGTAGGACGTCAGCAGGCCCTTGCTCGCGGCCTGCTGGATGAAGGGCGGGAGGGTGACGACGACATCGGCCTGCGTGTTGGACTTCTCGCGGACCATGCGCTGGACCATTTCGCCGGAGCCGCCCTCGACGTAGTTGACCTTGATGCCGGTCCGGGCGGTGAAGTCCTTGAACACCTTGTCGTAGAAACCGCTGCCGTCGTCGGCCTTGAGACCGTCGGCGCTGTAGACGGTGATCTCCTTGGCGTCGCTCTTCGCGGAGGAGCCCGAACCACCGCAGGCGGCGAGCGATCCGGACAGGGCGAGGGCACCGATGACGGCGGCGATCGGCTTGAGACGTGCGTGCATGGCGTGTGATCTCTCCTGGGAGCTGCGCGGCGCACGACGGCGCCGCACGGGGCGAGTTCTGAGGGGGCGGAACAAGAGGGGCAAGAGGGGATCGAGAGAGGAGCAGGGGTGGGAGGGGGATGTGGATCAGGGGGGTGGATCAAGAGGGGATCAGGGCGCGGTCAGCGGTAGGAGGCCCGCGTCCGCAGCCGGGCGGTGCCGATCAGCACCACGAGGGTGCTGGCCATCAGGGCCACGGCCAGCGCCGCGCCGGTGAAGAGGGCACCGCGGTCGGTGGTGGCGAAGATCCGTACCGGCAGCGGCAGCCAGTCCGGCGGGTAGAGCATCATGGTGGCGCTGAGCTCGCCCATCGACAGGGCGAAGCACAGGCCCAGGGCGGCGCCCAGCGAGGGCAGCAGCAGCGGCAGGGTGACCCGCCACAGCACACGCGCCGGACGGGCGCCCAGGCCCGCCGCGCTCTGCTCGAGCGCCGGGTCGAGGCGGGCCACCGCGGCCCGTACCGACTGGTAGGCGAAGGCGGTCACCAGCACGGTGTGCGCCAGGATCACGATGGTACGGGTGCCGTTGAGCAGCAGCGGCGGGGCGCTGAAGGCGACCAGCAGGGCCAGGCCGACGACCACCGAGGGCACCGCGAGCGGCAGCATGAACAGCCCGTCGATCACCCGGCGCAGCCTCGGTCCGAGGCGGCGGGCGGCCAGCGCCGCCCAGGTGCCGGAGGTCAGCGCCGCGAGGCTGGCGACGGCCGCCGTGACGAGGCTGGTGAGCAGGGAGTTCAGGGACTCGCCATGGCCGATGTCGGCGTAGTGGGCGGCCGTGAAGGCGGAGGGCAGCACGCCGCTCCACCGGTCGGCGAAGGACGCGGTGAGCACCACCAGGAAGGGGAGCGCGAACAGCGGCAGGACCAGGAGGAAGAAGACGGCCCACAGGATGCGGCGGGCGGCCGCGCTATGCACCAGCACGGGGACCGCCTTCCTTGCCGGTCCTGGGGACGCAGCTGCGGTACAGGCCGTAGAGCGCCACCGAGAGGGCGATGTTGACCACCGCGACGACACAGGCCGCCGGATAGTCGGACTGCAGGATCGCCCGGCTGTAGACCAGCATCGGCAGGGTGGTGACGTCCTTGGCGCCGGTGAACAGCACGATGCCGAACTCATTGAGGCACATCACCAGCACCAGGCTGCCGCCGGCCGCCAGCGAGGGCAGCGCCTCGGGCAGGATCACCTGCCGGACGATCCGCAGGGGCCGGGCGCCCAGCGAGGAGGCCGCCTCCAGCTGGGCGCTGTCCACCTGGGAGAAGGCGGCGAGCAGCGGGCGCATCACGAACGGGGTGAAGTACGTGATCTCGGCGAGCAGAACACCCCAGGGGGTGGTGAGGAAGGAGAACGGGGTGCCCTGCTGGCCGGTCAGTCCGTGCCAGGCGCCGTTGGCCATGCCGGCGGAGCCGTAGACGAAGACCAGCGCCAGGGTGATGAGGAAGGACGGGAAGGCGACGAAGACATCGATGAACCGGCCGACCAGACGTGCGCCGGGGAACGGCACGAAGGAGATCACCAGGGCCAGGAAGAAGCCCAGCAGCAGACAGCCGAGGGTGGAGGCGGCCGCGATCCACACGGTGGTGACCAGGGCGTGCTGGAAGGCGGCCGAGCCGACGACGTCCGACCAGGGCGCCAGCGAGCGGCTGCCGTCGTCCGTGGTGAAGGACTGCCGGACGACCAGCACCAGCGGGTAGAGGAAGACCAGGCCGAGCCCGGCGACCGGCGGCAGCACCCAGATCCAGCCGGGGACGCGACGCGGGCGGCGGATCCGGACGGCCGCCCTGACCGACCCGGTGAGCGAGAGGTCAGTCATCGCTCTTGCCTCCGCCGTCCGGGGCGGCCGGGAGCACCACCGCGTCCTCGGGGTCGAAGGTGAGCACCACCTGGTCGCCGGGGACCGGCGGGGTGCGCAGTTCACCGATGTCGGCGGTGACCGTACCGCCCGTGACCAGGTCGGCATGGAGCCGGTGGACGGAGCCGCGCCACTGCACATCGGTGACGGTGGCGCGGAGCGTGGGTCCGTCGCCGCCGTCCGCGAGGCGGACCAGATGGGGGCGGACGCAGAGCACGGCGTCGGTCCCGGCGGGGAGCGGCTGCACGGCGGCGACCCGCACCTCGTTGTCCGCCAGGGCGACGCGGGCGCCGTCGGGGCCGGTCTCGGCGAGGGTGGTGACCGGGAGCAGATTGGCCTGTCCGACGAAGGAGGCGGTGAAGGTGTCGCGGGGCCGCCGGTAGAGCTGCTGCGGGGTGCCGCAGTCCACCAGCCGGGCGTCCTTCATCACCGCGATACGGTCGGCCAGGGTCAGCGCCTCGACCTGGTCGTGCGTCACATACAGCATGGAGACGTCGGGCAGGTCGCGGTGGAGCCGGGCCAGTTCGGCGAGCATCCCGGTGCGCAGCTGGACGTCGAGCGCGGAGAGCGGCTCGTCGAGGAGCAGTACGTCGGGGCGGATGGCCAGGGCGCGGGCGATGGCCACCCGCTGCTGCTGGCCGCCGGAGAGTTCACGCGGATAGCGCCGGGCGTAGCCGGCCATGCCGGTCATCTCCAGGGCGCGGGCGACCCGGCCGGGGATGTCGGCCCTCGGGACCTTGTGGGCCTTGAGGCCGAAGGCGACGTTCTGCTCCACCCTGAGGTGCGGGAAGAGCGCGTACTGCTGCACCACCATGCCGATGCCGCGCCGGTAGGGCGGCAGGTCGGTGACGTCGCGTCCGCCGATGTGCACCCGGCCGCGCACCGGGCTGGTGAAGCCGGCCGCGGTGCGCAGCGCGGTGGTCTTGCCGGAGCCGCTGGGGCCGAGCAGGGCGACCACCTCGCCGGGGGCGACGTCGAGGGTGAAACCGTCGAGGACCGTGGTGCCGTGGTAGGCGACGGTGACGTCCTCGAAGGAGAGGCCGGAGCGGACCGCGCCGGCCTCGGCGCCCTGGGGTGTCCCCCGGACCGGGGCGGGCGCGGACGTCACCGTTCCTCCTGGAGCAGCAGTCCGGGCAGTTCGGCGACGGAGGCGAGGACCTGGGTGGCGCCGTCGGTGCGCAGCCGTGCCTCGTCGTGGGCGCCGGTGAGGACGCCGGCCACGACGGAGGCTCCCGCGCGGACACCGGTGAGCATGTCGTAGCCGGTGTCCCCGCAGACCGCGATCTGGCGCACGTCGTCGGTGGCGGTGCGCAGCAGCGCGGTGAGCACCATGTCCGGGTAGGGGCGGCCACGGCCGGCGTCCGCGGGACACAGCGTCAGGTCGGCGATGCCCTGCCAGCCCAGCGCGTCCAGGATGCGGTCCTGGGTGGAGCGGGAGAAGCCGGTGGTGAGGGCCACCTTGAGGCCGCCGTCGCGCAGGGCGCCGATGGCCTGCTCGGCCCCGGGCAGCGGGGCGCAGCTGCCGCCGTCGATCAGGTCGTGGTAAGCGGTCTCGAAGGCGAGGTTGGCCCGCTGGGCGGTGTCCTCGTCGCCGAAGAGGTGACGGAAGACGGAGATCTTGCTCTCGCCCATGGTGGCGCGGACATGGTCGAGCATCCGGGCGTGCTCGGCGGATCCGGCCTCCAGGCCGAGGGTTGCGGTGGCGGCGCCGAAGGCCTGCTCGACCAGGCCGCCGTCGGCGACGGTGGTGCCGGCCATGTCGAGGACGACGAGACGGACGGCGGGGCGGGGTGCGGTCATTGCGGTGCTCCCTGGGTGCGGGGCAGTGAGGGCGGGTGGTGGTACGGAGGGGGTCAGAGGCCGAGGGTGTCTGCGGTCGTCTCGGCGATGGCCGGCGAGCAGGTCATGCCGCGTCCGCCGGGGCCGGTGACCAGCCAGACGCCGTCACGGACCTGCTGGCGGTGGACGATCCGGCCGGTGTCGGTGCACTGGGCGTACACGCCGGCCCAGCGGCGGCGGATCGGCGGCAGCGGGCGTCCGAGGATCCCTTCGACGACCTCGGTCAGGTACTCGTAGGGGTCCTCGACCACGTCGAAGCCGAAGGGCTGGTCGTACTCGTGGGTGTCGCCGATGGTCAGCCCGCCGTCCCTGCGCTGCACCATGAGGAGCTGCATCCGGTGTTCGGCGGCAGTGGGGTGCTGCCGCTGGCCGGCGTTCAGGGCGTCCAGGCCGGCACCGGCGTAGCCGGGGTAGTAGCGGAAGCTGTCGCCGTCGGCGACGGAGGTGGTCAGGGCCTCGCCGAGCGGGGCGGTCTGCATCATCTGCAGCCGTACCCGGCGCACCGGCAGGTCGGGGACGAGTTCGCGGACCAGGCCGCCGAGCCAGGCGCCGGTGCAGAGCACCACGGCGTCGCCGGTGTGCACCTCGCCGTGGTCGTCGCGGACCGCCCGGTCGCCGACGACCTCGCGGATCTCGCGTCCGCCGAGGAAGGTGTAGCGGCCGGAGACCTCCAGGCGGGCGCGGAGGGCGCGCTGCGCGGTACGGGGCTCCACCGCGCCGTCCCGCTCGCACCACAGGGCGCCGAGGAACTCGCCGCGCAGGGCGGGGTTGATCCGGCGTGCCTCGTCCGCGGTGAGCAGTTCGAAGCCGCGGACGGCGGCGTCCGGCCGGTCGGCGGTCTCCCGGGCGACGGCCAGCTCGGCGGGGGTGCGGACGACGGTCAGCGAGCCGTTGGGCCGGAAGCCCAGCTCGGGCACCTGGGCGCCGATCTCTTCCCACAGCTCACGGGCGCGCAGGGCGGTGCTCAGCTCGTCGCCCGCTGCCCGGCCGCTGACCCAGACCAGGCCGAAGTTGCGGACGGACGCACCGCGTGCCTCGGTCTCCCGCTCGATGTGGACGACCTCGTGGCCGCGTTCGATTGCATGCCAGGCGTGCATGCTGCCGAGCACGCCTGCTCCTACGACGATGATTCTCACATCGGCAACGGTGCATCTGCGAGCTTGAACGACGGGGGGCCCTGAGCGACGCCGAGGTGAACAACGACCGAATCATGGACCAGACCCGTTATCGTTCCGTGATAATTGACGGGGTGCGACGGCCCACCGCGGCATCCGGCGGAGGCCCTGGGATTCCCCGTGCGGAGCGGCCATCGGGCCCGAAGTTCCTCGGCGCAGCAGACTTCGGGCCCGGGATTCCCTGCCGGATCAGCCCTCGGGCCGGAGTTCCGTGGTGAAGCTGAACCGGTCACCGCGGTAGAGCAGCCGCACCCGCTCCAGCGGCTCCCCGTGCTGGTCGCGGCTGACCCGGTTGAGCAGCAGCATCGGCAGGGCCGGCGGGGTGCCGATCAGCAGCGCCTCGCGGGGGGTGGCGGACACGGTCTCGATCCGCTCGGTCGCACCGCCGAAGGTGATGCCCATGTGCTCCCGCAGATAGGCGTAGAAGGAGGAGTCGGGGTCGAAGTCACGGTCGAGTTCGGGGACCCGGGCGACCGCGATGCAGGTGCTCTCCAGTCCCACCCGCTCGTCGTCCGCGGTGAGCACCCGCTCCAGGTGCCAGACCGGGTCGCCGACCGCGATGCCGAGCAGAGCGGCCAGATCCGGCTGGGCGGAGAACCGCTCGAGACCGATCAGCAGTCGCCCCGGACGACGCCCCTGCCGCCGCACCCCCTCGGTGTAGCTCGCCAGGGACAGCGGCTGCTCGAGTTTCGGCCCGGCCACCACGGTGTTGCGGCCACGCCGACGCAGCCGCCCCTCCAGCAGCAGTTCACGCAGCGCCTGCCGCAGGGTCTCCCGTGCCACGCCGTAGCGGACCGCCAGCTCCCGCTCGGTGGGCAGCATCCCGCCATGACCCAACTCATCGATCAGTTCGGTGAGTTGGCCCTTGACGGCGTAGTACTTGGGCAATCTGCCGTGCTCGGGGATCCCGGAGCGGACCGGGCCGTTCAGCGATGCGGCAGGATGCGAGCCGTTGGTGTTCACGCGGACACGGTAACGGGCCACGGTGAACCGGAGTCGCTTTCGGATCATGCCGGGCTCGCGGCCGGTCCGGACGAAAGACCCTGGTCCGTACGCCGTGGGGCGCGGGCACGGGTTCAGGCCAGCCCGTTCTCGCGAAGGGCCAGCCAGAGGTGACTGGCGACGTCCGGGTCGTCCAGGTCGGCGCCGAGCAGCCGGCCGGCGGTGGCGATGCGGTGGCGCAGTGTGTTGCGGTGCACCCCCAGGTCGGCGGCGGCGCGCTCCCACTGGCCCCGGTGGCGCAGATAGGCGGCCACCGTGCCCACCAGATCGGCACGGCGATAGCCGAGCAGCGGCTCGAGGGAGGGCGCGGCCGGCACCTCGGGGGCCGCCCGGTCCCGCAGCTCCCCGCCCGGCAGGCCCGCCAGGGTGCGCCGCAGCGCGGGCAGTTGGCGGTGCAGCTCGGCCACCCCCGTGTCGGCGCCCAGCAGCGCCCGGGCTCCGGGCGCGCGTTCGGCCAGAAAGCGTCGTACGGCGTCCGGCACTGCCGGGGCGTCCTCGGGCCCGATCAGGACCCACACCTGGTCCGCCTCGGCGACCGCCGACAGCTGCCGGCGGTGCCGCGCCACGGCCGGTTCCAGGGCGTCCAGCACCTCGTCCAGGGCGTCGGCGCCGAGCCCGGCCAGCCCCAGCACCCTGACTCGCGGGGCGATCGCGGACAGGCCCAGCTCCGCGGCCAGCGACCGGGCCGCGTCGACGAAGCCCGACAGCAGCAGCCGGGCCACGCAGGCCCGGGCCGCCCGGGCCCCGGCCACACCGCGCCGCTGCTGCTCGCTCTGCAGGGCGAGCAGGGCGCAGGCGGTCAGCACCAGTTGCCGGTCGGGTGCCTTCATCGGCCGGGGACAGCCGGTGGCGACGAAGCCGCTCAGCCGGCCCCTGCTGGTCAGCGGCTGGAGCACCACGTCCTCGGCGCCCAGCGGAAAGGTCGCCGAGGAATGGGGTCCCGCGCCCCGCAGCCGGGCGACCTCGGCGGCGATCTCACGGACGCTCGAGCGGCGCCCCCGCGGCCAGACCTCCATGACCTCGCCCCGCGGGCTGAGCTGGGCGGCCCACCCCTCCACGGCGCCCGCCAGGGTGCGGACCACGGCGGGCACCGGGTCGGGACCGGCGGCGGCCCACACCAGTTCGCGGTGCGCGCCCAGCGCCGTGGTGAGCTCCTCCCGTCCGGCCGCGGCGACCAGTGACCAATAGGTGCGGGCGACGGTGAGAAAGGGCGTCGGCGCGGGCACCACCAGCAGCGGCAGGGCCGCCGCCGCACAGGCCTCGGCCAGTGTCCGGGGCACGGCGGTGTGGACGGGGCCGAGGCCGATGCCCAGCGCGGCGACGCCGTGTCCGGCCAGCCGTGCGGCGTAGGCGCGGGCCTGCGCGGTCTGTCCCGTCAGCCCCATCCCGGTGGTGAGCAGCAGCTCCCCTCCGAAGAGATAGGGGGTCGGATCGGTCAGCTCGCTGACATGGACCCCGGTGACCTCCCGCGGGGGCGGGACGGCGGGGACGACGGGCGTCAGATCGGCGCCCAGGGTGCGGGCGAGCAGGTCGAGTGCGGTCATGGTGCTTTCCTCCGGCCGGGGCCGGCGCCCGGATCTCCTGTGCATTCTGCACCGGTCCACCGCGTTCCTGTGCAGGTCGTCCAATGGGATCCCGCACCCCGGCTGCCTAGGTTGGCGCTCAGCACATGGCCGCTGACTCTCGGAAGGACGCCCCGTGACCACCCACGTCGTCTCCGTGCCGCCTCCGGCGGCGGACGGATCCGCCCGTGCGCCCCGCGGCGCAGGCGTGTCATGAGCGGGCCGCTGGAGGGCGTCCTCGTCGCGGACTTCAGCCGGGTGCTGGCCGGCCCGCTGTGCACCATGACGCTCGCCGACCTGGGGGCGACCGTCGTCAAGGTGGAGCGCCCCGGCTCCGGCGACGACACCCGCTCCTGGGGGCCGCCCTGGTCGGCGTCCTCCACCACCTACTTCGAGAGCGTCAACCGTTCCAAGCGGAGCGTCGCGCTCGATCTGGCGGACCCCGCCGATCTGGCCCTGGCGCAGGAGCTGGCCCGCCGTGCGGACGTCCTGGTGGAGAACTTCAGGCCGGGCACGCTGGACCGGCTCGGCCTCGGCCACGCGCAGGTCGCCGCGGCCAACCCGGGCGTGGTGTACTGCTCGGTGACCGGGTTCGGCAGCGGGGCGGGAGCCGATCTGCTCGGCTACGACTTCGTGGTCCAGGCACTGGGCGGACTGATGAGCATCACCGGTGACGCCGAGGGCGAGCCCACCAAGGCCGGGGTGGCCCTGGTGGACGTGCTCACCGGCAAGGACGCCGCCATCGGGGTGCTCGCCGCGCTGGCCGACCGGTCCCGTACCGGCCGCGGCTGCCGGGTGGAGGTGAATCTGCTCTCCAGCCTGCTGGGCTCCCTGGTCAATCAGGCGCAGAGCTGTCTGGAGACCGGCCGGCCGCCGGGCCGGATGGGCAACCGCCATCCCTCGATCGCGCCGTACGAGACGCTGCGCTGCCGGGACGGGCTGCTCGCGGTGGCCTGCGGCAACGACGGGCAGTTCGCACGCCTCGCGGCGGCCCTCGGCGAGCCGGGGCTGGCGCACGACGCCCGCTTCGCCGGCAACGCCGCCCGGGTGGGCCACCGCGAGGAGCTGATCGCCTCGCTGGAGAAACGGCTCGCCGCCGACGACTGTGCGGTCTGGCAGGAGCGCCTGACCGCGGCCGGGGTGCCGGCCGGGAGGGTCGGCACCGTCGCGGACGGCTTCGCGCTCGCCGAGCGGCTGGGCCTGGCCCCCACCGTCACCCCCGTGGACGGCGGCACCCCCGCTCCGCGGCACGCCGTCTCCTACTCCACCGGCCTGGTCCGCCCCGCCTCGGCACCGCCCGCGCTGGGCGCCGACGACGACCGGGTCCGGGCCTGGCTGGCCGACCCCCGGCCTGCCTCCCTCCCCCATCCCGCCACCGAACACGAGGTGACCTCATGACCGCGAAGACGCCGCGCCCCAAGGCCGACCCGCTCGACCTGGCCGGCATCGACGATCTGCTCAGCCCGGAGGAGAAGGCCGTACGGGCCGCCGTACGGCAGGTCTGCGACACCTCGATCGACCCCTATGTCGCCGACTGGTTCGAGTCCGGGGAACTGCCCGTGGTGCGCGAACTGGCCAAGGAGCTGGGCTCCTTGGGGCTGCTCGGCATGCACCTGGAGGGCTACGGCTGCGCGGGCATGAGCGCCGTCGACTACGGTCTGGCCTGTCTGGAGCTGGAGGCCAGCGACTCCGGGATCCGCTCGCTGGTCAGTGTGCAGGGCTCGCTGGCGATGTATGCGATCTGGCGGTTCGGCACCGAGGAGCACAAGCAGCAGTGGCTGCCGCGGATGGCGTCCGGCGACGCCATCGGCTGTTTCGGACTCACCGAGCCCGACCACGGCTCCGACCCGGCCGGTATGCGGACCCGCGCACGCCGCGACGGTGCCGACTGGGTGCTGGACGGCTCCAAGATGTGGATCACCAATGGCTCGGTCTCGGACGTCGCCGTGGTGTGGGCGGAGACCGAGGAAGGGGTGCGCGGCTTCGTGGTGCCGACCGACACCCCCGGTTTCACCGCGCACACCATCAAGCACAAGATGTCGCTGCGCGCCTCGGTGACCAGCGAACTGGTGCTGGACGGGGTACGGCTCCCGGCGGACGCGGTCTTCCCCGAGGTGCGCGGGCTGCGCGGTCCGCTGTCCTGCCTCAACGAGGCCCGCTACGGCATCGTGTGGGGCGCGATGGGCGCGGCCCGCAGCGCCTTCCGGACCGCGCTCGCCTATGCCGGGGAGCGCGCACAGTTCGGACGGCCGATCGGCGGCTTCCAGCTCACCCAGGCCAAGCTGGCGGACATGGCCGTGGAACTCACCAACGGCACCCTGCTCGCGATGCATCTGGGGCGCCGCAAGGACGCCGTCGGGCTGCGCCCGGAGCAGGTGAGCCTGGGCAAGCTCAACAACGTCAGCAAGGCACTGGAGATCTGCCGCACCGCGCGCACCATCCTGGGCGCCAACGGGATCTCGCTGGAGTACCCGGTGATCCGCCATATGAACAACCTGGAGTCGGTGCTCACCTACGAGGGCACCCCGGAGATGCACACCCTGATCATCGGTCAGGCGCTCACCGGCCAGGACGCCTTCCGCTGACCACGGCACCCGGGCTCCCGCCCCGCCGGCCGGCCGGTCGGCGGGGCGCCTTCCGGGCGGTCCAACTCCCCTGCCACCGCGACCGGCTGAGTCCCGGCCGGTCGCCCGCGGTGAGATCATGGTGCCCATCGGTCACCACAGCACCGTGGAGGAGCACCCCGCATGTTCGACCAGCTGAAGAATCTGAAGAACCTCAAGGACCTCAAGGACAAGGTCGAGGACGTCGCCGAGGCCCACGGCGGCAAGATCTCCGACGGCCTGGAGAAGGTCGGTCACTTCATCGACGACAAGACCGGCGGCAAGCACAGCGACAAGATCGACACCGCGGTCGACAAGGCACAGGACTACATCGGGAAGCTGGGCGACCAGAAGCACTGAGCGGAACGGCCTGCCCGGCGCCGCGTTGTCGGTCCCGACCGGCAGGATGCCCTCATGGGCAACCTCTACGACTACTTCGCCGCCGCCGACGACACGGCGGCGGCGGCCCTCTTCACCGACGGTCCCGGGAGCGATCCCTTCGGGACCGTCGGACTCAAGGGCGTCGACCCCGATCTGCTGCTCGGAACCATCGAGGCCCGCCTCAGCGGGCTTCCCCCGGAAGAGGTGGAGACGGACCCCCGCTTCACCCGGCTGCTCAGCGACCCCGGACACGAGAGCTCCTGGCTCGTCACCCTGACGGACCGGCTGCGGGACTCGCTGGCCACGGCGTCGGCCGCCCGTCTGCACGACGCTGCCGCCGCATGGGCGTCGAGCGAGGGAGAACCGGCGGAGCAGGCGGCCCTGACGGCCGACTTCCTGGACCGGCTCGCCGCCCTCTCCCGGCACGCGCGAAAGAAGCGGTACGGCCTGTACTGCCGTATGTCGCTGTAGTCCGGGCTGCCCGCGCCCGCGGCCGGCTCGCGTACCGCGACCGGGCCGAAACCCCTGGTCCAGGAGCGCCCCGGCTGACCGGGCCGGTCCCGGCCGCCCCGGCGGGCGGGCCGTCCGGCGCCTCCGGCCGGGCTCGGTTTCCGGGCGGATGGTGCACATTGGAGACATGCGACTTGGGCCGCGCCTCGCCCGCGTCCGGCAGCCCTGGCACTCGAGCCTGGCGCTGGTGGTGATCCCCCTCGTGCTGATCGTGGCGATCACCGTGGCGGACATCCGCGCCCCCCAGAGCATCCATCTCGGCCCGCTGCTCGTCGTGGCCCCCGCCCTCACCACCTCGTTCGCCGGCTATCGGATGACGGCACTGATCGGGGCGCTGGCCGTGGGGGCCCAGGCCCTCATCTCCGAGGTCCAGGGTGGCTTCAACCAGAACCATGTCGCCCAGCTCGTCGGGCTCGCCTTCCTGTCGGTCTTCGCCGTGTTCGTCCGGTTCCTGCGCGAGCGGCGCTCCGAGGAGCTGGCCCAGGTGCGGTCGGTGGCCGAGGCCGCGCAGCGGGCCCTGCTGCGTCCCCTCCCCGACCGGCTCGGCGCCCTGCACATCGCGTCCTCGTACCTGGCCGCGGACAAGGAGGCCCGTATCGGCGGCGATCTGTACGCGACGGCCCGTACCGGCAGCCGTACGCGTCTGATCATCGGCGATGTCCGGGGGAAGGGGCTGGCCGCGGTCGGGGAGGCGGCCACCCTGCTCGGCTCGTTCCACGAGGCCGCCCACCAGTACGCCACGCTGCCCGCCCTGGCCGGCGCGCTGGACCGCAGCGTCCGCCGCTATCTCGCCGAGTTCCCGGAGAAGGACGAGGAGGCCCAGGAGCACTTCATCACCGCGCTCCTGATGGAGATCCCCGACAGCAGCCCCGTGATCCGTATGATCAACTGCGGTCATCCGCCGCCCCTGCTGATCAGGTCCGGCCGCACGACACCGCTGATGAGCCCGGACCCGGCGCCCCCGCTGGGCATGTGGGACCTGGAGTCGGGCGACCACGGCACCCATACGTTCTCCTTCCGGCCCGGGGACACCCTGTTCCTCTACACGGACGGTGTCGTGGAGGCCCGTGACAGCAACCGCGCCTTCTACCCGCTGGAGGAACGGGTGGCCCTCTGGGGCAGGAGCAGCCCCAGGGCGCTCGTCCAGCGCATCGAGCAGGATCTGTGCGCCCACACCGACGGGGCGCTCGCCGACGACGCCGCGATCCTCGCCGTCCAGCGCACACCCCCGCCGCACACCGGACTGCACCTCAGCGATCTGGTCCACGCCGACGGCGTCCACGGGTGGGGCCAGGACCAGCGCGAGCAGGTCGAGGACTAGGTGTACGGCCCGGTCTGCGAGGCCGGGTACGGCGCGTCGTCCGCCGTCGCCGTGCGGTTGCGTCACCCCGATCGGCGGGCGGATCCTGATCCCGTTGGAGGGTGAGCGGCATTGACGATTCCAGGACCCGAGATCTCTGCCGGTGAATTGCTCGGTCCGCTCCATGTGACGAGGGCGGCCGCAGTCGTTCTGGACGCCGGCGGCGTCGTCATCGGCTGGAGCCCTTCCGCCGAGCGACTCCTCGGTTACCCACCGGAAGAGGTGCTCGGGCGGCCTGCCGCGACCCTGGTGGCCCGGAAGGCCGGGACCCAGCCGGCACCGTGGATGCACACGGTCGGCGACCCCGGGTCGATCCGCAGTGCGGCGCTCAATCTGCGCCACCGGGACGGCCGCATCCTGCGTATGGCCACCACCATGTGCGCGGTGGCGCACGGCCCCGACGGTCCCGCGGTGGTGCTGCTGGCGGCGGACCTGGAGGAGCTGCGCAGCTGGGAGGCGCACCAGGCGATGCTGCGCGGTCTGGTCACCCAGTCACCGGTCTGGCTGACCATCTACGACCCCGAGCTGCGCGTGGTGTGGGCGAACGCCGTGGTGGACCGGGAGATGGGAGGGCCGCTCACGCCCTATGTCGGCCGCACCGTGGACGAGCTGTTTCCGCAGGGCCGGATACTGACCGAGCACCATCCCCCGACGCTGGCCGGGACGATGCTCCAGGTCCTCGAGGACGGTGTGCCCGTGATCGACCTGCACTATCTGGGCCGGGTGCCGGTCGCCCCGGAGTACGAGCGGGTCTGGTCCTGTTCCTACTACCGGTTGCTCGACGCACGGGGCGAACCGATCGGCGTGTGCGAGGAGGCGGTCGACATCACCGAGCGCCACCGCGCCGAGCAGCGGCTGGCGCTGCTGGTGAGGGCCGGTTCCACCATCGGCACCTCCCTGGACGTGGTCCGTACGGCGACGGAGCTGGTCGAGGTGGTGGTGCCGCGGTTCGCGGACGCCGTCACCGTCGATCTGCTCCCGGAGGTCCTGGAGGGCATGGAACCCGCCGACCAGGGCGGCCCCCGGCAGGGGCTGCTCCGGGTGTGCGGGGGGCGGGGCGCGCAGCACACCGCCCGCCCGGCGGGGGGCACCTCCGTGGCGGCCGGGGAGCCCGTCGAGTACGCCTTCGCCTCTCCCCAGGCCCGCTGTCTGGCCTCGGGCCGGTCGATCGTGGAGAACGCCCCGGGCACACCGGCCGGGCACAGCGGAACCGGTGTCCACGCGCGCCTGTTCGTGCCGCTGAAGGCCCGCGGCACCGTGATGGGGCTGGTCACCTTTCTGCGCAGTCGTACGGCGGTGCCGTTCGACGCGGACGAGCACGAGCTGGCCGACGAGCTGGCCGCACGGACCGCCGTATGCATCGACAACGCCCGCCGGTACGCCCGGGAGTACGCGGCGGCCGTGACGCTCCAGCGCAGCCTGCTGCCCCAGCGGCTGCCGCCGCAGAGCGCGGTCGAGGCGGCGTACCGCTATCTGCCCGCCGACCGCCAGGTCGGCGTGGGCGGCGACTGGTTCGATGTCATCCCGCTGTCCGGCACCCGGGTGGGACTGGTGGTCGGCGATGTGGTGGGCCATGGCCTGCGGGCCGCGGCCACCATGGGGCGGCTGCGCACCACCGTACGGGCCCTGGCCCAGCTGGATCTGGACCCCGATGAACTGCTGACCCGGCTGGCGGGCGTCGCCGGCCGGGGCGACCGGGACTCCCCGGACGACGGCGTCGGCGCGGAGGACGACGAGATCATCGGCGTCACCTGCCTCTACGCGGTCTACGACCCCATCTCCCGGCGGTGCAGCTGGTGCTCCGCGGGGCATCCGATGCCGGCGGTGGTCGACCCCGCCACCGGCCGTGTCTGCATCGCCGAACTGCCGTCCGGCCCGCCGCTGGGGCTGGGTGGTGCGACCTATGAGAACGCGGAGGTCGAGCTCGCCCCGGGCAGCGTGCTGGCCCTCTTCACCAACGGTCTGGTGGACTCCCGCACCGGAGGCGCCGGCGTCGGGCTGCACCGGCTGGTCCAGGTGCTCGCCCAGCACCGGCTCCCCCTGGAGAAGCTGTGCGACCGGGCGATGGCGGTGCTCCCCGTGGGACCGGTGAATGACGACGCGGCGCTGCTGCTGGTGCGCACCCGGGTGCTGGACGCCCGCCAGGTGGCCTGCTGGACCCTGCCGGCCGACCCCAGCGTGGTGGCGCACGCCCGTACGGTGGCCGCCGCGCAGCTGGACGAGTGGGGGCTGCCCGAGCTGGCGTTCACCACGGAGCTGGTGGTGAGCGAGCTGGTCACCAACGCCATCCGTTACGCCTCGGGCCCGGTCCGTCTCAGGCTCATCCGGGACCGGGCCCTGCTGTGCGAGGTCTCGGACAGCGGGCACACCTCACCGCATCTACGGCACGCGGCCGGCGACGAGGAGGGCGGACGCGGTCTGTTCCTGGTGGCCCAGACGACTCAGCGGTGGGGCACCCGTTACACCTCCGACGGCAAGACCATCTGGGCCGAACAGTCCCTCTCCCAGGCCGCATCGCCCCAGCACGCCGCCGCCTAGCCGCCTCCTCTCGGGGGGAAAACGGGGCAGGCGGCCGGGTCCGGAGTGGTCAGCCGCACACCCGTTCCGGTCATATAGTTGCGTAATGTGGCAAATAGGTGGACTCTACTGAAGGGGAACATTTCGACGGGAGAACCCGTTGGAGACAGTCGTACGGGCGGAGGGTGCCTCGCGCCCCGAAACCCACGGTGACCGCTGCGAGCGCAAGGAGGTGAACGGGATGAGTCCCAGCAGCAGTAGTCCCAGTCCCCATCCCGTTGCACCCGGGGCGCCCGGCGGACACGCCACCGTCTGACGGCGACCTCGACCGAAGGCGCCGGGCGGCACTCAGGTTCGCCGCCGGCTCGCCCACGGGTGCCGATCAGGCGGAGGTCACGCCATGACGATCACCATCACACTGCCCCGTATCCCGGGTGCCGCCGAGACCGAGCGGGTGCTGCGTCGGCTGCTGCCGGTCGCCAAGCCGCTCCTTCTCACCGTGGCCGACGCCTACGGCCTCGGACTGCCGGTACGCATGCTGGAGCTGGGCCTCAAGATCACCCGCCCCGGCACGCAGGACTGATCGACGGCACGGCTCCCTGGAGGCGCACGGTGAACGACCGGGTCCGTTCGGTTCACGGACATCCCGGCTCATGATCGCGCCAAAATAATCCCGCACGAACAAGAACGCGCATCGCCGATCAGCCACACGGCTACACTCGGCCGCCACCTGCCTCGCGTCCTGTGCCTCCCTCCCGGAAGCACAGGACGCCGCTGTGCGCGGGGAGCGTCCGGACCACGGACCGCGCGGACCGCCGGGGATGCGCCGCGCTCGGCGACGCCGGACAGCCGGCGCGCGGTTTCCGCCACTTGGACGAGGCGCCCGGCAAGTGCAGGGGCGCCGAACGCAGTTGGCGATGACAGCGGTCCGATCTTCACCTGGTACGGTCTACCACTCTGTAGACGTTCATTCACCGGACGTCTCGAATCAACCAGGATTTCGCTTTCTTGACGCTGTGCGTTCCCCCGGAGCGCTCCCGTACTCGGACCATGCCCGGAGATCCACCTCATGACTTCCTCCCCGACCACCCAGGCACTCGACGGCGCGTCCATCAGCGGCGGGCTGTACACCGAGGTCACCGACTTCGCCCACCACACCGAGTGGCTGAACGAACCGGTCTCGGTCTACACCAGTTACGGCATGGGCCTGTTCGCGGTCCTTCTGCTGGTCGCCTGGTGGCGTGCCCGCCGGGAGGGAAGCAGGGTCATGGCCGCGACTTTGGCCACACCGGTGGCGGTGATACTCGCCTATGCGGTCAACAACACGTTCAAGTCCGTGGTCCAGGAGCCCCGTCCCTGTCGCGCCCTCCCCCACGCCTTTCTGATCGAGGAGTGCCCCCCGGCGGACGACTACGCATTCCCGAGCAACCACACCACCGTGGCCTTCGCCTTCACCGTGGCCCTTCTGCTGATCAACCGGCAGCTCGGGGTCATCGCCCTGCTGGCCGCCGTGCTGATGGGAGCCTCGCGGGTCTATGTCGGTGCCCACTACCCCCATGACGTCCTGATCGGCGCCGTGATGGGAACGACCGTCGCCCTCGTCGTCACCCTGGTCGCGCACCGGGTGGGCACCCCCCTCGTGGAGCGGATGCGCACGGGTGCCCTGCGTCCGCTGCTCACCTCGTAACTCCCCCTGCCCCGAGGCCGTCCGCGTCCCGGGGCTCCCGGTCGGCGGTCATCGTCCCCGTCCCACGCCTTCTCGCCCGGCTCATGCCCCGCATGAGCCGGGCGACGTGCGTCCGGGGCGCATCTCACCGTCCCCCGGATGTGCGGGGCGTCGATCCGGGGGCCGTCGCCGGAACCGGAGATGATGGTTCTAAGATTGCGCAAGCACGAAACTGGCGCGGCGATGCCCCCGTACCGGTGTGGCATGCACGCGGAGAGCCGATGGAGGGAATCTCGTGGGTGTGACCTTGAGCAAGGGCGGCAATGTGTCGCTGAGCAAGGAGGCGCCGGGCCTGAGCAAGGTGACCGTCGGTCTGGGCTGGGCCGTGCGCACCACCACGGGTGCCGACTACGACCTCGACGCCTCCGCCCTGCTGTGTGACGCCTCCGGGAGGGTCGTCTCCGACCAGCACTTCGTCTTCTTCAACAACCTGCGCAGCCCCGACGGCTCGGTCGAGCACTCCGGCGACAACCTCACCGGCGGTGGCCACGGCGACGACGAGCAGGTCCAGGTCGAGCTCGGTCTGGTTCCGGCCCAGGTCACCAAGATCGTCTTCCCGGTCTCCATCTATGAGGCGGAGCAGCGCGGCCAGAGCTTCGGCCAGGTCCGTGACGCCTTCATCCGTGTGGTGAACGCCGCGGACGACCGGGAGATCGCCCGCTACGACCTGACGGAGGACGCCTCGAGCGAGACGGCCATGGTCTTCGGCGAGCTCTACCGGCACGGCGACGAGTGGAAGTTCCGGGCCATCGGCCAGGGCTACGCCTCGGGCCTGCGCGGGATCGCCCAGGACTACGGCGTCAATGTGTGACCGCACCATCCCCCGGACGGGGTGAACCGTCCACGACGGCCTCCGGAGCGGCCCGGGCCCCTGAAGGATCCCCGGGCCGCTTCGTACGGCCGCCGGGCCGTGCCCCGCGCGCCGCGCGGACCGGACCGTGACAGCACCTTTCCGCGGGTGGTGCCCGTCGGCACCGTGGGGCGCCCGGCGTAGAGTCCCGGAGGCCGGGATTCCGCTTCAGGGCGCACCAGCACGCCCGGCCCGTACGACGAATCGGTGAGGAGGACGGCCCGCATGACTGCCACCATGCCGCTGCTCGAGACGGCGACGGGGAGTCCACCGGAGCTCACGATGGGACGGCTGCTGTCGTCCTGGCAGCTGGATGTGCCCGCCCTGCTCCTCGTCGTGCTCCTGGGGACGCTCTACGGCTGGGGCGTACTGCGGCTCGGACGGCGGGGCGAAGCCTGGCCCCCGCTCCGCACCGCGGCCTTCGTCCTGATCGGTCTCGGCACGCTCGTGGCGGCGACCATGTCCGCGCTGGCCGTGTACGACCGCTTCCTGTTCTGGCCGGCCGCGGTGCAGAACGTGCTCCTCGACCTGATCGCACCGCTCGGGCTGGCGCTGGGCGATCCGCTGCGGCTGGCCGTCCGCGCCCTGCCCGAGGGCCCGGCGGGACGGGTACGGCGGGCGATGACCGGACGCGTGGTGCGGCTGCTCACCTTCCCCCTGGTCAGCACGGCTCTGGTGCTCGCCACCGAGCTCACCGTGTACTTCACCCCGTACTTCGAGACGGCCCTGGCCCACGGCTGGCTGCATGAGCTGATGTACCTGCATCTGCTGCTGGCGGGCGCCCTGTTCGTCGTGCCGATGCTCACCCATGAGGGCGCGCTGCCCGCCTGGTGCACCCATCCGGTGCGCGCGGCGCTGGTGTTCCTCGACGGGGTCGTCGACGCCGTGCCGGGCATCGTGGTGATGACCCATGGCACGCTGATCGCCGGGGCCTGGTATCTGCACCACGCCCCGCCCTGGGCGCCGGACGTACTGCGGGACCAGCAGCTCGGGGGCGGCGCGATGATCAGCATCGCCGAGCTGGTGGCCCTGCCGTTCCTGCTGGCGATCCTGGTGCAGTGGGCCCGTACCGAGCGCGCCGAGTCCGCCGTGCTGGACCGCCGTCTGGAGACGGAGCTGGTCCCGGCGGCCCCCGTGCCCGGACAGTCCCCGGGGCCGGAACTCGTCCGCCCCTGGTGGGAGACCGAGAACAGCGAGGTCGCCCGGCGCATCCGGCAGCAGGGCCCCGGGACCTGAACGCGGGGGACGCCCGCCTTGACGTAATAGGTGAACGTACTACGCTTATTACCTGAAAGGTGCATGAGGCGATGACCGTTACCGCAACCAGCCGTTATGGCGCCGGTGAGGCTCCCGGCGGGTTGCTGCTCGTGCAGGATCTGGCCAACACGATCCCCCACCCGCGGCCACCCGTGGGAAGCGATCTGCTCTCCGACGCGGCGACCGCCACGGACTGGCTGGCCGAGGCCGGCGGCCGCTGGTGTGCCGTACACGGTCTCGCCCGCCCCGTACCGACCGTCACGGACGACGACCTCTCCGCCGCCCGGCTGTTGCGTCACCGCATCAGACGGCTGCTGGGCGCGGAGGGCCCCCAGGAGCGGACCGGCCCGGCGATGGCGGCCGACGTCCGTATCGAGGTCACGCCCGGACACGCCACCGTGGAGCCCCTCGGCACCGGGGTGGGCTGGCTCGCCTCGGCGGTCGCCGCCGAGTGCCTGCTCTCCCGCTGCCTGGGTGTCTGGACGCGGCTGAAGATCTGCCGCAACACGGCATGCGGGGTGGTCTTCTACGACCGCTCCCGCAACAGCAGCGGTGTGTGGCATGACGTGTCCGTCTGCGGGAACGCGGCGAACGTACGGGCCTTCCGCGCCCGCCGAACCGCCGGGAAGCCCCGTTGAGGAGCGCCGTGCGACACACTCCCCGAGAAGAAGGCAGCCGCCAGGTCATCTCGCCCGGGTGATCCCGCCGAGGGCCGCGGCGGCAGCCGGAGAGAGTCGGGCCCCACCATGAACACCTTGCTGAAGCAGGTCGTCGACGCGAGCGGCGGCCAGGATCTGTGGTCCAGGACCCCCACCCTCACGGCGGAGGTCTCCGTGGGCGGCCCCGTCTGGGCGCCCAAGGGCTGGGCCGGGGCACTGCGCGATCTGACCGTCACCGTCGACACCCGGCGGCAGCACACGGTGATCGCACCCTTCACCGCTCCCGGCCTCAGCATGGAGTTCGACAACACCGGTGCCACCGCGCTCGACGGGGTGCCGGCCACCGGCGAGCCCCAGCGCGTGGTCCTGCGCGACCCGGCGGGCCGGGTGGTCAACGAGCTCACCGACCCCCGCGCCGCCTTCACCGGAATGCTGCGCGCCACCCCCTGGCGCCCCCTGCACCTGGGGTACTTCCTCGGCTACGCCCTCTGGAACTACCTCACGGCGCCCTTCCTGCTGCTCCGGCCCGATGTGCTGACCCGGGAACTCGAACCGTGGCACGAGGCGGGCCAGACCTGGCGCAGGCTCCGGGTGCGCTATCCGGACACGCTGGCCACCCACAGCCTGGAGCAGACCTTCTACTACGACTCCGACGGGCTTCAGCGGCGCATGGACTATGTCAACGAGGTCATGGGCAGCGCCCTGGTGGCGCACTACTCGGGCCGTCACCGCTCGTTCGGCGGGCTGGTCTTCCCGAGCCGCCGCCGCACCTTCCGCCGCAATCCCGACGGCACCTCCAACATCAACCTTCCCTCCATCACCGTCGATGTCCACGGGATGCACCTCGGCCACGCCGGGGCGCCGACCGCCTCCGCACCGGCGTACCAAGGCAGGTGACCACCATGACCAGCGCGTCCGGGCAGTACACCGCATATCCCGTCCGCCGTCTCGATGTCGTGCTCCCGCAGCCGTACGACGAGGCCGTGCGCCGCTACGAGGAACTGGTTCCCGCCGTGGACCTCGCGCGCTTCGGTTCGCTGGGGACCTGGGAGGCCGTGCGGGAGCAGGCCGAGATCAACGCGCCGCACGCCTTCATGATCTATTGGAAGGCCGATGTGACGGGCCTCATGGCCACCTCGCCCTCGGGCTGGAAGTGCGCCGAGTACCTCATGGGCAACCATGTGACCGCGCAGGGCATGTTCCGCCACGACCCCGCGGTGATGCTGCACGCTCCCCTGCGCACGGTGCTCTACGCGGACGCCGAGGGGCGCACCCATCTGAACGTCGACCAGCCGTCGTCCCACTTCGCCTCCTACGGAAAGCCGGAGGTGACCGAGGTGGGGCGCCGGCTCGACCGGCAGCTCGCCGATCTGCTCGAGCTGCTCGGGGCGGAGGTTCCCGAGGTGCTCAGGAGCGCCGTTCCGGTCTGACGAGGGCCCGGGGCGGCCGCTGCGACCGCCCCGGCCCATGAGGGGCGCGGGGGGTCAGGCGGGCAGCCGGGGCACGCTGTCGATCAGGCGGCGGGTGTACGGGTGCCCTGGGTCGCCCAGCACCTGGGCGGTGGTGCCCTGTTCGACGACATGGCCGCGCTCCAGCACGGCGGTGCGCTCGCACAGGGACGCCACGACCGACAGATCGTGGGAGACCATCACCAGGGTCAGCCCCTGCTCCTGCTTCAGCTCGGCCAGCAGCTCGACGACCTTGACCCGGGTGGTGACATCGAGCGCGCTGACGGGTTCGTCGGCCAGCAGCACCCGTGGACGGCACACCGTGGCACGGGCGATGGCGATCCGCTGGCGCTGTCCCCCGGAGAACTCGTGCGGATAGCGTTCCGCGGCGTCGGCCGGCAGCCCCACCTGTTCCAGGGCCGCGGCCACCCTCGGCGCCGCGCCGGCCCGGGTCTCGATGCCCAGGGACCGCAGCGGCTCCGCCACGATCGCACCCACCCGGCGGCGGGGGTCGAGCGAGGAGTAGGGGTCCTGGAAGACGCACTGCACACTGCGCCGGAACAAGCGCATCTGCCGCCGGTCACGTGGGGACAGCTCGGCACCGTCGAAGAGGACCTGGCCGGCGGTGGGGCGGGACAGGCCCAGCAGCAGGCGGAGGAGTGTCGTCTTGCCCGCCCCGGACTCCCCGACCAGGGCGAGGCTGTGCCCGGCCTCCACGGTGAGCGAGACGTCCTCCACCGCGGGGGCCGTGCCGCCCCGGTGGTGCAGGGCCACGTCCCTGAGTTCCAGTACGGACGTCACCGTGCGCTCCTCCGGTCCAGGGCGGACTCCAGCTTCCGGGCGCTGGCCACGAGCGCCCTGGTGTACTCCTCGCGCGGGGCGCGGACGAGGTCATGGACCAGGCCCTGTTCGACGGCCCGGCCGTCCTTCATCACCAGGGCACGGTCGGTGACCCCGGCCACCACGGCGAGATCGTGGCTGACGAACAACACCGCCATCTCCCGTTCCCTCACCAGGGTGTCGATGAGGTCCAGCATCTCCGCCTGCACGGAGACGTCCAGCGCGGTGGTCGGCTCGTCCGCGATCAGCAGTCTCGGGGCGCAGGCCAGGGCCATGGCCAGGGCGACCCGCTGGCGCTGTCCGCCCGAGATCTCATGGGGAAAGGCGCGGGCGACGCGTTCCGGTTCCGGCAGCCGCACCCGTGTCAGCGCCTCGCGTACGGCGTCCCGCAGGGCCGCGCCCTTGAGACCGGTGCGCCGGCCGAGGGGTTCGGCCAGCTGCCGGCCCACCCGCATCAGCGGGTCCAGCGCGGTGAGCGGCTCCTGGAACACCACGGCGGCGTCCCGCCCCCGTACCGCGTTGAGCCGTTTCTCGCCGGCGCCCACGATCTGGGTGCCGGCGAGTTCGATGCTGCCGGTGGCGGTCATGCCGTCGGGCAGCAGGCCGAGCACGGCGAGCGTGGTCAGCGACTTGCCGGAGCCAGACTCGCCGATGAGCCCGAGCCGTTCGCCGCTCGCCACGGTGAAGGACAGGTCGTCGACGAGGGTCCGCCCGTCGGCGGTGCGGACGGTCAGTCCGCGGACGTCGAGAAGGGTCATGTGCGCCTCCGGCGCGACGCCGGGTCGAGGGTCTCCCGCAGGCCGTCGGCGATGAGATTGACGCCGATCACCAGCAGGACGAGCAGAATGCCCGGGGCGATGGCCCCGACGGGGGCCGTGGTGAAGGTGGCCTGCGCCTCCTGGAGCATCCGGCCCCATGAGGCGTTGGGCGGTGGTGCGCCCAGTCCCAGATAGGACAGGCCGGCCTCGGCCAGCACGGCGAGACCGAACTGGAGCGCGAGGTTGACGACCAGGCTGGGCCAGATGTTGGGCAGGACATGCCCGAGCACCGTACGCGGCCACGAGGTGCCGGAGGTGCGGGCGGCCGTGATGTAGTCCTGCGCCAGAACCCGTTTGACCAGGATGCGGACGAACCGGGCGACCACCGCGCTCTGCGCCAGGCCGATCGCCAGCACGGCCGAGCCGAGGGTCGCGGAGCGGGCGGCGACGATGAGCATGGCGAGCAGCAGCGTCGGAAAGGCGATCAGGATGTCGAGGAAGGCGGACAGCGTGTCGTCGAGCCAGCCCTGGGCGAATGCGGCGAGCACCCCCAGGGTGACGCCCACGGCGGCGGCGATGAGCACCGAACCCAGCCCCGCCTCGAAGGCGATCCGGGAACCGGTCATCACCTGGGTGAACAGGTCGCGGCCGAGTTTGTCGGTGCCCAGCAGATGTCCGTCCCCGGGCCCGGCCAGCCGTCCGCCGGAGGTGTCGTCGGCGGAGTAGGGCAGCCAGAACAGGGAGACCAGGGCGAGCAGCGCGATGAGTCCGGCCAGGACACAGCCGACGACGAGCGTGGCGGAGCCCCGGGTCCGGCGCCCGCCCGGCGCCGCCTTCCCGGGCCGTACGGGCCTGAGCACCTCGGCGGGGGTCATCGCGCGCCTCCCGAGAGTCGGCCGCGCAGCCGCGGGTCGATGATCCGCTGGACCAGGTCGGCGGCGAAGCCGATGAGCAGCACGGCGAGGGTGGAGACGAACAGCACGCCCTGGATGACCGGATAGTCGTGCTGGGCGATGCCGGTGGCGAGCATCGAGCCGAGGCCCGGCAGCGCGTACACCGACTCCACGACGACCGCGCCGAGCAGGGTCGAGGCGAGTTCGATGCCGAGCACCGAGATCACCGGTACGGAGGCGTTGCGCAGTCCGTGGTGCCACATCGCCTTCCCGAAGGAGGAGCCGAGGGCGCGGGCGGTGCGCAGATAGTCGCTGCCGAGGACGTCGAGGGTGGCGGAGCGGACATAGCGGATCAGGGAGGCGCTCATCACCAGGGCGATGGTGACGATCGGCAGGACCAGCGAGCGGAACGCCTCGGCGGGCTCGGACCAGCCGTCCTGGGGGAAGCCGCCCGCCGGGAGCCAGCCCGCGTTCAGCGCGAACACCGCGATGAGGATCATGCCGAGCCAGAACACCGGTACGGCGATGCCCAGCTGGGACACGCCGTTGAGCAGGGCGCCGTACCAGGTGTGCCGCTTGTGCGCGGCGAGGAATCCGGCGGGCACGGCGACGACGACGGCGAGGGCGAAGGCGGCGAGGGTCAGCGGGACGGTGACGTTCAGCCGGGAGGCGACCTCGGGTCCCACCGGCAGCGAGCTGACGAAGGAGGTGCCGAGGTCGCCGCCCGCCAGCTGCCCGAGCCAGTGGGTGAACTGCTCGGGCAGCGGCTTGTCGGACCCGATGGAGTGCCGTGCCGCGGCGATCTGTTCGGGACTGGCGCCCACCGAGGTGAGCGCGTTGGCGGGGTCACCGGGCAGCATGCGCAGCAGCACGAACAGCACCACGCTCGCCAGGGCCAGCGACACCAGGAGAAAGGCGAGACGGCGCAGCAGATAGCGGGCCATCAGCCCTTCTTCTTGATGTCGTAGGCGAAGAACTGCGAGTTGAGGCCGTTGAGCGGGTAGCCGGACAGCTTGCTGTTCGCGACGACGAGCTGCGGGTAGAGGTACAGCCAGTCGCTGGCGGCGTCCTCGGCGGTCTTGCGGTTGACCTTCTTCAGCAGCTCGGTCTGCCCGGCCGTGGTGGAGGCCTCCTCGGCCTGGTTCACCCACCGGGTGACCTGCTTGTTGTCGTAGCCCCAGTAGAAGTCGGGGTTGCCGTACCAGACGAGGTCGCGGTCGTTGACGTGCTCCTGGAGCGTGGCCGTGAAGGCGTGGTTCTTGTAGACCTTGGTGTACCACTCGTCCGGGGTGATCGTGTTGATCTTGACGGTGATGCCGACCTTGGCGAGCTCCGACTTGATGAAGGTCGCGGCGGTGGGGTGCGGGTCGTAGTTCGGGGTGTCCAGGGTGAAGCTGAAGCCCTTGGCGTATCCGGCCTCGTCGAGGAGCTTCTTGGCGCGGGCCGGGTCGTAGGCGTTGACCTTGGTGAGGTCCTCGTACCAGGGGTCGGTGGGCGGCACCATGGAGCCGATGAGCTTGCCGTAGCCGCCCCAGACCGACTCGAGCAGCTTCTTGTCGTCGATGGCGGAGGACACGGCCTGGCGCACCTTGACGTCCGTGAAGGGCTTGGCCTTGTCGTTGAAGGCGAGCAGCAGCTTGGTGGTGGAGTTGCCGTCGTTGACCTTGTAGTTCTGGTTGTTCTTGAACTGGTCGAGGGCGTCGGGCGACTGCTCGCTGGTGACCACGTCGACGGCGTTGGTCAGCAGTGCGTTGTTGAGGGCCGTGGCGTCCTTGTAGTAATGGAAGACGACCTTCTTGTTGCTTGCGGCCCTGCCCCAGTAGCCGGTGAACCGGTCGAGGCTGAGCGCGGAGCCGCGGGTCCACTTGTCGAGCTTGTAGGGGCCGGTGCCGTCCTCGGTCGTCTTCAGGTTCTCGGCCCGGGAGTTGATGATCCAGACGTAGGAGAGGTTGTAGACGAAGGAGATCGACTTCTGGGAGAGGGTGACCTTGACGGTCCGCGGGTCCGGGGTGGCGATGTCCTTGACGACCTGGAGGTTGGCCTTACGGGCGGACTGGGAGTCGTCCGCGAGGACCTTCTCCAGGCTGTATTTGACGTCCTCGCTGGTGAGTGCCTTGCCGCTGTGGAACTTCACTCCGTCGCGCAGGGTGAAGGTGTAGGTGAGCCCGTCGCCGCTGACCTTGTAGTCCTGGGCGAGCAGCTTCTCGACCTTGCCGTCGTCGGTGAGCTTGAACAGCCCCTCGTAGACGTTGCCGTTGAGGGCCTCGGTCACGCCCTGGCCGCCGCCCGCGGTGTTGTCCAGGTTCTGCGGCTCGTAGAGGGAGCCGATGTCGACGGTGGCGTTCTTGTCGTAGGAGCCGCCGGAGGCGCTGCCGCCGCCCGAGCCGGAGCCGCCGCAGGCGGTCAGGGTCAGGGCGAGGGCGGCCGCGGTGGTGGTGGCGTACAGGGAGGTCTTCTTGATGCTCATGGCGAGGGGCGCTTTCGTGCTGCGGTACGGGGAGCGGCGGGGTGCCGTGAAGTGATCAGTGCTGTGCGGGGAAGCCGTCGCGGAAGACGGGGCGCTTCTCGCCGGCCTCGACGGGCAGGTGGAAACGGTTCTGCCGCGGCGGCATCGGACAGTTGTACTGATCGGAGAAGCCGCAGGGCGGCACGAAGGCACGGTTGAAGTCGAGCAGCACCCGGTCGTCGTCCTCGGTGCGCTGCACGAACAGGAAGCGGCCGGCGCCATAGGTGGTGTCACCGTTGGTGGGGTCGCCGAAGACCAGCAGCAGGGTGCCGTCGTCGTCGAAGGCGCTCAGGGTGTAGTCGCGGCCGTCGACGGTGAGCGAGATGTCGCCGGGGACGACGAGGTCGCGGGTGCCGCCGTTGTCCCGGAGGTGCTCGAAGGACACCCGCCGGGCGCCGGGCACCGGGGTGTAGGTCGCGTGGAGCACCCAGGCCGGGTCGTAAGGGAAGGCCTCGACACGGTCGAAGTGGCGGATGGCGGGGGAGTCGGCGTCCCAGAAGCGCAGTCCGTGCTCGGGTTCGCCGGTGACCAGGTCGGCTCGCTGGAGCGTGGTGACGGTCACCGTGTCCGGCTGCCCGGCGCGGGCCGCCTCCGCGTCCGGGCGCTCACCGGCCGGCAGCCAGCGGGTCTCGACGAGGGCGAGGTTGCCGGTCGGCGAGGTGAGGGAGCGCCGGCGCTCGGCGCGCCAGGCGTCCCAGTCCCCGGCGGGGTCGGCGGCGGGCTGGTCGGGGGTGGAGTGGGACACGGTCGGACTCATTCGCGTAGACGGAACGCCGGCCTCACGCCGCGCGCCATCACGCTGCGAGAATGCATGGCCAAAGCATCCCCTTTATCTTTCATAAGAGGATCTAATGTCAAATGATGCCGACACATAGTGAGACAAGCCCCTCTCCAGATGGACACCCGCCGGTTGAACCCCCGCGGCCGGCGACCGGCCGCACCGGCTGCCCCATGAGGCGTTTCCGATTGCGGGAAAAGGGTGTTGGGCCCGGCGCGCGTCACAGGTGCGGGGCGTCCGGGGCCGCCGCCTCCAGGTCGGCGATGCTGCCCGACATGATCGTCCGCACCTGCTCGGTGATGTGCTCCACGGGCCAGTCCCACCAGGCCACCGCCAGCAACCGGGCGATGTCCCGCTCGTCGTAGCGGGTGCGGATGAGGCGGGCCGGGTTGCCGCCGACGATGCCGTAGTCGGGCACATCGCCGGTGACCACGGCGCCGGTGCCGATGATCGCGCCGTGCCCGATCCGTACACCCGGCATGACCGTCGCGCCATGACCGAACCAGACGTCATGGCCGACGACAGTGTCCCCTCGGCCGGGCAGACCGGTGAGCAGATCGAAGTGGTCGGCCCAGGAGCCGCCCATGGTGGGGAAGGGGAAGGTCGAGGGGCCGTCCATACGGTGGTTGGCGCCGTTCATGATGAACCGCACCCCCGTGCCCAGCGCACAGAACCTGCCGATGATCAGCTTCTCCGGTCCGTAGTGGTAGAGCACATTGCGCGTCTCGAACGCGGTGGCGTCCTCCGGGTCGTCGTAGTAGGAGTACTCCCCGACCTCGATCAGCGGGGACTTCACCAGCGGCTTGAGCAGCACCACCCGGGGCTGCCCGGGCATGGGATGGAGAACCGTCGGGTCGGCGGGCACAGGCATGGGGGATTCCTCTTCGGTGGCGGTTCCGTGTCCGGCCCATGATCGCGGCACCGCGCCGCCCCGGGACACCCGTTTATCGGGTCGAGGAGAGAGGTCCCGACTGCCCGAAGACCGGCGGGCGAGGGGATTCCCCTGGGGGCTTTTCAGGCGGATGAGCAGCAACAGCCTTGACTCTTCAAGTAGTTGACGGCCATGCATGCACCTGCCATGGTCTAGACCTGCATGCTGCAGATGTGTCCTACGGTCCCGTCGGCCGCCGTAGACGGCCGGTCGGCTCCGCCGGATCCCTCCCCACACGACACGACCTAGGAGTGCTCTCCTCGATGTCAATCCCCCACATCCGAAGACTGCTTCCGCGGCGCATACCCCTGAGCCGGCTCACGGTGGGTGCCGTTCTCTCCGCCCTTCTCGCCACGCTGTTCGTCTCCGCCCCCGCTCAGGCGGCCGACGGTCAGATCAGCGGGCTCGCCGGGAAGTGTGTGGACGTGGCGGCCGCCAACAGCGCCAACGGCACCGCCGTCCAGCTCTACGACTGCAACGGCACCGACGCCCAGCGCTGGTCCAACCCCGGTGACGGAACCCTGCGGGCGCTCGGCAAGTGCCTGGACGTCGTCGACCGCAGCACGGCCTCCGGGGCCGCCGTCCAGCTGTGGGACTGCACGGGCGGCGCCAACCAGCAGTGGGTGGTCACCGCGGCCCACGACATCGTCAACCCGGCCGCGGACAAGTGCCTGGACGTACGGGACAACAACAGCGCCAACAGCACCCGGCTGCAGATCTGGACCTGCACCGGTGGAGCCAACCAGAAGTGGAACGCCCCGGCGAGCGGGGGTGGCGGCGGCACGCCGTCCGGATTCGTCGTCTCCGAGGCGCAGTTCAACCAGATGTTCCCGAACCGGAACTCCTTCTACAGCTACAACGGCCTGGTGCAGGCGCTCAGTTCCTACCCCGGCTTCGCCAAGACCGGCAGCGACACGGTGAAGAAGCAGGAGGCCGCCGCCTTCCTCGCCAATGTCAACCACGAGACCGGCGCGCTGGTGTATGTGGTGGAGCAGAACACCGCCAACTACCCGAACTACTGCGACTGGGGTCAGCCGTACGGCTGCCCGGCCGGCCAGGCCGCCTACTACGGCCGCGGCCCCATCCAGCTCAGCTGGAACTTCAACTACAAGGCCGCCGGTGACGCCCTCGGCATCGATCTGCTCAACAACCCCTGGCTGGTGCAGAACGACTCCGCCGTGGCCTGGCGCACCGGTCTGTGGTACTGGAACACCCAGAACGGCCCCGGCTCCATGACCCCGCACAACGCCATGGTCAACGGCGCGGGCTTCGGGCAGACCATCCGCTCCATCAACGGATCCCTGGAGTGCGACGGCAGGAACCCCGCCCAGGTGCAGAGCCGGGTGGACGCCTACCAGCGGTTCACCTCCATCCTCGGTGTCAGCCCCGGCAACAACCTGTACTGCTGACCCCTTCTCCCCCGAGGGCGCGGACCGAGCACCGGCTCGGTCCGCGCCTGCGGTGCTTCCCGGCCCGCTTCACCCGGCTCGCCCCACCCCCCACCCGAGCAAGGAGTCGCCGTGCACCCCCCGACACCCTCATCGCACGACCCCGGCACCATCGCGGCCCGGCCCCGCCACCCCCGGCGGCCCCTGCGGTCCGCGCTCGCCGCCGTCCTGGGCGCCCTGGTGCTGACACTGGCACTTCCGGCCACCGCCGAGGCCGACGTCCTGACACTTCTGCCCCAGAACGCCGACGGCCTGGAGCAGTCCTTCTCCCCCGCCTACGACTACGACACCGACGGCTGCTACACCACCGCCGCCATCAGCGCCGACGGCACCCTCAACCCCGGTCTGAAGCTCGGCGGCGATGTCAACGGGCACTGCCATGACTACGCCCAACTGGCCAACGCCAACACCTACTCCAGGGAGAAGTGCAACAACGGCTGGTGCGCCGTGATGTACGCCAGCTACTTCGAGAAGGACCAGGCCACGCTCGGTCCGCTGGCCATCGGCCACACCCATGACTGGGAACATGTCGTGGTGTGGATCAACAACAACGAGGTCCAGTACGTCGCGGTGTCCCAGCACAGCGGCTATCAGCTGGCCCCGCGTTCGTCCATACGCTTCGACGGCACCCATCCCAAGGTCGTCTACCACAAGGACGGGCTGTCCACCCACTGCTTCCGCTTCGCCAACGCCAACGACGAGCCGCCGGAGAACGCCACCGGCGGTTGGTTCTATCCGCGCCTGGTCGGCTGGAACGGCTACCCGGACGGCCTCCGCGACAAGCTCATGAACGCCGACTTCGGCGCGGCCACCATCAAGATCAAGGACGGCGACTTCGCCTACGCCCTCGCCCGCACCCTGCCGCCCGGCATCCCCTTCGACCCCGACGCCTGATCGATCCCGACGCCTGATCGACGACGACGCCTGATCGACGACGACGCCTGATCGACGACGAGGACGGGCATCGGGCCGGAGAAGTCCGGTCCGATGCCCGTCGCCGTTTCAGGTCACCCGGTGGTGCATGACGGACTCACGGTCAGGGGAACTGGGTGATCTTGGAGGGAACGGTGCTGGTGCCCGAGGTGGGTGCCCCGGTGCTGTTGACCACATGGGCGTACTGGCCCTGGCCACCCAGCGAGATGACCAGGATGTCGTGCAGCTTGATGCCCGACTTCACGGGCACCTGGAAGCCGTGCGCCTGGACGATCGTGGGGTCGGAGGTGTAGTTGCAGTAGCTGCCCAGGCCCCACGCCTCATGGGTGTTCACCGAGTCGGCGACCTTGTAGGCCGCGTATCCGACGATGCCGTCATGGGTGATGGCGGCGGCGTTCGGGGCGTCGTAGGCCTTCTCGTTCTGGAAGAAGATCGTGCGGCCGCGCTCGCCGTTCCAGAGCACGTCGTACTTGTTGTAGTGCTCGACGAACAGACCGGTGGCCAGGACGTCGTTGCCGTTGACCACCAGCCCGTAGTCGGCCCGGTTGGTGTTCCAGCCGACGCCGCTGCCGTGGTCGGCGCGCCACATCCAGGTGTGGTCGATCAGAACGTTGTTGCTGTTGACGACCACGGAGTTGGTGGCCAGGCCGGGGCCCGCACCGCCGATCCGGATGAAGACGTCCTGCATGCTGGTGGGGTTGGCGGAGTGGTCGGCCGTGGAGCCGGGCTGGCCGATCCGCAGCAGGGTGTCGGAGTTGGCGGAGCCGGCGTCGATGAGGAAGCCGGCGAGCTTGACCCCGTCGACATCGGCGACATGCATCGCGTCGATGCCGTTGTCGGGGACGAAGGTGGCGAGGCCGAGGCCGAGCACCACCGTGTTGGCCCGGTTCACATTGAGGGTCTGGTTCAGGTGGTACACACCCGGGGTGACCAGCAGGTTGAGGCCCTGGTCCAGAGCGGCGTTGATCGTCGCGGCGGTCGCGCCCGGCTTGACCACGTAGAACTGGTCCAGCGGGAGCGAGGTGCCGGCGTTCGCGGGCCAGGACACGCCACGGGCGTTGGTGCGCTTGGCGGGGACGAACACCTTGTAGGTGGAACCGTCCAGGTACAGGAACGGCTTCTCCCGGGAGACCGGGGTGGTGTCCAGCGTGGTGTACGAACCGGTGGCGAAGTCGGTCGCCGGGGCGCCCTGGACACCCGTGAACGTCATGTTCCAGACGCCGTTGGTCCAGCCGCCGACCGAGCTGTCCCGGGTGTACCACTGCTGCTGGGAGTAGGGGCCGACGGTGCCGTCGATCTTCGAGTCGGCGATATAGCCGCCGGAGGCCCAGCCGTAGCCGTTCGGGGCGAGGTTGAGGCCGCCCTGGACATGGATCCGGCGGAACGGCGCGGCCTGGGCGACGGCCCAGCGGTCGTCCCCGTTGACGGGCCGGACGGCGAGGTTCTCCGCCGAACGCCAGAAGTTCTGGGTGGCGTTGCCGTTGAACCAGCCCGCGTCGACGGTGATGTCACCGTTGATCTTGGTGTCGTCCGGGTTGAGGCCCAGCCCGGAGATCGAGGTGTAGAAGCCGATCTGGGCGTTGATGTTGTTGTAGGTGCCCGGCTTCAGCAGGAACTGGTAGCGGCCGCTGCCGAACTGGTTGGACTCCTGCTGGGCGAAGACCTGGTCGAACTTCTGCTGGAGATTGGGCGTCGAGGGGTCGACGACGATGACGTTCGGTCCGAGGTCGCCGCCGCCCTCGACGGGCGGGGTGCTGCCGGAGGAGCCGGTGTGGACGGCGACCTCCCACAGGGAGTAGCCGTAGCCCGTCCCGCGGGCCGTGCCGTTGATGCGGACGTACCGGCCCGAGCCGCTGACGTCATAGGAGGCCGTGCCACCGCTCGCGCCGGTGACGCTCTTCAGGGTGTTCCACTTCTGGCCGTCGGTGGAGGCCTGGATCTGGAAGTCCTTGCCGTAGGCGGCCTCCCAGCTGAGGTCGACCTTGCACAGGTCCTGGACCGAGCCCAGGTCGACCTGCACCCACTGGGGGTCGGACCACTCGCTGGACCAGCGGGTGCCCGGGTCACCGTCGAAGGCGGCGGACGCGGGGGTGCCCGCGTTCTCCGTGGAGGAGGCCGAGGCCGGCTTGCCCTTCGCGGCGTTGTCCGTGCCGCACGCGGACGCGGCGGTGGTCCCGAAGACGTTCTCGGCGGACGAGGACGTGGCCGTCCTGCTCGGGGACAGAGGGAATCCGGCCGCGGCGGCCGATGGATGGGTGGCGGGCAAGGTGATCAGCGCTGCCGTGGCGGCCAGCGCAACACCCAGGGCTCTGAGTCTCATGTCGGCTTCCCTGCGGGTGCAAGTAGGGGGAGGGGGGTGTGGCGAGCAAGGGCATGACAAACGGGAACGCCCTGCCCGCCGCTGTCCCACGGACCGGCCACCTGACCTTCCAGGATCGGCTCGGAAGGTGAACAGGCCCGAGAGACGGCTTAGTTCAGGACTTGATTTAACTGATGATTCGAGACTTCCGACAAGCCCCCGGACACAGGAATCTTTCAAGTCCTGGCCATGGGGGCGTTCTCGCAGGTGGACCCCGCGTTCAAGAAGTGATGCGATCACGGGTCGGCTTTGATCCTTCCGCCGGATCCCTTGACACCCTCACACAGCGCCTCAACACTCCCTGGCGGGAGAGCGCTCTCCCGTGACCCAGCCGGTCATGACGCCCCGTCGCTTCCTGACGCTCCGTCATGTCGTGGGTCACGCGACCTCCACCACCCCCCCTCATTCAGGAGGTCTCCATGCCACGGAGATCGAAGACCCTCTCAGGAACGCTGATCGCGGGCGCGCTGCTGCTGACCTCGTTCGGCCTCGCCGGCATCGCCACCAGCGCCGGTGCGCCCGTGCCGGGCAGCGACGCGGACGCGGCGTTCAGCGCGACCCACTCCGGCCACACCATGGCGGTGTCGACCGCCGCCTCGATCGAGGACCCCGACGGCGACGGCTACATACCCGCGAACCCTCCGGTCACCGGTGTGGAGCCGTCCACGGCGAATCCGCCGCACCGCTACTTCCACGAGTTCCAGGCCAACTGTTCGGCGAGCCATCACGCGCCCGACGACCCCATCGTCTATCCGCAACAGCCGGGCAAGTCCCATGACCACACCTTCATGGGCAACACCACCACCAACGCCAACAGCACCACGGCCTCCCTGGACGCGGGCGGCACCACCTGTGTCGTGCCCGGGGACAAGTCGGGCTACTGGGTGCCCACGGTCTACAACGGCAACAAGGAGGTGCTGCCGGTCGGCCCGCAGACGATCTACTACAAGACGGGCGTCGCCGACTACACCAGCGTCCGGCCCTTCCCCAAGGGGCTGCGCTTCGTGGTGGCCAACCCGATGCAGAGCGCCGACGACTTCCGGCACAGCCCGGGCTTCGTCGAGGGCTGGGAGTGCGGCGACAGCTACTTCAACGTCGACTTCCCGGCCTCCTGCCCCAACCGGGCCGACGTCCAGCTCAACATCCGCTTCCAGGCCCCCAGTTGCTGGGACGGAAAGTACCTCGACACCCCCGACCACCGCAGCCACATGGCCTACCCGGTGGTCAGGCCCGGCACCAACGACAACATGTGCCCGGCCGACCACCCGGTCGCGCTGCCGATGATCGAGTTCAAGATGGCGTTCCCGGTCAACGGTGACATGTCCCAGGTGCGGCTGGCGAGCGGAGCCGCCTGGTCGTACCACTACGACTTCTTCAACGCCTGGGACGACGCCACCCTCAAGGCCATGGTCGACCACTGCATCGTCGGCGGTCTGCAGTGCAACGCCCGCGGCTACGACGAGGCACATCCCGAAGCGGGAGCGGCGCTCGACGCGAACTACCAGCTCCCCAAGCACTGAACCCGCGGCACCCGTACGGTCCGGCCGCCGCCCCGGCGCGGCCGGACCGGTCCTCCCCCTCTCCCCGCCCCCCCACATCGGAGAAGCCTCCATGCCCCCAGCCCGCAAGCGCACCCTCCGTCCGACCGCACCCCTGATCGCCGGCGCCCTGACGATCGGCGCCCTCGTCCTCCCGGCCCAGACCGAGGCCCAGGCCGCCGGCAGCGTGGTCAAGGTGACCGGAAGCCAGGGCAACTGGCAGCTGACGGTGGACGGAAGCCCGTATCAGCTCAAGGGTCTGACCTGGGGTCCGTCCGCCGCCGACGCCGAGAGGTATATGCCCGACCTCGCCTCCATGGGCGTCAACACCATCCGCACCTGGGGCACGGACGCCTCCAGCAGGCCCCTGCTGGACTCCGCGGCCGCCCACGGCATCAAGGTCGTCGCCGGCTTCTGGCTGCAGCCCGGCGGTGGGCCGGGCAGCGGCGGCTGCGTCGACTATGTCACCGACACCTCGTACAAGAACCAGGCGATGAGCGAGTTCACCAACTGGGTGTCGACCTACAAGGACCACCCCGGTGTGCTCATGTGGGACGTCGGCAACGAGTCCGTCCTGGGCCTGCAGAACTGCTACAGCGGCGACCAGCTGGAGAGGGAGCGCGACGCCTACACCGGCTTCGTCAACGACGTCGCCCGAAAGATCCACGGCATCGACCCGAACCATCCCGTCACCTCCACGGACGCATGGGTCGGCGCATGGCCGTACTTCAAGAAGAACGCACCCGACCTCGATCTGTACGCCGTCAACGCCTACAACGCCGTCTGCGACATCAAGTCGGCGTGGCAGCAGGGCGGTTACACCAAGCCGTACATCGTGACCGAGACCGGACCCGCCGGGGAATGGGAGGTGCCCGACGACGCCAACGGTGTTCCGCAGGAGCCCACCGACCAGGCCAAGGCCGACGGGTACACCAGGGCGTGGGGCTGTATCACCGGGCACCAGGGGGTGGCCCTCGGCGCCACCATGTTCCACTACGGCACCGAGTACGACTTCGGCGGCATCTGGTTCAACCTGCTGCCCGCCGGGCAGAAGCGGCTGTCGTACTACGCGGTGAAGAGGGCCTACGGGAAGGACACCTCCCACGACAACACCCCGCCCGTCATCTCCGACCTGACCGTCGAGGGCGGTGCCGGCTCGGTGCAGGCGGGGCGTGATCTCACCCTCGCGGTCCGGGCCACCGATCCCGACGGCGACCGGATCTCCTACGAGGTCCTCGACAACAGCAAGTACATCGACCAGAGCAGCCAGCTGAACTCCCGGTCCTTCACGGACCTCGGTGGCGGCCGGCTGAGGGTCACGGCTCCGGACCGTCCGGGCGTCTGGAAGGTCTATGTCAAGGCCACGGACGGCCGGGGGAACGTCGGCGTCGAGACCCGGTCGATCAGGGTCGTCCCCCCGCAGGTGAACGGGGTCAATGTGGCGCTGGGCAAGCCGGCCACCGCCTCCTCGTACCAGACCGGCGGCGGCGACTGCCCCTGCACCGCCGCGAACGCCGTCGACGGCAAGCTGGACACCCGCTGGGCGAGCGACTGGAGCGATCCCCAGTGGATCCAGGTCGACCTCGGCGCCGGCACCACGTTCACGCATGTACAGCTGGTCTGGGAGACCGCCTATGCGAAGGGGTACACCCTCCAGACCTCCGACGACGGGCAGAACTGGCGCACCGTCCGCGAGGTGACTGACGGCAACGGCGGCGTGGACGACCTCGACGTCACCGGGACCGGTCGCTACGTCCGCGTCAACGCCACGGCACGCGGGACGGCTTGGGGCTATTCGCTCTACGAGTTCGGAGTCTACAAGTGACCGCGACCGTGAAGGGAGCCGGGCCGCGGGCATGAGCCGCAGCAGGGCCGGGGCCGGCAGCGGGCGGGGCGTTCCCCAAGAACGCTCTGTCCGCTGCCGCGCCCTGCCCGTTAGGGTGCGGGCATGAGCAGACGGGCCCCGACGCTGGAGGACGTCGCCCGGCAGGCGGGGGTGTCACGGGCGACGGTCTCCCGGGTCGTCAACGGTGTCCGCAATGTCGACCCGGCCCTCCAGGAAGTGGTGCGCCAGGCGATCGAGCGGACGGGTTACGCCCCCAACCGTGCCGCACGCTCGCTGGTGACCCGTCGCATCGAGACCGTCGCGCTGGTGGTCTCCGGGGCGGGCGACACCTCCGAGGAGGCCCAGAGCGCCTTTGCCTCACGGGTGTTCTCCGATCCCTTCTTCGGCCGGGTGGTCGGCGGCGTCGTCAGCTTTCTGCGGCCGCGCTCGATGCATCCGGTGCTGATGTTCGCCGAGTCGGCGCAGGCCCGGCAGGAGGTGCTGGCCTGTCTGCGGCAGGGCCGGGCGGACGGTGCCCTGGTGGTGTCCACCCACGCCGACGACCCGCTGCCCGCGCTGCTGGCCGAGGCACGGCTCCCGGCGGTGCTGTTCGCCCGGCCCTCCCGGCCGGTCCCGCTCAGCCAGGTGGACCTGGACCACCGGGCCGGGGGCCGGCTCGCGGCCGAGTGCCTCCTGGAGCGCGGCTGCCGGGCACCGGCCACCGTGTGCGGGCCGCTGGCCGTGCCCGCGAGCCGGGAGCGGCTGGCCGGGTTCCGCGACACGATGGCCCGTCACGGCCACCCCCGCATACCCGTCGTGGAGGGCCGGTTCACCCGGGACAGCGGTATCGCCGCGACGGCACGGCTGCTCGCCGAGCATCCGGAGGTGGACGGGGTGTTCGCCGCCAACGACCTGATGGCCGAGGGGGTCTGCGAGGTGGCGCGGGAGCGGGGGCGGCGGGTGCCGGACGATCTCGCGGTGGTCGGCTTCGACGACTCCGGCGTGGCCCTGGCCTCCCGCCCCGCCCTGACCACGGTCCGCCAGCCGGTGGAGCGGATGGCGGCCGACATGGCCCGCCTCCTGGACGAACACATCCGGGGCGTGCGCGACCGCCCGGCCTCCGTGGTCTTCGCTCCGGAACTGGTGAGACGGGCGTCGGCCTAGAAGACCCGGCGGGCCCGCTCCGGATTGATGGGCCGGCTCCGCACGGGAGCACGCCGGACGTGCTGTGGATCCACCCGGGCGACCGCCCCCGTCTCCAGGGCCACCCAGAGCGCGCCGTCGGGCCCGAGGGCGATGCCATGGGGTTCGGACGACGGTGAGGGAAGGTCGTACTCGGTGATCTCGCCGTGCTCGGTGATACGGCCGACACGGTTCGCTCCCCATTCGGTGAACCAGCAGTCCCCGGTGGCGGCCGCGACAACGGCATGGGGTCGGGCCGTACGGTCCGGGAGCGGGAACTCCTCGATCTCGCCGTCCACCGAGATCCTGCCGATCCGGCCCGCCCCGATCTCGACGAACCACAGGGCCACGCCGTCACCGGTGATGCCCACGGGTGCGGCACCGGGGGTGGGGAGGGCGTGGACGGCGATGTCGCCGTCGACGGTGATGCGGCCGATCGCGTGCGCCTGGTTGAGGGTGAACCACAGGGCTCCGTCGGGGCCCGCGGTGATCGCCGAGGGGATGCCTCCCGCCAGGGGAAGGGGGAACTCGGTGATCTCTCCCTCGGTCGTGATGCGGCCGATCCGGTCGGTGTTCATCTGCGTGAACCACAGCGCACCGTCCGGACCGGCGGTGATGCCGAAGGGTCCGCTGTCGGGCGTCGGCACGCGGAAGGACTCCGTCTCGCCGTCGACGGTGATGCGGCCGATCCGGTGGTCCTGGTAGCGGGTGAACCACAGTGCCCCGTCGGGTCCCTGGGTGATGACGGTCGGGCGGCACCCGGGCGAGTCCAGGGGGTGTTCCTCGACTTGTCCGTCGAGAGTGAGCCGCGCGATGCGACCGCTGTGCACGAGGGTGAGCCACAGCGCGCCGTCGGGTCCGGCCGTGATGCCGTAGGGTCCCGCGCTCCGGTCCGCCACGCAGATCTCCCTGACGGCCGGGGTTTCGGAAGAAGGCACGGCGACTCCTTGCGGTGACGGGGATCGGTCCGCGGGAAGGAGGTCGGTCCCGGAGCCGATCGCTGTCGCACCCTGCCCGCAGGAGCGCCCCTGACGCAACTGCGTTTCCGCGGGGTCGGATCCGCCGCGGACGGCGGCGCTCCCGGCCCGTCCGCGAAGGACCTCACGGACCGCATCTGAGCGGCGGGGCCGCCGAGGGCGAGCCTGGCGCGCCGTGCGGAGGGAGAGCGGCGGGCGCCTCGGGGACACCGGCCGTCCGGTCCGTCGTGGACGCCACCGTGCGTGTCCGGCCGGGGACGCGTTCAATGGAAACAGACCTATCCCGTGCCGCGGGGGTGAGGCGGACGAGTGCTAACCCTGCTTCCGGCTTCGACGGGCGGCCGCCGGACGGCGGTGCGGCCGTGGTGCTGGACGGCCACGGGAACGTAGGCGCCTGTACACCCGCCGCCGAGGAGCTGCTCGGCGCCCCGGCCCGGGAGCTGTGCGGCCGCCCGCTCGCCGAGCTGTTCGTCGGGGCGGACACGTGGTTCCCGCCGGGAGCCGGGGCACCGGCACCGCCGGTGGGCCCGGTGGTGCTGCGCCGTCGCGGCGACCCTGCCGTGGAGGTGCGGCTGGAGGTGCTGCCGCTGGCCGGCGGGGGCGGCGAGGACGGGTACGTCGTACGGGCGGTGCCAGCCGCCGTGGCGGCGGCCGGGGAGCAGGACGAGGCCCTGGTCCGTGCCCTGTTCGGGCAGACCGAGATCGGGCTGACCCTGCACGACGCCGATCTGCGCATCGTACGGACCAACCGCGCCGCCGGGCTCGAACTGTCCGCCGGGGCGGGGTTCGAGCCGGTCGCGGTGCCGCTCGGCGAGGTACTGGTGCCGAAGGACGCCCAGATCGTCGAGGCACAGCTGGAACGGGTCGCGCGGACCGGGGAGCCGATCTCCGAACGGCTGGTCAGGGTGCACTGCCGGAAGGCCCCCGAGCGGGAGCTCGTCGTCCTGATGTCGGCCATGCGGCTGGAGGACGGTGAGGGCCGCTGCGTCGGTGTCGCCATGACCTTCAGCGACATCACCGAGCGGCATCGCGCCCAGCGCCGCTCCGCGCTGGTCAACGGGGCCGAGAAGCTGCTGCTGGGGTCGCTGGACATCGTCCGTGTCGCCCAGGGGCTGGCCGGGGTGCTGGTGCCCGAGTACGCGGATCTGGCGGCGGTGGACCTCACGGAGGCGGCGCTGGTGGGTGAGGAGCCCGGCGACTACTCGCTCGGTGCTCCGCTGCGCCGGGTGGCGGTGGCGGCCCGGCTCGGCGGCTGGCCGGCGGAGCTCCTGCCGGCCGGCGCCTCGCTGCGGGTCCGGGATCCGCGGAACGAGCGCGTCTACCAGCGCACGACCGTGTGTGTGCCGGATCTGTCGGAGCTGCAGGCCGCGCTGGCCGACGACGCCGAGGCGCGTCGTGCGGTGCTGCCCGACGAGGCCGCCTCCCTGCTGCTGATGCCGCTGCGGGCGCGCGGGAGGCTGCTGGGCGCGGCGGTGCTGTGGCGCGACGGCGGCCGCCCCCGTTTCGACGAGGACGACGTCGCGCTGGGCACCCAGGTCGGCGCCCGGGCCGGGATCAGTCTGGACAACGCCCGGCGGTACGCCCGTGAGCATCGCGCGGCCGAGGCGCTGCAGCGCAATCTGCTGCCGCAGGAGGTGGTCCGGGTGAGCGCCGCCGAGGCGACCGGCTCCTATGTGCCGGCCGGCACCGCGGCCGGGGTCGGTGGGACCTGGTTCGATGTGATCCCGCTGTCCTCCTGCCGGGTCGCCTTCGTGGTGGGCGATGTGGTGGGGCACGGGGTGGAGGCGGCCGCGGCGATGGGACGCCTGCGGACCGCGGTGCAGACCCTGTCCGACATGGATCTCTCCCCCGAGGAGCTGCTGACCCACCTCGACGATCTGGTCACCCGGATGTCGGCGGCGGAGCGGACGGGGCCGGTCGCGGCGCCGGGCGGCAGGCAGGGCACCTTTCTCGGGTCCACCTGTCTGTACGCGGTGTACGACCCGATCACCGGGGTCTGCACCATCGCCAGCGCCGGACACCCGCCGCCCGTGCTGTCCGTTCCCGGGCGGACGGGCGCCGAGTTCGTGGAGATCAAGCCGGGGCCGCCGCTCGGCGTGGGCGGACTGCCGTTCGAGCCGGTGGAGTCCGTGCTGGAGCCGGGGACACTGCTCGCCTTCTACACCGACAAGCTGCTGGCGCACGGTGAGGACGGCACCGAGCAGCGGATGCGACAGCTGCGCGATCAGGTGGAGGCCGCCGCGCTGGAGGACAGCTCTCCGGCGGAGACCGGGCGGACGGTGCTCCGGCATCTGGTGCCCGAGCCGCCCGCCCATGATGTGGCCCTGCTGACGGCCCGGCTGCGTGCGCTGCCCCCCGAGGCCACCGCCACCTGGGAGTTCCCGGCCAGCCCCGAGGCCGTGTCCCGGGCGAGGGAGGCGGTCTCCGCGCAGCTGACGGCCTGGCAGCTGGACGATCTGGCCTTCAGCACCGAACTGATCGTCAGCGAGCTGGTGACCAACTCCATCCGGTACGCGGGCGGTCCGGTGGGCGTGCGGCTGATCAGGGACAAGACGCTGATCTGCGAGGTCTCCGACCCCAGCCAGACCCAGCCGCGGCTGCGCCGTGCCCTCCTCACCGACGAGGGCGGCCGGGGGCTCTTCCTGGTCGCCCAGGTGTCCCAGCGCTGGGGCAGCCGCTACACCCGCCATGGCAAGACCATCTGGACCGAACAGGCGCTGACGCCCGACTGAGGCGCGGCGGTGATCCGGGGCACGACCGTGCAGGGCGTCACCCCGGACGACACGACCAGGAGGACGTATGCCCGGTGACCACATAGACCGATCCGACGGTGACCGGCGGCCCGGGCTGCGGGACCGGTGGCGCCGGGTGGTGGACGACAACACCACCGCGACGGAGCGCTCGCTGATGGCGACCTGGCTCGCCTTCGGTGTCACCTTCGGCGCGGCCCGGCTGGTCACCCACGGCATCCGGGGGAAATGGCTGCCGTGGGGCAACATCTCCGCGGGCGGCACACATCTGCACCACTACAACCTCGGCATCGCCACGCTGGCGGGCGTCGGTCTGGTGGCGGTGCGCGGCGACCAGGCGTATGTCGGCCATCCGGGGGTCGGTGCCGCATACGGTGCGGGTTCGGCGCTGATCGCCGACGAGTTCGCCCTGCTGCTGGACCTGAAGGACGTCTACTGGGCCAAGCAGGGGCGGATCAGTGTGGATGTCTCGCTGGGCATCCTCAGTGTGCTGGGGTTGTATCTGACGGCGGCGCCGTTCTGGCACGAGCTGACCAGGACCACCCGGGATCATGTCCGCGATCAGGTCCGCGAACGCTTCACCTCCTGAGGCTCCGTCCCCGTCTCGGCGGGTGCGCTGTTCGAGGGCACGGGGAAGAGCATGCAACTGCTGGTGGCGTGGGCGAGCAGCCGGTCCGTGGAGTCGAACAGCTCGGCCTGGGCGAGGGCGGTGCGGCGACCCTGGTTGAGGACCGCCCCGACGGCGCGCACCTTGCCGGTGTCGACGGTGATCGGGCGCAGGAACTTCAGGTTCAGATCGAGCGAGGTGTATCCCGTGCCCGCGGGGAGAACGGACTGCACGGCGCAGCCGGCGGCCGAGTCGAGCAGGGTGGCGAAGACACCGCCGTGGACGCTGCCGATGGGGTTGTAGTGCTCCTCCCCCGGTTCCAGGGTGAAGACGGCATGGCCGAACTCGACCTGTTCCAGCGCGAATCCGAGGGTCGCGGCGATGGGCGGGGCGGGCAGCCGGCCGCTCAGCACGCCCCGGAGGAAGTCCAGACCGCTCTGCTGCCCGACCGCGGCGGCGGAGACGCGGGGATCCTCCCACTCGAACGTGCGTGACCTGGGCATGGCCGTTCCCTCCTCGACTGGCTTCACCGGCCGAAGCTAGCCAGTGGACCATCTGGCTGTCAATCTCGAAGTCAGCCTACGATGGGCCCATGACCTGGCTTGAGACCAGCACCGAGAACTGCACGGTGCAGCGCACCCTCGACCTGATCGGTGAGAAGTGGTCGCTGCTGGTACTGCGCGACGCCATGAACGGGGTGCGCCGCTTCGACGACTTCCGTCGGCATATGGGACTGTCCGAGGCGGTACTGGCGGCCCGGCTGCGCACGCTGGTCGCCGCCGGGATCCTGGACACCGTGCCGTACCGGGAGCCGGGCCGTCGCACCCGGCACGAGTACCGTCTCACCCGCAAGGGCTGGGAGCTGTGGCCCGTGATGATCGCTCTCAAGCAGTGGGGCGACCGCTACACCGCGGACCCGGAGGGGCCCCCGCTGGACGTCCGCCACCGTGACTGCGGCGAGCCGCTGGAGGCCGTGGTCGTGTGCGCCGGGGGCCATGGTCCGCTCACCCCACGCGAGGCCGCCGCACGACCCGGCCGCGCGGCGCGCGCCGTGAGCTGAACGGCTCTCCGGCCGCGGGCTCCCCCGGCCGACCGCCCGACGGGGGCCACGGAGCCCGCCCGGACCCGGGGTCATTCGGAGGGCAGGGAGCCGCGGAGCGCCAGTGCGGTGACCCCGGGGTCGTAGCCCTCGGGGACTCCCTCGACCAGGATGATGTCGCCCTCGATGTGCCGGGAGCGCAGCGGCGCGATCTCCCGGTAGGCGGGTGAGTCCCACCAGGCCCGCGCCTCGGCGATCCCCGGGAAACCGATCACCACGACATGTCCGGGCCAGCTGCCCTCCTTCACCTCGTGCCGTGTGCCGTGCACCAGGAAACGGCCGCCGTACGGCGCGAAGGTGGCGCCGATCCGTTCGATGTATGCGGCGACCTCCGGGTGCGGGGCGGCCTCCTGCAGATGGGCTATGGCGTAGGCGGGCATGGCGTCCTTCCGCTCGGTCGGGCTCGGTACGCCGACGATCGTGGCACGCGCCCGCTCCGGGGTCGATGACTTCCCAGGTAAGCGCCGGGCGGCTGACCTGCCGTCACCTCCCGGACGGCGCTCGCCGCGGACGCCGGAGCCCTGTCAGGGTGCAGGAGACCCGGACGGCCGGGCGCGGCTGTCGGCCACGTCCGCCCGGGTCCGGACGATCTGTGTCTCGGCGGCGCTCAGATCCAGGGACGGCGCCGGCAGGGGGCGGCGCGCGGTGTCGCTGACCTTGACGAGGAGGGCGACCAGAAGCCAGTTGGCCACCATGGAGGAGCCTCCCTGAGCCAGGAAGGGCAGGGCCTTGCCGGTGAGGGGGATCAGTCCGGAGACACCGCCCACCACGACGAAGACCTGGAGGACGAGCGAGGCGGCCAGGCCCACGGCGAGCAGTTTGCCGAAGGGATCGGTCACCGTGATCGCGGTGCGCAGCCCCCGTTCGGCGAGCAGCGCATAGAGGAGGATCACGGCCGTCACACCGGTCAGGCCGAGTTCCTCGCCCACCGTGGTGAGGATGAAGTCGCTGCGGCCCGCGAAGCCGATGAGTTCCGGGTGGCCCTGGCCGAGGCCGGTGCCCAGGATTCCGCCGGAGCCGAAGCTGAACAGGGCCTGGGCGGCCTGGTCCGAGATGAGCCCCGCCGGGCGCTGGTCCGGTGGCAGATAGATGTCCATGGGGTGCAGCCAGGCGACCACGCGCCCATGGACATGGGGCTCCAGGGAGCCCACGACGAAGGCCCCGACGGCGAACATGAGGACACCGAACAGCACCCAGCTGGTCCGCTCGGTGGCGACGTACAGCATGATCACAAAGAGGCCGAAGAAGATCAGCGACGTCCCCAGGTCCCGTTCGAGGACCAGGACCAGCAGGCTGAGGATCCACACCGCCGCGACCGGGCCCAGCTGCCGGCCCCGCGGCAGATACATGCCCATGAACCGTCGGCCGGCGAGCGCCAGGGCGTCCCTGCGCAGCGTCAGATAGCCGGCGAAGAACACCACGATGACGATCTTCACGAACTCGCCGGGCTGGAAGGAGATGGGCCCCAGGAAGATCCATCGCTTGGCGCCGTAGACGTCCCCCGGGTAGAAGGCGGGCGCCATCAGCAGCACCAGTCCGACGGTGATGGTGAGATACGGATACTTCTGGAGCTTGCGGTGGTCCTTGAACAGCATCACCGCCCCGATGAACACCGCCACCGCGACGGCGCACCACATCATCTGCCCCGAGGCCGCGGTCGCCGAGTCGTAGCGGCTCTCATAGGCGATGTCGAGACGGTGGATGAGGATCAGACCGAGACCGCTGAGCAGGGTGGCCAGCGGCAGGATCAGCGGATCGGCGTGGGGGGCGAACCGGCGTACGGCGGCATGGCAGGCCAGCGGCAGCACGGCGGCGACCGCGAACCATGTCCACAGGCCCGGCGGCAGTTCCCCGGTGGTGGCCAGGGCCACCTCGGCACTGCCGTACCCGCAGATGAGCAGGGCGCCCAGCAGCAGCGCCAGTTCCACGGTGCGGGGGCTCGGACTCCCCCGTCGCCCGGCCGGCCCACGTCGACCGCTCATACACGTCCCCCCGATGAGATCCGCCCGCCCGCACCTGCCGATCGGGCGCGGGAACCAATAAGATGCACGATTGCGCAATGACGCAACTGTATCTCACCCCACCCACTGACCCGACGGGGAGGAGCGAGGCGAACCCTCAGGCGGACAAGGGGCGTTGCAGGCGGATCCCCTGGAGGATGCCGACGGCGATCCAGCCGGCGAACATCGACGAGCCGCCGTAGCTCACAAAGGGCAGCGGCAGGCCGGTGACCGGCATGATGCCCAGATTCATGCCGATGTTCTCGAACGCCTGGAAGGCCAGCCAGGCGACGACGCCCGCCGCGACCACCGTCCCGTACAGATCGGGGCAGGCACGGGCGGTGCGCAGCGCCCGCCACAGCACGACGCCGAGCAGGGCGATCAGCGCCCCGGCGCCCACGAACCCCAACTCCTCCCCGGCCACACTGAAGACGAAGTCGGTCTGCTGTTCGGGCACGAACTGCCCGGTGGTCTGCGCACCGTGGAAGAGTCCCTGCCCGAGCAGCCCTCCGGCCCCGATGGCGATGCGCGCCTGGCTGGTGTTGTAGCCCACGCCGGAGGGGTCCAGGGCGGGGTCGGCGAACGCGGCGAACCGGTTGACCTGGTACTGGTCCAGCAGATGCAACTGCCACACCAGCACGGCGCCCACCAGGCCGGACACCAGCAGGGCGGCGACCCAGCGCACCGACGCGTCCGAGGCGAGCAGCACCCCGAGGACGATGACCCCGATGCCCATGAACTGCCCGAGGTCCGGGGTGAGCAGGACGAGGAGGGCGGGAACGCCCGCCACCGCCAGGGACTCGAGCACACTGCGGCGGTCCGGGCGGCTGCGGTCGCCCGTGTCCACCTTGGTGGCCAGCAGCAGTGCCATCGCCAGCACGATCGTGACCTTGACGAACTCCGCGGGCTGGATCGAGACCCCGGCGACGACGATCCAGCGCCGCGACCCGTTGATGGTGGCGCCGACCGGGGTCAGCACAAGGAGCACCAGCAGCAGGGTGACGCCGTACAGCACGGGCACCAGATCACGCAGTCGGCGTGGGCCCAGCCACACCGTGAGGGCGGCCAGGACGATCCCGATGGCGGTGTTGAGGAGGTGGCGCACCAGGAAGGCGTACGGATCACCGTCCGTCAGCTGGGTGCGCCCGCGGGTGGCGGAGTACACCAGCACCGCCCCGAGCAGAGACAGTGTCAGCGCCGCGCCGAGCAGCGGCCAGTCCAGCCGCCGCAGCATCGAGCCGAGGGCCGACCGGGCCCGTGTCCCCGACACCCCGGGCCCCCGCCGCCCCGGGGACACGCTCCCCGTTCTCACCGCCACCCTCCCGTTCACCCTGCTCACGGCCGTACGGGCCCCTCGGCAGCCGACTGCGCGGGACCCGGCGGTGCGGAACGCTACCATCTGTCACTTGCGCAACTCATTGATCTTAAGCGTGTTGTCCACCCCCTATGACCAGTCGTGGACAAGGTGCTCGGCCCGAAGCGGACCGAGCGTTCCGCCCGGGCCTGGCGCAGCGCCATGCTCAGGGGTTGATGCACGACGAACCCCCGGCGTGTGGCCGGAGGTTCGGGCGCGCGTCGGTGTCAGTCGGCGGCGTGGGATACGAGCAGGGCGGTTTCCCACCGACCCGGCGGGACGGTCTCAGGATGCCGCGTGAACGAAGTGGAGGGATCCGGTCACGGTGGTGCGGCCGCGGATCATGCCCAGCTGGTTCCAGCCCATGCCGAACTGTTCCCGGTCCACGGTGAACTCCGCCACGAGCGTGACCGCGTCGGCGTTCGCCTCGGTGAAGTGCGCGGTGAACGACTGCGGACGGCTGATGCCCCGCACGGTCAGCTGACCGGCGACCTGGATCGCCTTGTCGTCCCCGGGAGTCGCGCTGCGCACGGCAAAGGTGATCTCGGGGTGCCGGTCTGTGTCGAAGAAGTGGGGGGACCGCAGGTGTGTGTCGCGCTTGGCGTTCTCGGTGTCGAGGGAGGCGGCGGCCAGGGTGATCGAACCGCTGGCGGACCCGTCGGGGCTGACCTCACCCTCACCCTTGAGGCCGGTGAAGATGCCCTTCACGGTGACCATGCCCCACATCGTCTTGTGCTGGACACCGACGGTGGAGCGGGCGGGATCGAGCTGCCAGGTGCCAGTTTCGACTGCCACAGTCATGAAGTCCTCCTGGAGGAATGCGTGGGGTGAAGGCGGGGACACGGTGACACTAGTCATCCAAATTTGAACGACTGCAGGCTAGCCGATACTGCAAATTTGAACAACAGATACACTGGGGCACCATGGCCGACTCACCCATCCCCGCCGACCCGCCCGGACACGACGCGACAGGCGAGTCAGCCCTCCTGCCACCCGAACTACGGGCCTGGATGGGGCTGCTGGCCGCGGCTGGCGCGATCGAACAGCAACTGCGCGCCCGCGTGAAGAAGACACTCGGCGTCTCCCACGACGAATTCCTCGTGCTGTGCCTCCTGGCCGACGGGCCCGCCACCGGCCTGCGCATGACGCAGATCGCCGAACACCTCGGCCGCCCCAAGACCCGGCTCACCTACCAGGTCGCCTGCCTCCAGCGCGCCGGACTCATCACCCGCAGCACCACCTGCGGCGACCGGCGCGGCATCCAGGTGACGCTCACCGACAAGGCACGGCAGCTCCTGAGGGAAGCCTCCCCCGCCCTGGCCGAAGCCGTCGCCCGAGCCGTCAAGGGGCTGGAGGGCCCACACGAGTGCGCAATGATGCAAAATCTGCTGCCGAAGCCGACGGACGCCGAAGACATCACATAGGCCCCCTACGGGACCGCTTGTGCACTGGCGGGGTCCCTAGGAGACGGGTGAGTTCCTTCGCCCGCTCGACGCGGGAGCGGTGAGGTCCGCGATGCGACGGGACCCGAGGCCCCGTCCGCGCTGTCTGGCTGCGTAGGCGACAACGGAGAGCGTTCGTCGACAGATGTGGAGAGCGGCTGCTGAGCCCGAAGTGCCAAAATGTTGCCGCGTTTTGAGAGCGCCCGTGCGTCGCGTCGCCCTGAACACCAGCTCGCGGCGACGGGGGAGCCTGAAATGGGGGATCGCGGGGACGGGTGGGTTGACTGTCAGTCCCCGGTCCTAGAGTCCGATGCATGGTCCGTCGCACCCCCACCCGCCCCGTGGACGTGGAAAAGCTCTTCCCTGAGCTGGTCCCCTTCCGCCGTGAGTCCGTCCGCCTTCACCCGCGCGCCGGCTCTCCTTCCTGCTACGACAGTTCCGTTGGAGGGCCACTGCTGTGGCCTGTGGCAGAGCCATGGCCGGTCTGCGTGGAGGAGCACTTCGACCCCGACACCGTGAGCGAGCTCCAGGCTGCCGTGCCCATGGTTCCCATCGTCCAGGTCCACCAGGCGGACGCACCCGGAGTCCCCTTCCCGGAGGGAACCGACCTGCTGCAGGTGCTGTGGTGCCCTTATGCGCACGGCGAGTACTGCTACCCCCTGCCGCAGGTGCACTGGAGGGACTCTGGTGCCATCAAAGACATACTGCCGACTCCGGAGCCGGTGGAAGCCCTCCCGAAGGACTGGTATCCGGACCCGTGTGTGGTCCACCCGGAGCAGGTGACCGAGTACCCCAGCCGGGACCTTTCCCGGGACACGCATGACGCGTTGCATGCCCGTTTCGAAGAGCTGAAGGCAACGACCGGCCTGTACTACTCGTATCACTTGGCTGAGGCGCCCGGGATCAAGCTGGGCGGATACCCCGGCTGGACACAGGAACCCTGCTGGCCCGACTGCGAAGCCTGCGGTGACCGCATGGAGCACTTGCTGACCGTCGCGAGCGAGGAATTCGACGGAGAGTCCTGGCGTACGTGGCTGCCGGTGGAGGACAGAACCGACAGCGGTTGGACAGAAGCCGCGGACAATCCCGCAGGCTTGTGCCTCGGCGACGTCGGAGGCGTGTACATCTTCGAGTGCCGAACCTGCCTGGACCGCCCCATCGGGCACTGGTTCGACTGCTCGTGACTGGCAGAGGACCGCAACCAGGCGCCCGCCCCCACACACAGCGGCCTCCGTACCGACGGGCGGTATGACAACCCGACTATCACCGACATAGCCACTCTGTCGGTGCCGCGAATGAAGTGCCTCACGAGCCGGAGTGTGTGGTGGTGAGCGGTGGTGTTGAAGGGTGAGCCGTAGCCGACGGCGTCGGCGATCTGGGCGAGGGTGCGATCGTCGGTTCGCAGGTGGTCGCGGGCGAGCGTCATGCGCCACTCGGTCAGGTACTGCATGGGGGCTTGGCCGAGTGCCTCCCTGAACAGCCGTGCGAATGCGGCGCGGGACAGTCCGCTGGTCGCGGCGAGTTCGGGGACCGTTTCCAGGCAGTCGGCCCCCGGCTCGTGCCCGATGTAGTGGTTCGGCCCGCCGCGCACCAGCGCAACGGTTCCCGGTGTGAGCTCCACCGGCCGGCCAGGGGTGTCCAGCCAGAGGTAGGCACGTCCGCATTCCGGGCGGCCCGGCGCTCCACGCGGCACCAAGGTCGACCAGAGCCAGGAGGACCCGCAGGTCGCCGGTCAGCAGATGGGGTTCGGGCCGTGCCGCACACCGCGGGTCAGCCTTTCGGGGGAGTCATGGGGGAACGGCGCGGCCCGTCGATACGGCGGACCTAGAGTTCACCTCACCGCGGATGCCCGACATAACGGGCGAACCGCATGTTCGAGGAACATGCCGGAACATGCCGGAGTCGGCCGACCACCGACCCCGCATCCGAAGAGGGGAAGCGAACCCATGAACACACGCAGGCGCATCGCAGTCGGCCTGGCCGTGACGGCGCTGCTGGGCGGCGGCCTCGCCCTGGCGCCGGGGGCGGCCGCCGCCCCTGGGACGCCGAGGGCCGATTCCTGTACCACCAACTGGTCCGTCTCCAGCCACGAGGGCTACGCCAACGGCAAGTGGTGCAACTACAACACCAAGGTCATCGGAACGGTCCATGACACCAAGGCCGACGGCCGATGCCCGTTCGTGCGCGGTCTGCTGCGCGGCGGAGGCCATGTCGACAGCAACTGGGCGGGCCCGAAGGGGCACTCGACGGCGGTCCGGCTCAACGCGCCCCGCGGTAAATCCTTCTCCGAGCTCCAGATGAGGTACATCAACTGCTGAGCGCCCACCGTGAAGCCCCGTCGGGGACGAGCCGCTCGCCGTCTCCCGGTCGTCTTGCGGCAGGATGGGGGCATGAGCGTAGTCAAGATCAACGTACTCACGGTCCCCGCCGAGCAGCGGGAGACGCTGGAGAAGCGCTTCGCCTCCCGCGCCCATGCCGTGGAGAGCTCCGACGGGTTCGAGTGGTTCGAGCTTCTCCGGCCCGTGGAGGGAACCGACGACTACCTCGTCTACACCCGCTGGCGTGACGAGGAGTCCTTCCAGGCCTGGTTGGAGGGTCCGATGAAGGCGGCCCACCAGGGCGGCGGCGCGGAGAGCGGCGAGCGCCCCAAGCCGGCGGCGAGCGGATCCACGCTGTGGTCCTTCGACGTCGTCCAGCAGGCCGCGCCGAAGGGCGCGTGACCGCAGCCGACCGCGGCGCCGTCGACGGCCGGGGGGTGCAAGGGCCTCCCGGCCGTCGGGCGTCATGCTCCGCCGACCGGTCGAGCCCGGTGAGGCGGAGGCAGTGGGCGCCGGGGCCGCGGGCAGTGTCCCCCGGTGCTCCGGGGCCCGTCCCCGGCAACGGCAGGGCGGGCGGCGCGCCCGAACGCGCCGCCGCCGCGGCCTCGTCGGGGCGACAAGGCCGGGGTCAGCCGGTCTGCGCGGCGAAGGGGCCGTCGGCGCCGAACGCGAGCCGTACGAAGTTCTCGGCGATGCGACGGTGTCCCGCGGGGTCGGGGTGGACCTCGTCCGGCAGCGGCAGTTCGGCGTAGTCCGCCTCGCCGTACAGCTCGCGGCCGTCGAGATGGTGCAGATGCGGGTCGTCCGCCGCCCGCTGGGCGACGATCCGGGCGAGTTCCTCGCGGATGACCCGGAGCGTCAGACGCCCGGCGGCGCGCTCGGCGGGGTCTCCCGTGGCCTTGAACCGCGCGGTCCCGCCGTCGAAATCGGGCGCCAGGGGGCCCGGGGTGTCCTCCTGGACCGGGCACAGAACGGCGGACACGACCAGCAGCGGTGCGGTCGGATGCCCCTCGCGGAGGGTGTCGAGGAAGCCGTGGACCGCGGGGCCGAAGGCGCGCAGCCGCATCGCATCGGCGTTGACGACATTGATGCCGATCTTGACGCTGATCAGATCCGCGGGCGTGTCCCGCATCGCACGGGCGGTGAAGGGGTCGAGCATGGCGCCGCCGCCGAACCCCAGATTGACCAGTTCCACTCCGCCTCGGGCCGCGGCCAGGGCGGGCCAGACGGCCGTCGGGTGCGCGGCGTTCGAGCCATGGCTGATGGAGCTGCCGTGGTGCAGCCACACCCGGCGCCCGTGGTCCGGGGCCGGCTCGACCGGCGCGTCCGTGCGCAGGGCGATCAGCTCGGTGGTCTCCGTGTGGGGGAGCCAGATCTCGATGTTCTTGTCCTGGGCGGGCAGACCGGTGAACCGGGCGGTGCCGGGAGACCCCGGACGCAGTTCCACGGACTGGGTGGCCATGTCGATCATGCGGACATTGCCGCCGGCGACCGTGGCCTGGGCCGTGAGATGCCCGTCGACCAGCAGGTCGTACACGCCGTCCGCCGGAGCCGGGAACCCCCGGTAGGCCCGCTTGGTGGGGAGCGCGTCCAGTTCGACGGTGGTGGCCCTGGTGCGCACGGCCACCCGCACGCCGGACGGCTGGGACTCGGCCATGGCCAGTTGCTCGTCGGGAATCTGTCGGCGGGCCCCGGCGGGCAGCCGGTGCGGCAGCAGACCGTGGGCCGTGTGCTCCACGTCGAGGGCGCCACGCAGGAGGTCCGCAGTGACGGGTGTGATGATCCAGTCGTGCTCGGTGCTCATGGCCCAACCTCTTGATCGAGATGTCCGGAGTGGTTCGGATGCGCCGGGGCGCGGGCGCGACCGGCCGCCTCCGGCGGTGCGCCTCCTGGTGCCTGGGGGTCAGGATGTGGCGCGGTTCCGCAGCAGGGCGTCCAGGGAGTCCACGATCCAGGACCAGGACTCCTGCGGGTCGACGGGAGTGTGGCTGAAGCCTCCGCCCAGCTCCAGGCCGATATAGCCGTGGACGATGCCGCCCAGCATCCGGACGGCATGCGTCTGGTCCGGTTCCGCCAGGTCGTAGCCGCGCAGGAGCGCCCGCGTCATCTGCGCGTGCTTGACACCGGCGCTGGCGGCCGCGGTCTCGGGGTCGAGCCTGAGCTGGGCGGCGGCGTAACGGCCGGGGTGCTCCCTGGCATAGACGCGATAGGCGTCCGCGAAGGCGGCCAGGGCGTCCCGGCCGGCCCGCCCGGCGAGGGCGACGGCGACCCGGTCGGAGAGTTCCTCCAGGGCGAACAGGGCGATCCTGGTCTTCAGATCCCGGGAGTTCTTCACATGGGAGTACAGGCTCGCCACCTTGACGTCGAAGCGCCGGGCGAGCGCCGAGACGGTCACCTGGTCGAAGCCGACCTCATCGGCCATCTCCGCCCCCGCCCGGGCCAGACGTTCCGCATTCAACCCTGCTCGAACCATGACCTTCCTCCCTGCTGACGACAACCATTATGCAGCTTCCTAATACTTTTAGGCAAACGGCGTCAGGAGCAGGGGACGGGATCCATCGGGCAGGGGTGGTGGCCGGGGCACAGGACCCGCCGTCCCAAGAGGAGACAAGAGGAGAGAGGAGGCGGGGGCGCCGTCGTGACGGCGCCCCCGTCGAAGCCCGTCAGAAGGCCCTGCGCCGCACCACCGCACAGGTGACGGCGACGGCCGCGACGGCGCAGATCAGCAGGAGGGCCGACTCGACGCCCTGCATCGGCCAGAACTGATCCTGCGAGTGGTACTGCTCGAAGACGGTGCCCGTGCGACAGCCGGACGGGGTGGGGCACCGGTGGTAGGGCAGCCAGGAGCCGTCCGCGCGGACCACGCCGTCGCTCAGCATCCACACCTCCCCCTTCAGCTGGTAGCCACCGTGCCCGACCCAGGTGCGCACCGGGAGCAGATGGGGCCGCACCCACAGGAACAGGGCGTCGAGACCCGCGCAGAGGAGCAGTGTCAGGCCCATCGCGGGCAGGGTGCGCCGCACCAGGAGGCCCATGAGGATCCCGACGGCGAGAGCCAGCAGGGCGAAGGCCACGGGCACGATGCCGAAGGTGGAGTAGACCGGGGTCTCCCAACGGCCCCAGTAGTTCTGCGCGGTGGCCCCGCGGGCGGCCGAGCGCACCCAGGCCGCGGCCAGCGAGCAGCCCACCGCGGTGACCAGCACGACGGCGGCGGGGACGGCCAGTTGGGCGGTGAGCCAGCGGGCGCGGGAGAGCGACTGGGTCAGCATCAACCGGTGGGTGCCCCGCTCCAGTTCCTGCGCGATCAGCGGCGCGCCGATGAACGCGCCCATCAGCAGCGGCAGGGCCATCAGGGCGAACTGGAAGTACTGCAGGGCCGTTTCGGCGTTCGCCAGCTGGGCGAACGCCGCATCGCAGTTCCCGCCCGCCCGGATGCACGCGTGGGCCTCCCCGGAGGCCCGGAACAGGGCCGCACGGTCGGCGGCGGCCCAGCCAAGGACGGCGAGCAGGACGAGGCCCGCGGCCAGGAACAGGGGCCGGTGCCTGCGGGTCATCGTGCGCAGCAGCCCCGAGGGGGACGCGACCGGCGACGTCCGGGTGCCGGCGGACAGGGTCTGTGCGCTCATGCCGCCGCCCCCGTCCGGCCGGCCGTGCCCGCCGTCGACGCGGTGCCGTCCGCGGGGCGGGAGCTCCAGGGCGGGGCCTGGGGGGAGCGCAGGTAGGACATCAACACGTTCTCCAGGGAGGGTTCTTCGCTCTGCCAGGGGCCGCCCGGCGCGGTGCCGTCGCCGCGTACCAGCAGCGTCGCCTGCCGCCCGCGGGTGCGGGCCTCCACCAGGCCGGGTACGTCGGCGACGCCCCGCTTCCCGGGGGCGGGCTCGGGGGCCGGCCCGGTGAGCAGCCGGTGGTCGGCGAGCACATCGTCGACCGGTCCCGACATCCGTACGAGGCCGCCGTCCAGCACCAGTACCTCGTCGGCCACGCCCTCCAGTTCGGCCAGGACGTGTGAGGACATCAGGATGCTGGTGCCGCGCTCGGCGGCGTCGGCCATCAGCACGGCGGTGACATGGTGGCGGGACAGGGGGTCCAGATCGGCCAGGGGTTCGTCCAGCAGCAGTACGTCCGCCGCCTTGCCGAGCGCCAGGGCGAGGGCGACGCGGGTGCGCTGCCCTCCGGACAGGGATCCGACCCGCACGTTCCGGGGGATCCGTTCGTCGAGCATCCGCTCGGCGAGTTCCGGCCGCCAGCCGGGGTTGAGATCGCGGCCCATCGCCAGGGTCTCGGCGACGGTGAGCCGTCCGTACAGCGGCTTGTCCTGCGCGACGAACGCCATCCGGGCCCGTCCCGCGTGGCTGCCCGGGTCCTCGCCCAGCAGCCGTATCGTCCCCCGATGCGGGCGCAGCAGTCCCGCGGCCGCCTCCAGGAAGGTGCTCTTGCCCGCGCCGTTGGGGCCGATCAGCGCGCAGACCCGGCCTGCGGGCACCTCCACACGGACCCCTTGCAGTACGGCCTTTGCGCCCCGCCGCACGCTCAGACCGTCGGCCCGTACGGCCGCCGCGCCCTCCGTCCGGTCGGTCATGTCGTCCTCGCCTTCTGTGCCCGCGCATCGGCTCCGCTCTCTGCGGCACCGTCGGCGAACTCCCGTTCCACCACGGACGTCACCAGTGCGATGACGTCCTCCTGCTCAAGACCGGCCTGACGCGCCCGGGCCGTCCACCGCACCAGCTCCGCCCGCAGTTCGCTGTCCGTCTCTCCCATGCCGAGCGTGCGCAGCACAAAGGTGCCGAGCCCCGGACGTGGTTCGACCAGACCCGAACGTTCCAGTTCCCGATAGGCCTTGAGCACGGTGTTCGGGTTCACGGCGGTGGCCTCCACCACCTCGCGCGCGGTCGGGAGCTTGTCCCCCGGCCGCAACAACCCCAGCCGCAGCGCCTGTTCGGTCTGCCGGACGATCTGCTGATAGGTGGGAACCCCACTGCGCCGCTCGATGCGGTACTCGATCATCACCACCACCCTTTAACTAACACATTAGTGGAAGATAGGAAGTGGTCCGCCCGGTGTCAAACGGAGCTGTGCGGGCGCGCGCCGCAGACACGCGGGAAGAGCTACCGCCCGGGAGCGTTCAGTGCCGTCTGAACGAGGTCCAGGGCCAGGTCATGGGTGTGCTGGACCGGAAGGGAGTAGTCGGCGAACCAGATGTCCGTGGCCTCCGGGTGGGGTCCCGTCACCGCCACCCGCCCGGCGCCGAACCCGGTCACCAGCGCGGCGGGCGTGCCGTTCGGATAGGTGGCCAGGACCGTGGTGTCCGCGTCCTCGGCGCCCTCGTCCAGGACGAAGTACGGGCCGTCCTGGAAGAAGACCGTACGGGGCCTGCCGCGCCACTCCACGTCCACCAGGGTGTTGCTCTCGTCGTGGACCGTGCACCCCGGTGAGGAGATGTACTGGTCGCAGTCGCCGGGCAGCAGATCGAACCCCGGGGTCGCCCCGGCCAGATATCCGCCCAGGCAGAAGCCCAGATAGCAGCCGCCCTCCCGAACGAAGTCACGGATCGCCGACCGCCGGCGGCGCAGTCGGCGATAGGCGGGGGAGAGCGTGCCGCCGCCCGGCTGGGCGTACACCCGGGCCCGGGAGAGCGACTCGGCCGACAGCGGCAGCTCCTCGTCGGGGCCGGTGAAGCGGACGTCCAGGTCCCAGGGGCCCGAGGCGAGCAGTTCCGCGACCGCCTCCGGGCAGCCGGGCAGCGAGGCCCGCCCCCGGTAGACGAGGGCGAGCGGGCGCCGTCCGGACGGGGCGGACGACGGTTCGGCAGCCCGTGGCCGCTCTCCGCCCCCGGACCTGGTGCCCCGACAGGCAACGTTCGCCCCGTCCGCCGGCCTGCTCATCGCCGCGCTCCCGTGCTGCGTCCTCGCTCCGACGGCGGCGGTTCGCCCGGGTCGGCGATGGACCGCTCTTGCATCCCCTCGGTGGGCAGCCCCTGCCACATCGTGCCCGGGGCCAGCTGTTCGCCCTTCATGACCAGGGACAGCGGTCCGAGTCTGACGCCCTCGCCCACCACCGCGTCGTACAGCACGATGGCGCGGGTGCCGATGCTCGTACCGGACCGGACGGTCACCGTCGACATCTTCATGACCCGGTCTTCGAACAGGTGTGTCTGCAACGAGACATTCACGCCGACCGCCGCGTCGTCGCCGACCTCCACCAGATCGAACTCGGTGAGGAAGGTGGTGCCGATCCAGGTGCGCCGACCGATCCTGGCGCCGAACAGCCGGAGCACCCGGGGCAGGAACGGGGTTCCCGCCAGGGCCCCCACCCCGGCCGGGACCGCGGCGCCCTCGAAGAGACCGGTGACGAACTCCGTACGCCGGACGAAGAGGTTCCACAGGGGCTCGACCCGCGGCCGGTACCGTCCGACCACGAGGTGCTTGACGGTCACACAGCAGACGAGGGCGGTGAGCACGGCGCCCACCACGAGGCCGGGCGACACCACGGCCACCGCCGCCGTCACCCCCGCCCGGGGGGCCAGTCCGGACAGCACCCGCAGATAGAGATAGGCGCTGATCTCCAGCACCGTCGGGGGCACGACGATCCGGAAGAACTCGATGGCCAGGCGGCCCAGCACCGCCTTGCGGGGCGGCCGGTAGGTCAGTTCCTCGGGGTAGGGGCCGCTGCTCTGACGCACCGGCAGCCGCAGTGCGGGCGAGCCGAGCCAGGTGGTGCCCTCGGGCACCCGGTCCGGGGGCGGCACGGTGCCCACCCCGACCAGTGAGCCCGTCCCCAGCTCCGTTCCGGCCGGTACCAGCGCCGCATTGCCGACGAAGGCGCGGCTGCCCACCTCGGTGGGCCCGAACGCCACCCGGTCGGCCGCGAACGCGGCGGAGCCCACGCTCGCCATGTCGGCGACGAAACTGGCCTCCCCCAGGGTGAGCAGATCCGGGTCGATGTACGCGGTGGTGGACACCTCGGCGCCCCGGCCCACGCGCGCCCCCAGCAGCCGTAGCCACGGCACCGTGTACAGGGTGGCGTAGAGCGAGTTGGTGAAGGTGAGGCTGTCCTCGAGGAGCTTGTCCGCGACCCACTTGCGTACGCCGAGCGAGGAACGCGCCGGCTGGATGCCGAGCGGTATCCGGGGCAGCACCAGGCGCTTGCCGAGGGCCACGACGCAGCACACCGTGACCACCCATACGGGGCCGGACACCAGGGTGGCGGCCAGTCCGGCCAGGGTGCCCCAGCGCAGCCAGGCGAACCAGAACAGCGCGATGCTCGGCCCGGCCATCACCAGCACGGCCACTTCGAGGAACAGCAGTCCGAGCAGCGCCGCGGCCCAGTGCCGTGGCCGCCAGGGGTCCAAGTCGCCGTCCCGTTCCAGCATGGTCTCGACGGCGGGTGTCAGGGCCTCGACGGGGCGGCCCGGCGATCCCGCCCGGCGCGCTCCCTCGGGGACCGCCTCGCCCTGGCCGATCAGGGACTGCTCACCGAGCCCTGCCCGGCGGCCCAGGGACGCACCGGGTTCGAGCACCGCGTTGGCGCCGACGTACGACCGCTCGCCGATCGTGATGGGGGCGACCGTGACCCAGCCGTCCACCACCTCCCAGGGGCGCAGCGAGGCCCCGTAGCCGATCGCGGCGTCGTCGCCGATGCGCAGCAGGGCCGGCAGGGCGATCATGCCGGTGGCGATGGTGGTGCGGGCTCCGACACGTGCCCCGAGCAGGCGCAGATAGGGGGCCATCAGGGGGGAGCCGCTCAGCACCCGTAGCGGGCTGAAGGCGGCCAACAGCAGGTTCAGCGCCCACAGCCGCAGATAGGTCGCCCCCCACAGGGGATAACGGCCCGGGCCGATGCCGGCCGCCAGCGGACGTGCGAGGACGACCGGGACGATCCAGCGCAGCAGCAGATATCCGGCGATCAGGGCGAACGCCGGCTCCGCCAGCCGCCAGCCGGAGACAGCGCCGTGGCGGGTGGCGTAGCTGACGGCCACCGGCAGGGTGAGCAGGACCAGCAGCAGGTAGAACGTGCCGGCCTGGGCCAGTCCGGCGAGCGCGATCCGGCCGCGGCCGTGGCGGAGCGCCTCCGCGCGGGGCGGCGATGCGGTCGTGGTGCCGGCGGTGGTTTCCGAGGCGCTCAGCCGTGCCGCCAGCGTCCGCACGGTCGGATGTCCGTAGAGGTCGCGCAGGGTGAGGCCGGTGCCGTCGTCCTGGCCGCGCAGCAGCGACACGGCGCGCGCCGCCAGCAGGGAGTGGCCGCCGAGGTCGGTGAAGAAGTCCGCCTCCGCCGAAAGCGACTCCGGGGCGATGCCGAGGACCTGGGCCCAGACGTCCCGCACCCGGGTCTCCCACGCGCCGCGGGCGGGCACCACCCGGCCGGTGTCCCCGAGCCTGCGGCCGCTGGGGGCGGGCAGCCGCCGGCGGTCGACCTTGCCGCTCGGCATGGCGGGCAGCCGGTCGAGGACGTCGAGGAAGGACGGCACCATATAGGCGGGCAGGGTGCGGCGCAGACGCTGGTTCAGGCGGACGGCCAGGGTGTCGTCCGGGGCGGTGCCCGCGCCCCGGCCGTCCTTGTCCGGACGGTGTGCGGTCCGGCCGTTCGTGGCGGGCACGACATAGGCGGCGAGAACCGTGTCGCCCTCGCCATCACCGTCGCCCCGGCCGGCCGTGTCCCGGTGTTCCGGGGTCGGTGCCGCCACCAGCGCGGTGACCGCCTCGGCGACCCCGGGGTCCTCCAGCAGCACATCGTCGATCTCGCCGAGCGCCACCCGGTATCCGCGGATCTTCACCTCGGCGTCGGCCCGCCCCAGATACTCGATCTCCCCGTCGTCGGTGATCCGGCCCAGGTCACCGGTGCGGTAGAGCCGTCCGCCGCGGGGTGCGAGACGGTGCTCGATGAAGCGGTCGGCGGTCAGATCCGGTCTGCCCACATAGCCGCGGGCCAGCCCGGGACCGCCCAGGCAGATCTCCCCGACGGCGCCGCGGGGGACGGGCCGGCACCGCTCGTCGAGCAGCACCGCCGAGTAGGTCGGCAGGGGCCGCCCGATGGTCACGGGCCGGCCCGGAAGCAGCTCCGTCCAGGTCGCCGTGACGGTGGTCTCGGTCGGTCCGTAGGTGTTGAGGATGCGGCGTCCGGGCCCGCTCCACCGCTCGACCAGCCGCCCCGGACATGCCTCGCCCCCCACCACGATGCTGCGGATCCGCGGCAGGTCCCGGGGGATGGTGGCCAGCAGCGTGGGCACGCAGTACAGGACCGTGATCTCGTGCTCCTCCAGGAAGTCGGCGAGTTCGTCGCCGAGCCGCCCGGGGCCGGTCGGTCCGGCGACCAGCGTGGCTCCGGCCATCCAGGTCGGCCAGATCTCCTCGACGGAGAAGTCGAACGAGATGGTCATGCCCTGGTAGACCCGGTCGTGGGCCCGTACGTCGTAGACGGGTGTCACCACCCGGAGGAAGTTGCAGATGCTCGACTGGGCGATCTCCACCCCTTTGGGCCTGCCGCTGGATCCCGAGGTGTAGGTGATGTAGGCGAGCGGGTCGCTCTCGGCCCGGCCCGCGGCCGGGATCACGGAGGGCGGGCGGGCCGTCGGCCGGGCCGCGAGAGCCTGCGCCCAGGTGTCGACCCGTATCACCCGGCATCCCCCGGCCTTCTCGGCCCCCGCCGCGGCGTCCCCGAGGGCGGATGTGGTCAGCAGTACGGCGACCTCCGCGTCGCCCAGGATGAACGCGATCCGGTCCGGCGGTGACGCCGGGTCGATCGGTACGAAGACCGCCCCCGCCTTGCCGATGCCCAGCAGGCACGCATACAGGTCGACACAGCGCGGCAGCATGACCGCGACGCGTGATCCTCTCGCGACGCCGAGAGCGCGCAGCTGGTGGGCGACCTGGTTGGCGCGGGCGTCCAGTGCGGCGTAGGTCAGTCGCTCCTGTTCGCACTCCAGCGCCACGGCCGACGGTGCGCGGTCACAGGTGGATTCGAAGAAGCGGTGCATACGGCCGTCCACGTCCGCCGTGCCCGGGCCGGTGTGACCGCCGGGCGGGACGACGAGCGGGGCCTCGGTGTGGGAGGCCATGGGCTCCCTCTCTCCCGTTCACCGGGGAACCGGTCTGTCCCCGATACCTACTCCAGCCTGTGCAAGGCCCGCTGAGAGAGCGCTGAGAGAGAACGGAACCCGCCGGTACTCATCCGGGCTTCGCAGGTCGGGCGGTGTTCAGCGGTGTTCGGCCGCGCTGTCCGGCCGGCCGGTGCCCGCGCCGTTCAGCGGTCGTGGCCGTCGGGGGTGTCCTGCGTCCGGCGTCTCGTCTCGGCGGCCTCGGCGATCAACCGCGCCACATCCGCGGGGAGGGCCAGATTCCGCTCCAGCCATACGGCGTCCGCACCGTGAGTGGCCAGGATCCATGCCGCGTAGGCACGGTCGACGGGCGGTGCGCCCGGTGTCCTCAGCCGGGCGCGGACGGCGTCCTCGGGGAAGCCGTCCAGCGTGTGGGCGGCGAACCACGAGGTGTCGACGGACTCGGCGGGGGCCCGGCCCGGTGCGTGACGGAGCCGCCGGGCACGGCCCTGCCGCATCCGGGTGCCCACGATCAGGGCGACGACGGCGACCACGAGCACCAGCAGGGCCGGACCCGGGTGTGCGGTGGCGGGACCCCTGATCCAGACCGGCGGTATGCCGAGAGCCACCGCGTACCGGCCGTGGAGCACGTACCAGCCGTGGAGGAGTTGGAGAGCCCACATCGGTGCCTCCCTTCACAGCACCATCCTCACGCCGCGACCGGCCTCCGGCGAGGCTGTGCCTCCGTCCGGAATCCGCCCGCCCCGCCCTCGGTGACGCCCCCGGAAATCCGGGACGGGGAATCGACACAAAAGCGACGGATTTCCCCCTCCCTTTCCGCTGCGGCCACCCCGTGGAGGGCAATCCTTCACCGGAGTTGAAGCCGATACACTCGGGCCATGGCAATGGACGGCGCGCCCCCACGGCGTTTCAAGAAGAAGCTGCTCCCGACGCTGGCCGGCGCGCTTCTCGTCGCATGGATCGCGGCCATAGTCGTGGGAATCGCCAGGGAACCCGACCCCCATTCCGGTGCTCCGTCGAAGGAGAATTTGGCAGCGTCCCTGCAATCGGCCGTCAAGGAGCGGGACCCGAAGAAAATCGAGCAGTATTTCTCCGATGCGGCGGGCGACGGTTACGCGGAATCGCTTCTGAGTCAACTCGAGGATCGGTCCGCGCCGGTCTCCGTCGCCCTGCACGGTGATCAGCTGCGGATCTCCGCGGACACGGCGGGATGCATGGCCTTCGGCCTCCTGCACCAGGACGGCACATGGCTGGTCGATCCCGTCCCCGCCCTGTCCGGATGCCGGTGAGCCCTTCCCGCCAGGGCAGGTGAACCCTTCCCGCCAGAGCCGGTGAGCCCCCTCCTGCCCGTCGGCCGGTGAGTCTCCCCCGCCTGACGGCCGGTGAGCCGGCCGGAATCCGTCAGCCCGCGTCCGGGTCCGCGTCCGGACCCTTTCGGCCCAGCACCTCCAGCCGTGCGGCCGCGCTCTCCAGCAGCATGTCCAGCGCCGTCGGATAGGCGCTGGTGACCATGCGGGTCGCGAGGAGGGGCGCGGCCTCCGCGATCCGCGGATGGGTCGCGGCGGGCAGCCGGGCGTAGGTCGAGCGCCAGATGTCCTCGTCGGCGCGGAGTGCGGCACGGGGCAGCGCCAGGGAGGCGGCGTCCAGCGCGGCGAAGGCGAGCGTCTGATCGATGAAGGCGTGGTAGATCCGCACCGTGTCGGGCAGCGGGAACCCGGCCGTGCGCAGCACCTCGAGGACCGCCTCGTCGGCCGCCAGTTCGTTCGCCCGGCCGGTGACCCGGCTGGCGGTCAGCTGGGCCGCCTGCGGATGGGCGACATAGGCGGCGTGGATGCGCACTCCCACGGACCGCAGATCCTCCCGCCACCGCCCCGTGGGCTCCCAGCCGCGCAGGGCCTGGCCGATGAGGGCGTCGCCGATGGCGAGGGTGAGGTCGTCCATGCCGCGGAAGTAGCGGTAGAGGGTGCTCGGGTCGCAGTCCAGCGCCACGCCCAGGCGTCGTGCGCTGAGTCCCGCGCTGCCGTGCTCCCGCAGCATCCGCAGCGCGGTCTCGACGATCAGGCTCTCGGACAGCACCGTGCCGCTCCTGGTGGGACGGCGCCTCCGTCGCCCCTCCTCCGGCACCACCTGCTTCGGCACCTCGGCCTCCTCACCCGCGCGCATGCCCGGTGCGCACATCCGCCACGCCTTATGCCAACACCATTGACCTTACGACACCGCCGGGCGTTGTATCTGCGGCGAAGGGCGCCCCTCCTCATCCCCAGAGACCGACAGGGAGTTCTTGCCATGCGTGTACTGCTCGTGGGAGCCGGCGGTGTGGGCACCGCGATCACCCGGATCGCCGCCCGGCGTGAGTTCTTCGAGGCGATGGTGGTCGCCGACCACGACCCGGCCCGCGCCGAGGCCGCGGTGGCGGCCCTGGACGGCGACGGCCGGTTCCTCGCCGAGACCGTGGACGCCGGCGACGAGGCGGCGGTGGCCGCCCTGCTGACGCGGCACCGCTGCGACATACTGCTCAACGCCACCGACCCGCGGTTCGTGATGCCGCTGTTCGGGGCGGCGCAAACGGCCGGCGCCGGCTATCTCGACATGGCGATGTCCCTGTCCCGGCCGCACCCGGAGCGCCCGTACCAGGAGTGCGGGGTCAAGCTCGGTGACGCACAGTTCGCGCGGGCCGCCGAGTGGGAGGAGCAGGGCGCGCTGGCGCTCGTCGGGATGGGTGTGGAGCCGGGGCTGTCGGATGTGTTCGCCCGGTACGCGGCCGATGAACTCTTCGACGAGATCGAGGAGATCGGTGTCCGCGACGGCGCGAACCTCACGGTGGACGGCCATGACTTCGCGCCGTCCTTCAACATCTGGACCACCATCGAGGAATGCCTCAACCCGCCGGTCGTCTACGAGTCCGGGCGCGGCTGGTTCACCACGGAGCCGTTCAGCGAGCCCGAGGTGTTCGACTTCCCCGAGGGCATCGGCGAGGTGGAATGCGTGAATGTGGAGCACGAGGAGGTGCTGCTGGTCCCGCGCTGGGTGGACGCCCGCCGTGTCACCTTCAAGTACGGGCTGGGCACGGAGTTCATCGAGACGCTGAAGACCCTCCACCTGCTGGGCCTGGACCGCACGGACCCGGTGACGGTGCCGAGCGCGGCCGGTCCGGTCGCCGTCTCGCCCCGGGACGTCGTCGCGGCCTGTCTGCCGGACCCGGCGACGCTGGGCGACCGCATGCACGGCAAGACCTGTGCGGGCACCTGGGTGCGCGGCCGCAAGGACGGGGCGGAGCGCGAGGTGTATCTGTACCACGTCGTCGACAACCAGTGGTCCATGGCGGAGTACGGCTGTCAGGCCGTGGTGTGGCAGACGGCCCTCAATCCGGTGGTCGCCCTCGAACTCGTCGCCTCCGGCACCTGGAGCGGGTCCGGTGTCCTCGGCCCCGAGGCCTTCCCCGCCCGGCCGTTCCTGGATCTGCTCAGGGAGTACGGCTCCCCGTGGGGCATCCGCGAACAGTGACCCCGCCCCCGGCCGGGCACCGGAGTACGCCCACCCGGGCCGCGTTCCTCGTCGGGCGCGGGCCGGGTGCGGCGGTTCGGCCCTACGGACCCGGCCGCCGTCCCCAGGCGGTCAGCATCCCGGGGGACAGCGCGGCGCCGGTGGGATCGTCCAGCCAGCGCTCGGCCTCGTCGATCCCGGCGTCGTCCACCAGCCCCGTCGCCACCATCACGGGCCGCGCACGGTCCCAGGTACGGGCCCAGAAACGGTTGTTGGGGCTGCCCGGGATCAGGGGCGGCACATGGATCTCGGCGGCCACGGACTCGAGGCCGGCGGCCACCATCAGCTGCGGGCAGTGGGGCACCCAGGAGACATCGGTGCCGATCGTCCGGCGCAGCCCCTGCCACATGGCGCGCAGGGCGATCGTGTAGGGCGTGTCCGGAGCGGTGCCGGTCGTCAGGTCGACCGCGTCGCTCACCACCAGTACGCCTCCCGGCGCCAGCAGCCCGGCGAGCCGCTCGATCATGCGGGCGGGGGACGGCAGATGCATCAGCACGAACCGGGCGTGCACCAGGTCGAAGCGAGCGGGCCCGAAGAGAGCCGGCCCGAAACGGTCGGAGGTCACATCGGCCTCGACGGGGGTCAGCCCGGGCAGCGGGCGGTCCCTGAGGAACCGGATGTCCCGGTCCGCCGCCACCACCTCGGCGACGCCCGCCTCTCGCAGCAGCGCACGGGCCACGGTCCCGGTTCCGGCACCCACGTCCAGGCACCGCCACCCCGGTCCGGCGCCCAGCTGCCGCAGCCGCGCGAGGGTCAGGGGGTCGTAGGTGAGCGCCCCGAGGTCGATACGGGCCGACTCTCCCTCGTCCCCCGGGCGGAACATCCGCTCCCCGTAGCGCCCGGGACCGTCGGATCCCCCATGGAGCCGGGAACCGGCCTCCTGTGCCATGTCCCCATTGTCGTGCAGGACGGGGACGCCCTCCAGCGCGGCCGTGTCCGCGGCGGGACGGGCCGGACGCACCCGGGTCGCCCGGCCCGGTCCCCCGCCGTCGCCCGGCCGGGCGCCGTCCGGTCCCCCCGCATAGAATGGCGTGGTTTGTCCCGCCCCGGTGACGGCCCCGATGTCAGGCCCCGGCCGCGCCCTCGTTCGAAGCACGTACGGAGATCCGCGCATGCACAGCCCCCACGATCCGTACGTCCGTGTGCGCGGAGCCCGTGAGCACAATCTCAGAGATGTGGACGTCGATGTCCCACGGGATGTCGTGGCGGTGTTCACCGGGGTGTCAGGGTCGGGAAAGTCGTCCCTGGCGTTCGGCACCATCTACGCAGAGGCCCAGCGGCGCTACTTCGAGTCGGTCGCGCCCTATGCGCGCAGGCTGATCCATCAGGTGGGCGCGCCGAAGGTGGGCGAGATCACCGGGCTGCCGCCCGCCGTCTCGCTCCAGCAGCGCCGCTCCGCCCCGACGTCCCGCTCCTCCGTCGGCACGGTCACCCAGCTGTCCAACTCGCTGCGGCTGCTGTTCTCCCGCGCGGGCGACTACCCGCCGGGCGCGGAGCGCCTGGACTCGGACGCCTTCTCCCCGAACACCGTGGCCGGCGCGTGTCCCGAGTGCCATGGGCTGGGCCGGGTGCACCGCACCTCCGAGGAGCTGCTGGTGCCGGACCCCTCGCTGTCGGTCCGGGAGGGCGCGATCACCGCGTGGCCGGGCGCCTGGCAGGGGAAGAACCTGCGTGACATCCTCGACGCGCTCGGACACGACATCGATCTGCCGTGGCGCGAACTGCCCGCAGAGCAACGGGAATGGATCCTGTTCACGGACGAGCAGCCGGTGGTGACGGTGCACCCGGTGCGGGACGCCGACCGGATCCAACGGCCGTACCAGGGAACGTATATGAGCGCGCGGCGCTATGTGCTGAAGACGTTCTCGGACAGCAGGAGCCCCGCGCTGCGGGCGAAGGCCGAGTCCTTTCTGAGCAGTGCGCCCTGCCCGGCGTGCGGCGGCAGCCGGCTGCGGCCGGAGGCCCTGGCGGTGACGTTCGCGGGACGCACCGTCGCCGAGCTGGTGAAGCTGCCGCTGGCGGAGCTGGCCGGACTGCTCGTCGGCACCACGGAGACCGCGCGGGTGCTCACCGACGACCTCACCTCCCGTATCGCCCCGGTGGTCGAGCTCGGACTCGGCTATCTGAGCCTGGACCGCGCCGCCCCGACGCTGTCGGCGGGCGAGTTGCAGCGGCTGCGTCTCGCCACGCAGTTGCGTTCCGGGCTGTTCGGGGTGGTGTACGTCCTCGACGAGCCGTCCGCGGGACTGCACCCGGCGGACACGGAGGCGCTGCTCACGGTGCTGGAGCGGCTGAAGGCCACCGGGAACTCGGTGTTCGTGGTGGAACACCAGCTGGATGTGATGCGCGCCGCCGACTGGCTGGTGGACATCGGGCCCCGGGCGGGCGAGCACGGCGGCCGGGTGCTGCACAGCGGGCCGCCGGCGGAGCTGGCGGGTGTCGAGGAGTCGGAGACGGCCCGTTTCCTCTTCGGCCGCTCCCCCGCCCCGGTGCGCGATGTCCGCACCCCGCGCGCCCGGTTGAAGGTCGGCCCGGTCACCCGGCACAACCTGTGCGGAGTGACGGCCGAGATCCCGCTGGGCGTGCTGACGGCGGTCACCGGGGTCTCGGGCTCCGGGAAGTCGACGCTGATCGGCGCGATCACGGAGGAACTGCCCGGTGTCGGCCGGCTGGTCACCGTCGACCAGAAGCCGATCGGCCGTACACCTCGCTCCAATCTGGCCACCTACACGGGCCTGTTCGACGTCGTCCGGAAGGTGTTCGCGGCCGGCGATCAGGCCCGGGAGCGCGGCTACGGTGTCGGCCGGTTCTCCTTCAATGTGCCGGGCGGACGCTGTGAGACCTGCCAGGGCGAGGGGTTCGTCAGCGTGGAGCTGCTGTTCCTGCCCAGCGCCTACGCCCCGTGCCCGGACTGCGGCGGGGCGCGCTACAACCCCGAGACCCTCGAAGTGGCCTACCGGGGGCGGAACATCGCCCAGGTGCTGGACCTCACGGTGGAGGCGGCGGCGGACTTCTTCTCGGACGTCCCGGCGGCCGTGCGCAGCCTCCGCGCACTGCTCGACGTGGGTCTCGGCTATCTGCGGCTCGGCCGGCCCGCCACAGAGCTCTCCGGCGGGGAGGCCCAGCGGATCAAGCTGGCCGGCGAACTCCAGCGTGGCCGGCGCGGCCACACCCTCTATGTCCTCGACGAGCCCACGACCGGGCTCCATCCGGCCGATGTGGAGGTGCTGATGCGCCAGTTGCAGGAGCTGGTGGACGGCGGCCACAGCGTGGTGGTGGTCGAGCACGACATGTCCGTCGTCGCGCACGCGGACTGGGTGATCGACCTGGGCCCGGGCGGCGGGGAAGCCGGCGGCCGCATCGTGGCGACGGGAACCCCCGCCGAGGTGTCCCGAGCGACCGACAGCGCGACGGCCCCCTACCTCGCCCGCGCACTCCCGCACCGATAGGACCTGTCGCACGGGCTCCTCGGCGGCCGGTCCGGTGACGCGGTGAGGTTCGGGCGCGAGCGGAAAGGCCCTGCGGAGGGCGCTGAACCCTCCGCAGGGCCTCGGACGGGTGGCGGCGCGTCCGTCGTGGAGGAGGGACGCCCCGCCGGCCCGGTGGCCGGACCACCGCACCGGGTCCGGCCACCGGCCCGCCGTCCGGTCGTCAGCGGTGGCCGCGGTAGCCCCGGCTGCCCCAGGAGATGCTGTCGACGAGACGGCCGCGGTCGTTGCGCAGGGTCGCGGAGTCGAAGCGGCTGTCCCACACTCCGCTGCGGCGGTCCTGGTAGACGTCGGTGGCGGTGTCGCGGCCGAACCCGGTGTGGACCCGCACGCTGGCGCGGCCCCTCAGGTGGTAGTGGTGGAACGTGTAGGTGTGGCCGTGCGCGTCCGACAGCGTCCACCCGCGCAGATTCACCTCACGGCGGCCGGAGTTGGTGAGTTCCACCCACTCCTTGTTCAGCGCGTGGTTGGAGCGGACACCATGGGCGCGGACGTCGGACCGCACATCGCTGATGCGCACCTCGGAAGAGGACCGCGGGTGCTGAGGGGCGGCGGACGCCGAGGGCATCACGGCCCCGGTCAGCGCGGTGGCGGCGAGGGCAACAGCGGCCAGACGGCCGGCAGTCGTGGAAACGGTCACAGGGTCTCCCTGCGTAGTGCGGGCACATGCGGCTCACGGCCAGAGGCCGTGACCGGCGTTGTGCGGGTGCTGGTGACGGCCGGCTGGCCGCCACCCACACCCTGGCACCCTGAAACGGCAGTTATGACGATGAAAGGAGCGCTGTTACCGTTTACGCATATTTCCGTGACTGTCATGTGGATTGTTCATTCAGTCTGCATATGCGTCGAGTTGACGCCGGTCCGGGTGAAAAGCCCCGATGGATGCCTGGTCACGGCGCCCGGCCGTGGTGCGGCCCCGTCCCGGCGCGCCCGCGACCCTCACCCGAAAGTGAGTAACAGGCCGGGCGACGGCCTCAGCACACGACGGCGAGTGCTCCGGGCAGGACCCTGGCGGTGACCGGGAGAACGGCCTCGACCTCGCCGTCGGCGCCGTAGAAGACCTCCCGGTCGGCCTCGATGCGGATCTCCCTGCCGCGCAGGACGCACACCTCGGGCCGGTGGATGTGCGCACCCGACTTCAGCTCGTTCATCAGGGTGAAGAAGAGCAGGCGCGGCACATCACGGATCATCACCACCTCGAGCAGGCCGTCGTCGACGCGGGCGGCGGGGGCGATGACGCGCCCGGAGCCGTAATAGGCGGAGTTGGCGGCGACCACGGTGTAGCCGCGATGGGTGAGTTCCTCGCCGTCGACGGTGACCCGGTAGGTGGCCGGTCGCCAGCCGGCCACGGCGCGCAGTCCGCCCGCGTAGTAGGAGGCGGCGCCGGTGAGGAACCTGGCCCGGTTGGCGTGGCGGTTGGCGAGCGCGTCGACCCCCGCGTACACACTGCCGAGCACCACGGTGCGGCCGTGGGCCGAGGCCACCTCGATGGTGTCGACCTGGCGCGGGCCGCCTCGGAGCAGGGTCCCGGCCAGCGCGGCCGGTTCGGTGGGCAGCTCCAGTGCCCGGGCGAAGTCGTTGCCGCGGCCGGCCGGGACGATGCCGAGGAGCGCACCGGTGCCGCTGAGCGCCCCGCCGATGCCGCCGACGATGCCGTCGCCACCGACGGCGAGGACGACCCGCCCACGCGCTCCGGCCCGCCGGGCGAGTTCCCGGGCATGGGCCAGGCTGTCGCTGTACTCGGTCTCCAGTTCCGCCCCGGCCTCCCGCAGCAGAGGGGCCACTCCGCTCAGCGCCGCCACCCCCGTGGACCCTCCGGCGGTGGGGTTGACGCTGGCGGTGAACTGTCGCATCGGGGCGCCTCCGGGGGCTTGGCGGGTCGTGGTCGCGACGGTGGTACGCGGGGCCGGCCGGCGGGCAGCGGAACCCGATTCAGAAGCGACACCACTGAATGCGATGAAAAGGAACTGTTGGACTTCAGGATCACTTCGGAGCAGGGTGGGCGGGTGCCCTCGATCCCGAAGGGCGCCCCCTGTTCACTGCACCACCGGAGACCATCCGATGAACCACGTCGCGGACCCCGAACGCTACAACGGCACCATGCGCTACCGGCGCACCGGTCGCTCAGGGCTCGACCTCCCCCTTCTGTCCCTGGGCTACTGGCACAACTTCGGGGACGTCCAGCCGTTCGAGAGGCAGCGGGAGATCGCCCTGCGCGCCTTCGACCTCGGGATCACCCACCACGACCTGGCGAACAACTACGGCCCGCCCTACGGCTCCGCGGAGATCAACTTCGGGCGTCTGATGAAGCAGGACCTGGCGCCGTACCGGGACGAGATGGTGATCTCCACCAAGGCCGGCTGGGACATGTGGCCCGGCCCCTACGGTCAGGGCGGCGGCTCCCGCAAGTACCTGCTCGCCTCGCTGGACCAGTCGCTGAAGCGTATGGGCCTTGACTATGTGGACATCTTCTACTCCCATCGCCTCGACGCCACCACCCCGCTCGAGGAGACCATGGGGGCGCTCGACACCGCCGTCCGCCAGGGCAAGGCCCTCTATGTGGGCATCTCCTCCTACGACGCCGAACGGACCCGTCAGGCGGCGGCCGTCCTGCGGGAGCTGGGTACCCCGCTGCTCATCCATCAGCCGTCGTACAACATGCTCAACCGCTGGATCGAGGCGGACGGGCTGCTCGACACCGCCGAGGAGGAGGGCTTCGGGGTCATCGGCTTCACGGCGCTCGCCCAGGGGCTGCTGACCGGCCGCTATCTCCACGGCGTCCCCGAGGACTCGCGCGCCGCCCAGGGCTCCACCTTCGACACCGGATGGCTCTCGGACGACATGCTGCGCAGACTGCGCGCCCTCGACGACATCGCGGCCCGTCGCGGGCAGACCCTCGCCCAGATGGCTCTGGCCTGGGCGCTGCGGGACGAGCGGGTCACCTCGCTGGTCATCGGCGCGTCCCGCACCGAGCAACTGGAACAGAACGTCGCCGCGCTGGAGAACCTGGAGTTCAGCAGCGAGGAACTGGCCGAGATCGACAGCCACGTCACCGAGGGCGGCGTCGACCTGTGGCAGGACGCCCGCCTCGGCAACCTTCGCTGACGGTCCTCCGCGATGCCCTGACCCGGGCCGGGATCGCCGTCCCGGGTCAGGGCGCGGTGAACGGTCAGGGCGCGGTGAACAGGGTCGGGAAGCGGGGCCCGAGCCAGGGCCTGCGGCCCCAGGCGACGACCCCGCCGCGGAGGACGGCCCCCCACCGGTCGCGCCGGCCCAGCGCCATCAGCAGAAAGGTGACCGGTTCGACGAGGAGGGTGCAGTCCGGGCGGTCCGGCGGCTCCGGTGTCACCTCGACCGCGCCGTCGGTGAAGGCGACACCGAACGCGGAACCACCGCGCAGACGGACGGTGTAGCGGGCCGTCAGCCCGGCGGCGGCGCCGGCATCGGCGACCCTCGGCATGGCCGCCCTCAGAAACGGCAGGCACAGGCCCACCCGCCCACGGTCGATCATGGAAGGGCGGCCCACCGCGCGGGCCAGGTCATGGCCGTGGCCCAGCATATGGGTGAGCAGATACGAGGCGAGCTGCGGCCGGTCCAACGGCCCGAGGGGCGTGAAGAGCGTCCGGTCCGCCTCCCCGTCCGCCACGGCCCGGGCCTGCGCCTCCAGGAACCGCTCCGTCTGCTCCACGATCAGCGCCGCCAGCGGTTCCGCCCGGCGCTCCCCGAACGAGGCGAGCGCCCGCGCATTGGCGGCGGCCAGGCTCTGCGGTGTGCCGTCCCCGTAGGGACGCTCCCGGCCGGCCGCGAGGTCCGCCATCAGCTCATTGGCCTGCGCCAGATGGGCCGCGGCCTCTCCCAGGGTCCACTCCGAGCCCGGCACGGGCACGGCCGTGTCCGACACCCCGTGCAACACCGCCGCGATGTCACCGGCGGTGCCGCGCAGTGACTGCCCGAGCCCGTCGGGCAGTCCGTCCCCGGTCGCCCGTGGTGTTCCCGGCTCCACGCCCGCTCCTCTCGCCGTGCCCGTCGCGCCCGTCGTGCGTGCGGCCCCGGTACCCAATCAGCCGCCGGGGCGCGCGACAAGGGTGCGCGCGCCCCGGCGGCACTCCCGGAGGAACGCATCCCCGCCCTCGGGCGGGGCCGGGTCGTACGGCCGGTGCCTCGACCGCCGCGGCGGCACCACCGCGGCCGCATTCCCGTGCTCGCGGGCCCGCTCTCAGCGGTGCAATGTGGAAGATATGCACTCCTGGCAACCACGCTTCAGGAAGCTCCTGCGGCCGTTGCGGTCGGGGCACACGATTCTGCTGATCGCGGTCGGGCTGGTCGTCGTGATCATGACGGCGGACCTCCTGTCCCCGTCCGACATCGTCCTCGGCCCCCTGCTGGTGATCGCGCCCGCGCTCACCGCCTGGTTCGAGGGGCCCTGGACCACGGCGGGCGTCGGCGTCCTCGCGCTGGCCGCCGAGGCCGTCATCGGCTGGCATTCCGGCCTGCTGGCCACACGCGACATCGCGGTGCAGCTCATCGCCCTCACCCTTCTCATCCTGCTGATCGTCGTGATGTGCGTGGTGAGCGAGCGGCGCGGCCGCCAGCTGGCCCAGGTCCGGTCGGTCGCCGAGGCCGCTCAGCATGTGCTGCTGTGGCCGCTGCCGGCCCGCCTCGGCTCGCTGCACCTCGCCTCGCTCTATCTGGCCGCCGAGGACGAGGCCGAGATCGGCGGCGATCTGTACGCCGCGGCCCGGACCGAGGAAGGGGTCCGGGTGCTGATCGGCGACGTGCGGGGCAAGGGGCTGCCCGCCATCGGCGAGGCGGCCCTGGTGCTCGGCGCCTTCCGTGAAGCCGCGCATCAGCATGTCACCCTGCCACCGCTGGCCGCCGCCCTGGAGCAGAGCGTCGCCCGCTATCTCACCGACTTCGAGCCCGACGAAGAGGCCGGAGAGCGGTTCGTCACCGCTCTTCTCCTGGAGATCCCCGACGACGAGCCGGTGGTCCGGATGACCAGTTGCGGTCATCTGGCGCCCCTGGTGCTCCATGCGGACCGGACCGTGACCCAGCCGGCCCTCACCCCCGCTCCCCCGCTCGGCGTCGGCATGACCGGCCCCGACGCCTACTCGGTCGATGTGGTGCCCTTCGACTCCGATGCCACCCTGCTGCTCTACACCGACGGTGTCATCGAGGCGCGGGACCGGCACGGTGACTTCTATCCGTTCACGGAACGGACCGTCCAATGGGCCGACAGCACCCCCCGGACGCTGCTCCAGCACATCCAGCGCGATCTGCTGTCCCACACCGGCGGACGACTCGGGGACGATGTGGCCCTGATCGCGATCCAGCGCGTCCATACGCCCCGTCCCGGCATCCATCCTCAGGAGGCCTCCTCCTCGGCGGGCACCGCCACGGCCGAGGAGTGACCGCGCGGGCTCCTCACCGGTCCGCCCGGCCCTGCGCGGGACCGGGGACGGGCTGCTCGGACCAGATCACCTTGCCCTGAGGGGTGTAGCGGGTGCCCCAGCGTTCGGCGAGCTGGGCGACGAGGAAGAGCCCGCGGCCGCCCTCGTCCGTGGCCTCGGCGTACCGCAGATGCGGCGCGGTGCTGCTGCCGTCGGACACCTCGCAGATCAGTTTGCGGTCGAGCACCAGCCGGACGCCGATCGGGCCCTCCGCATGGCGCAGCGCGTTGGTGATCAGTTCGCTGAGCACGAGTTCGGTGACAAAACCGATGTCCTCCGGCAGGCCCCAGACGTCGAGCCGGTCCGCGACGGCGGTGCGTATCCGTCCCACGGCCGCGGGATCGCGGGGCACGTCCCAGCGCGCGATCCGGTCCTCCGGCACCACACGGGTGCGGGCCACCAGCAGGGCGATGTCGTCATGCGGGTTCTCGGGCAGCAGGGCGTCGAGGACGGCCCCGCAGACCTCGTCCGGCTCCCCGTCGGCACGGCTCAGAGCGCCGGCGAGCAGACCGAGGCGGTCGTCGAGGTCCCCTTCGCGGTGCTCGACCAGTCCATCGGTGTAGAGCACGATCTCGCTGCCCTCCGGTATGTCCCTGTCCATGGACTCGAAGGGCAGCCCTCCCACCCCGAGCAGGGGGCCGGCCGGCAGTTCGAGGTACTCCACCGTGCGGTCGGGGAGGACCAGCGCCGGAGGGAGATGGCCGGCCCTGGCCAGGGTGCAGCGCCGTTCGACGGGGTCGTAGACGGCGTACAGACAGCTGGCCCCGACCATCCCGCCGGGGAGGTCCGCCGTCTCCTCGTCCTCGTCGCCGTAGGTGAGTTCGTCGAGCCGGGCCAGGAGCTCGTCGGGCGGGAGGTCCAGGGAGGAGAAGTTGCGGACCGCCGTGCGCAGCCGGCCCATGGTGGCCGCGGCGTGCAGGCCCTGCCCCACCACGTCCCCCACCACCAGCGCGACCCGCGCGCCCGGCAGGGGGATCACATCGAACCAGTCCCCGCCGACGCCCTTCTGCGCGGGCAGATAGCGGTAGCCGACGTCGAGGCCGTTCTGCTCGGGCAGACCGCGCGGCAGCAGACTGCGCTGCAGGGTCACCGCCAGCGCGTGTTCCCGGGTGTAACGGCGGGCGTTGTCGATGCACACCGCGGCGCGGCCGGCCAGTTCCTCGGCCAGCTCCAGATCGTCGTCCTCGTACGGTTTGTGGCTCTCCAGGCGGTAGAAACTCGCCACTCCCAGCACGGTCCCGCGGGCGCACAGGGGGGCGGTGATCAGGGAGTGGAGTCCCCGGTCGAGGGCACGCCGGCCGCATTCGGGGGCCGTGGCGCGCCACCCGTGGGCGTTGCGCAGATCGGGCTCCAGGACGGCACGCCCCGTGGCCAGGCTCCGGGCCTCCGGGGTGTCGGGGAGGAAGCCGACCGACTCGGGCGTCCGCCCCGTCGGCTCCTCGCGGACCCCGGCGGTGGCGGTGGCGGTGGCCGTGGCGATGCGGAGCATCCGGGTGTCCGTGTCTCCCGGCTCGTCGCCGAGGATCACGGCTTCGGCGAGGTCGACGGTGACACAGTCGGCGAACGGCGGAACCGCCACCTCCGCCAGTTCCTGGGCGGTCCGGGTCACATCGAGGGTGGTCCCGATGGACACACTGGCGTCGTACAGCACGCTCAGGCGCTCCCTGGCCGCCTCGGCCTTGCCGGAGAGCGTCTGGAGCTCGGTGGAGTCGCGTAGCGTCGCGACGCTTCCCGCGGGGAGCCCGTACCGGTCGAGGGGCCGCTGGTTGACGGCCAGCACCCGGCTCCCCGCCAGGTGCAGCTCGTCGACGGCCTCCCGGCCGGAGGCCAGCAGCTCGGCGATCGGCGGCGCCAGGCGGAGCTCGTCCACCGGGCGTCCCCGGGCGGTGGAAGGCAGTTCGAGCAGCCGCTGCGCCTCGTCGTTGACCAGCAGCAGGCGATGGCTCGCGTCGATGATGACGACGCCCTCCCGCACCGCGTGCAGCACCGCGTCATGGTGCTCGTAGAGGCGGGTGATCTCGTCCGGGCCCAGGCCGTGGGTCTGCCGCAGCAGCCTTCTGCTGACCAGTGCCGCGCCCGCGGTGGTGACGGCGACGGCTCCGGCGGTGATGCCCAGCACGTCCGGGAGTCCCCGGGCGGCGATGCCGTAGGTGCTCTTCTCCGTGACGCCGGCGCTGACGGCGCCGACGACGGTGCCCCTGGCGTTCTCGACGGGCACGAAGGCCCGGTACTGGGAGCCGTGGGAACCCGCGGCCCGTTCGGTCACCGTGCGCCCGGCCAGCAGGGGGAGCAGATGGTCGGCCCGGCCCGGCAGGGTGAGCGGGGAGCGGAGTGCCTGGCGGTTCACCGCGGTGAGGAAGTCGACCCCCGAGCCGTGCCGGGCCGCCGCCTCCTCCGGCCCCAGCACCGTGGCGGGATCACGGCCCTCCAGCGCCTTGACGATCCCGGGGGCGTGGGCGAACCCCTCGGCGACGGCGAGTGACCGCTGGGTGGCCGCACGCGCGCCCTCGCGCTGCACCGCCAGCACCAGCAGAATGCCCGCCACGGCCGCCAGCAGCAGGACGACCACAAGCTGCAATACGAACATTTGTCCGACGACACTCCGGACACTCACGATCGACCGCAGGCCTCCGCGCCGACGACGTGGGGCCTTGCCACCCGAGAGAAAGGCTCCCGACGGGAGCCCGATCCGCCCTGTACGCCCTGGCATGTGTCCTTTGTACCGCGACTGCCTCCCCGGCGACCATCCGGAGCACCCCACCACCCCCGTTCCGGACCCGGAGGCCCGCCACCCCGCGGCACCGACGACTCCTTGTGGCGGCAGTCACCTTCCGGACCTGTGGGCTTGCACACAATCCGGCCGGGAAAGCGCCCTCAGTGACGGCGGTCACTCCGAAATCCGGGCGGTTTGTCTACCTTCGCAAGCCACTGCCCGCTTACCCATGAATTGCCGAGGGCCTGCTCTTCCATGCCGTACCGCTCCTTCCCCCTGCCCCACGCGAAGACCCCGACAAAGTCCGCGACAGGGCGCCGGCGCCGGTTCGCCCTGGCCGGTGCCGGGGTGCTGCTGGCATCGGCGACGGCGCTGGTGTCCTCCGGCCCGCTCCCCGCGATCCCGGCGGCCGCGGTCACGGCGGCGTCCCGGGACGCCGCCGTCCCGCCCGGCTCCGCCGCCCCGGTGGTACCGCTGAACAAGGCCAGGGTCACGGCCGCGGTGCTCGACCTGGACGGCACCGGCCTCCGGCCCACGCTGTACGGGGACGACACCCCCTATGACACCGCGAGCATCATCAAGGTCGACATCCTCGCGGCGCTGCTGCTCCAGGCGCAGGACGCGGGACGGCCTCTGGACGCGACCCAGGGGACCCTCGCCCGGGCGATGATCGAGCACAGCGACAACGCCGCGGCGAACGCCCTGTGGCGGCAGATCGGCCTGGCTCCGGGACTGGAGGCGGCGAACAAGCGGCTGGGACTGACGTCGACCAAGGGCGGCCCCGGCTTTCTGTGGGGGCTGACCCGGACGACGGCGAGCGACCAGATCCGGCTGCTGCGCGCGGTGTTCGGCCCCGGCCCCACGGCACTGGACAAGACCTCCCGCTCCGCCATCCGGACGCTGATGACCCATATCGCCGACGACCAGTCCTGGGGCGTCTCGGCGGCCGGCTCCGGATGGGCGCTGAAGAACGGCTGGCTGGAGCGGACGGCGACCGGGCTGTGGGACATCAACAGCATCGGACAGGTCACGATGAACGGACACCGTTATCTGGTGGCGGTCCTCTCGGACGGCAACACCTCGATGAACGACGGCATCTCACTGGTGGAGCGCACCGCCCGGACCGCAGTGTCCGCGGCCTCCGCCCGGTGACCCGGCGCCCTCGGACGCGGCGAGGACCGGACATCCCGCGCTTCGGCCTCGGCGCCGCGACGGGCGCACACGCAAGGTGGCCCGCCCCGGATCGGGGCGGGCCACCTGTTCGAGCGCCGGGCAGGCCTTGCACCTGCATCTCCCCGCAGGAAGCGGGACGTCTTTCCTTGGACCACCAACGCGTTGCTGAACACCGGGAGTTGTGGCGACCAGCTCAAGATCTACTATAGCAGCGCACGGCACGCCGGAAGGTCCGCGGGCACCGTCACGGCCCTGACGGCCACTCGTCCAGCCACGTCCCGTCGCGCATGATGACCCTGCCGCGCAGTTCCGGCTCGCCACGCCAGGCGCGCACACTCTTCGGCACCACACGCACATACAAGAAGGAACCCTCCTCCGCGCGCGGGTCCCACCCGAACCTGGCGGCGAACGCCTCCGCCGCGTCCGCGGGCACATCCCGGTCCAGGAACCACTCCGCCTCACCCTGGAGAAGCACCACATCGAAGGTGTCCGGCAGCGCCAGGCGCACGCGCGGCTCCTCGCGGATGTTCCGCGCGGTCGCGGACGTGGCGCCGGTGCACATCCACACCGCTCGCCCGTCCCACAGGAACCACAGCGGCACCTGGTGCGGCCCATGATCAGGATGCGCTGTCGACACCCATATGTCCCGCTCGGTGACGAGCCGTTCCAGAGTGTCGCGCCTGCGCTCCGCCGCCGGGCGGCGAACGATCCCCGTGCTCTGCATGAGCGCCGACCTTTGAGGTCGCGCGGATAGATGGGGCGGCGTCGCCGGGCCGGGCACGCACATCTGCGGCGTTGTCGTCAATCACCATGGCTCCGCCATGCCTCAATCCTCCGCCTTGCAGCTGCACGCACCCGGCCCCGCTCCTTCCTCCACCCCACCTATCCGCGCGACCTCTTAGCCAGTGGGCTCACGGCGCGCATGAGGCGGAAGGCCTACGGCCGACGACCGATGAACCCCTCGGCCCAGGCCGGCATGGCGCCGGGTACGCCGTCGTCACGCCCCGGGGAGGACCAGCGGCATGTCCAGCAGCACGCGGTGGTGCACGATCTTCCAGACACCGTCGATGTGCCGCAGGTCGGTGTCGTAGTACCCGGATTCGATGGGCGTCACGGTGCCCTGAGCACCGAAGGTCCCCTCCGGCCAACCATCGGCGGGCCGGGCGGCGGCCCGGATCCGGAAGACGATGAACTGGGCGTTGATGTGGGCACGGTCGCCGTCCACCTCGATGAGATGATCGCTGGTCGTGTGGTGACTCGCCCCTCCTTCCGGGTGCGGTGCCATGAAGTTCTCGGTGGCGTACCGCACCGCAGGGCCGCCGACCAGCGGCTCGCCGACGGGCCGATAGCCGCCGGATCCGCCCTTGGCGTAGATCTGCACGGTCGCGTCGTCGGTGAACAAGGACCCCTGGGCCTTGCCGTTCCGCTGGTCCGCCGCGCGGACATAGTGGGCCAGGATCTCTTGGACCTGACGCTCGTCGCTGCTCATCGCATAGCTCCCCATCGTCGTCTGCTTCGGTCTCCTGCGCGGGATGTCGCACCCTCGAGGCTGTGGGACACCCCCGCTGCGGTTCCCAGTGGACCAGCAGGCCTGGGGAAGGAGCCATGATGCTTCCGGCATGCAGCGATACCCTGAAGGTATGGATCGGCTGGAAACCCGCGAGCTCGAGTACGTCGTCGCCGTGGCCGAGGAGCTGCACTTCAGCCGCGCGGCGGAACGCCTGGGCATCGCCCAGCCACCCCTGTCCAGGGCCATCGCCCGGCTGGAACGCCGCATGGGAGTTCGCCTCTTCGAGCGCAGCTCCCGACGGGTGGAACTCACCCCGGCCGGCGGTGCGTTCCTCGACGAGTGCCGCCGACTGCTCCAGCAGCTGGACGCCGCCGTCCACCGCACACAGCAGGCGGCCGGCCCCACCCGGCTCGTCGTGGCGGTCCGCCCCGGCGGCGGCTCCGGACTGCTCACACAGCTGGTGAGGTCCCATGACGGCATCGCACCCGAATTCACCTTCACCCACGACCAGGTGGGTGCCTTGCGTGACGGCTCGGCCGATGTCGCGCTGGTCTGCCTCGACAGCGACGACCTGACGGGCCTGTGCACCGTCGAAGTGGGGAAGGAGCACCCGGTCGCCCTGCTCCCCGGGGGCCACCCGCTGGCCCGTCGCCAGGCGGTGACCACCATCGAGCTCCGCCAGGACTCCACCTACCGGGAGCAGTGTCCGCCGGTGGGCCTGGACGAGATCCTCGACCGCGTGGCGCTCGGCCGGCTTGTCACCGTCGTGGGCTCGGCCGTGGTCGGCCGCCTCCCGCAGGAAGTAGCCGCCGTCGCGGTGCTGGACCTGCCTGCGACGACACTGGCCGTCGCCTGGCCCCAGCACATGCGGCGCCCCGAGGTCGCCGCCTTCGCCCGCACGGCCCGACGTCTGTGCGCGGACCCCGGCATCACCCCCTGAACCCCACCTGACCTGCACGTTTCGTACGCGGCCCGTACGGTGGAAGTGCGCGATCCGTACGGTTCACCGAGTATGGTGTCGGCCGGGAGGTGCTTCATGTCCGAGCTGTTCGACGCGGTCGATGCGCTGGTCTCGTCCCGCGCTCCCCTGCCCTCGGCGCCGGAGCGCAAGCGGCTGCGTCAGGCGCACGGCCTGACGCTGGACGAGGTGGCCACCGCGCTGAAGGTGCGGAGGGCCACGGTGTCCGGCTGGGAGTCCAGCAAGACCCGGACCGAGCCGCGCGGCCCGGAGCGTGAGGCGTACGCGCGACTGCTCAAGCAGCTCGCGGAGCTCTATCCGGCACCCCCGACGACGTCGGAGTCGGCGGCTGAGACGGCCGCTGAGACGACGCCGGACACGATCACCGCCCGGCCGCCGGCTCCGACCGAGACCGCCGCCCTGCCCACAGACCCGGCCTCCGAAGCTGCGGCTACGGCTACACACGAGAACACCCGGACCGCCCCCGCTCCCGTTACCCCTGCCGAGCAGCCCGCGCCGCGTTCGGCGCGGGCCGTCAGAGGTACGGCGACATCGCGTCGCCCGAGTGCTCCGAAGGCGGCCCCGGGCGGCACCGATCCGCGCTTCGAGAACGGGCCGCTCGCGGTCGTCGATGTCGACACGGACGGGCAGATGCTGGCGTACTGCCCCGGCGGCCTGGTCCTGGACGTGCCCGCCAAGTCCGTCCCGGCCCTGGTGGACTGGACGCTGCGCGAGGCGAGGCTCGGTCAGCCGAAGCTGTCCGGTCCCGGCAAGGACGCCGACCCGCTGCTCGTCCTGACCGAGGCCGCGTTGGAGCGCTACGGACTGCCGGTCGCCCTGACGGACGAGGAGCGGCTCGCCGGGCGGATCCCGGAGGGCCACAAGGTCGTCAAGCAACTGGCGCGTGCCGACTGGAAGCTGACGAAGCGTGGGTTCGGGCCGTGGGCGCGGATCTACCGCCCCGCCACGGGTTCGGAGCGGGCCTGCGTGCAGCTGTGCATCCCGTCGTGGCACGCACTGGACTCCCGGCACTGGGGCGAGGCCGGGCAGCTCCCGCCAGCCGAACTTGCCCGACTGCTGGGCGTGTACGCGTCCAGGGTGATGACGCCGCGCGGGTCGACCGCGGTGACCGGCCTGGAGCTGATGACCGCGCTGCATCCGCCGACCCGCGCCTCCGAGCCCGACGCCGAAGGACGTCGGCACTCCGAGCACAACCCCGGCTCACTGGGCAAGGACCCGGTGGACTGCGCGCCGTGCGAGGCCCCGGACGGGCACCCGCTGCTCAAGGATCTGCCGCGGTTCCACGTGCGCGGCCCGGCGGAGAAGCTGTTCGAGGAGGCGTACGACTGGGCGCGGCCGATGACGGACGCCGAGTGCATGCTGCGGCACCTGGTCGGCATCGATGTGAACATGGCCTTCGCCGCCGGCGCCAACGGTCTGGTCGTCGGCCTCGGTGCGCCGACGCATGTCAAGGCGCCGGTGTTCGATGCGAAGCTGCCCGGCTCATGGCTGGTCGACCTGTCCCATGTCGATCTGTCCCGGGTGAAGGTCGGCAAGGACCGGTGGGCGGACCTGGACGCCGGTCTGCTGCCCAGCCCGTTCACACCGAAGGGCGAGCGCCCCGACGGCCCGGCCTGGTACGCGACGCCGACCGTGGCGTACGCGGTGGAGCTGGGCTACGCGGTGCGGCCGGTCGAGGCGTGGGTGCGCCACGAGAACGGCCGCTACCTGGACGGCTGGTACAACCGGCTCCGTGACGCCTACCTCGCCACGATGGCCGACCTCGGCGTGGACGCGGACCTGTCGCCGGCCGGCTTCCTGGCGGCGATGGACGGCTACAAGGAGCGCGACCCTCAGCTGGCGATCGTCGCCTCGGCGATCAAGGCGACGGTCAAGGGCGGCCTGGGCAAGCTGCGCGAGCGGCCCCGGGGCGAGGGCTGGAGGCCGGGCGAGCCGTGGCGGGCGCTGTCCCGGCCGACCTGGCGGCCGGACATCCGCGCGGCGGTCATCTCCCGCACCCGGATCAACCTGCACCGGAAGATCGTCAAGCATGCGGCATTCACCGGGCGGTATCCGGTCGCGATCCTGTCCGACTGCGTCGTGTACGCGGCTGACGGGACATCGCCGCTGGACTTCCTGCCCTACCGGGACGGAAAGCCGCTGCCCGGCGGCTTCAAACTCGGCGTCAACCCGGGCCTGGTCAAGCACGAGGGCACCCAGACCGTCCTGTGGGGCGAAGAGGTCCGCGAGCGGTTCGACGCCCCGGAGCTCAACCTCGCCCGCTACATCAAGGACGGCACCGTCACCGACGTCGACAACGGAGAGTAGGGGAGGGCGATGAGCCTGTTCGACGACGGCCTGGACGCCGCGGTGCAGAAGGCCTTCACCCGCCCGGCGCCCAAGAGCGCGCCCGCGCAGATGCGCTACCTGGTCAAGCAGCTCAAGAGCACCAAGGCCGTCGCCCAGATGCTGCGGATCTCCCAGCGCACCGTCGAACGGTATGTGAAGGACCAGATCACGAAGCCCCGCCCGGACCTCGCCGCCCGCCTGGAGCGCGAGGTGAAGAAGCGATGGCAGCCGCAGATCCGCGCCAAGGCCCGCCGGAAGGCGGCCACCACCGACGGCATCGTCATCGACACCCGCGCCCGCATCGGTTACACCGCGCCGATCGGATCGACCGACGAGGCCCGGCTCCGGCACCTCACGGTGGCGTTGCCGCCGCAGTACGCCGCCCGTCTCTTCGACGCCCAGCAGCAGGGCGCCCCCGAGCAGCGACTGCGGGAGATCGCGGCCGAAGCGCTCAAGGAGGTCTACTTCCAGGACGGCGGCCGCCGCGCCGGCGCCCTGGAAGAAGTCCGGTTCACGGACATCGAGCACCTGGAGTTCGACCTGTAGCAGCCGTCACCGCGGCGGCCTCAGGCTCAGGACGAGATCGCGCGGCAGACCGTGGGTGTCATGGAGGTAGTGGAAGTCCTCCTCGCTGAGCGGGCCGCGGAACCGGGGGCGGGACAGCACCAGCCGGCCGCGCTCCAGGAGGCGGCCGAAGCGGCGCTCCTCGTCGAGCAGCACCTGGCGCACCAGGTCCGGATCCATGTCCTGGCGGAAGTGGTCCAGGGTGTGCCGCACCAGTTCGTCGGGCAGGTCGCCGAGTCCGCGCTGCTGGTCGTCCCGGCGGAGCACGGTCAGCACCCGGCGCACCAGGCGGCGCAGCACATAGCCGCGGCCGGTGTTGGACGGTCGCACGCCGTCGCCGATGACGACGACGGCCGAGCGCAGGTGGTCGCAGACCAGGCGCAGCGACGGTTCGTCCAGCTGCCACAGGGTCGGGACGAGCCGGCGCCAGGGGTCGAAGACATCGCACTCGAAGACCGACGACCGGCCCTGCAGCAGTGAGGACAGCCGCTCCAGCCCGAGTCCGGTGTCGATGTTGCGCTGCGGGAGCGGGACGAGGGTGCCGTCGTCGAGCCGCCGGTGGCGCATCATCACGTGGTTCCACACCTCCACCCAGCGGTCGTCCCGCGTGGGCGTGGACTGCGGCGGGGTCTCGCCGGTCCACAGAAAGATCTCCGAGTCCGGACCGCACGGGCCGGTCGGTCCGTTGGACCACCAGTTGTCGTCGACGGTGAGCTCGACCGGCACCCCGCGGTCCTGCCACAGCTCCAGCGAGCCGGTGTCCGGGCCGACCTGTTCGTCCCCGCCGAAGACGGTGGCATGGAGCAGGCCCGGATCGATGCCGAACCCGTCGGTGAGCAGTCCGTAGCCCCAGTCGAGGCTCTGCGGGCCCTCGTAGTCGCCGAGCGACCATGTGCCGAGCATCTCGAAGACGGTCAGATGGGTGCGGTCGCCGACCTCGTCGAGGTCCGTGGTGCGCAGACAGCGCTGTACATTGACCAGCCGTCTGCCCAGCGGATGGGGACGCCCCTCCAGATGAGGGGTCAGCGGGTGCATGCCCGAGGTGGTGAACAGCACCGGGTCGCCGGGTGGGGGCAGCAGGGTCGAGCCGGTGATCCGGCGGTGGCCGCGCTCCTCGAAGTATTCGATGAAGGTGCGGACGGTTTGCTCGGTGTTCATGGGGTGGCTCCTTCGCGGGCTCAGCGGGGAGGCACCGGAAAGCAGTCCACACGGTCATCGGATCCGGGGCGGGAACGCCAGGGAACCACCGGCGGGCCGTTTCCGGTCGCCGGTGGAAGCAGGACGTACGTCAGGCGGCGGCAACCGGCGAGCTGGTCGCTCGCGCGGTCGCGGTGGTGCTTCGGCCTGTGACGTTCATGGGTCGAGGATAAGCCGTCCGGTGACCCCGTGGCACGTGATTTGAAGCCGCCCGGATGTCGGGGGAACCGCAGGTCCCTTCCCGCACAGGTCCCTTCCCTCGGTACCCACCGAGGCTCCTCGTGAGTGCCGCCGGAGGAGTGACGGCTGTCCGGGTGACATCCGCGGGAAGCCGACGCACCGCCAGGGCCCCCTGGGCGCGGGGCACATGGCCCTCTCCTGCGGGGCGCTCCGGTGGCGGGCACGTCCCCGGACATCCCTCAACACGGCCGGGCGCGGGGGCAGCGCCATGCCGTCGCGGGCGGACGGGCCATGGTAAGCGAGGTCTATGAGACAGCCCCGAATCGCGGCACGTGTGTCCTCGCTCCTCCTCGCCGCCGCCTGCACCTTCACCGGTTCCGCCCTCGCGCACGCGGTACCGCAGGAGGCCGCCACCGGCTATGTGGCCCTCGGCGACTCCTACTCCTCCGGGGTCGGAGCCGGCGGCTACCTCTCGTCCGCCGGCAGCTGCCGGCGCAGCAGCAGGTCCTATCCCGCCCTGTGGGCCGCGGCCCATACGCGTTCCTCGTTCAGCTTCACCGCGTGCAACGGCGCACGCACCAGCGATGTCCTGGCCGACCAGCTCGGCCCGCTCAACCGGCGCACCGGCCTGGTCAGCATCACCGTCGGCGGCAGCGACTCCGGCTTCTCCGGGGTCATGACGACCTGTGTGCTGCGCGGCGCCGGCGCCTGTGTGTCCGCGACCGCCGGGGCACGCTCCTACATGGACCGGACCCTCCCGGGCGACCTGGACCGTCTCTACCGGACCATCAGGAGGAAGGCCCCGGCCGCCCATGTGGTGGTTCTCGGCTATCCGCACCTGTACAAGCGTCCCGGCGGCTGTACGTCCGGCCTCCCGGACAGTTCCCGGTCCGCGATCAACAACACGGTGGACCACCTCAACACGGTGACCGCCAAGCGCGCCGCCGACCACGGGTTCACCTTCGCCGACGTCAGGCCGGCCTTCTCCGGGCACGAGATCTGCTCCGCCGCCCCGTGGCTGCACAGCGTCACCGTGCTGGCCCTCACCGAGTCGTACCACCCCACGGCGCTCGGGCAGTCCCGCGGCTATCTCCCGGTCTTCACCCGCGCGGCCTGATCCGGACCGGCGGCTCGTACGGCGGACGGCCGCCGCGCCCCCTCGCACCGTCACCGGGGAGGGGGCGCGGCGTCGAAGCCGTACGCGCGGTAGGTGGCGTTCGCGCCGTCCATGCCGGCGCGGGCGGCGGGGGCCGAGGTCAGCAGCACGGCGGCCAGGGCCGCCAGAAGGATGAGAAAGCGCGTGCGCATGGCGGTGGACTCCTCGTGGGCGTGGGGGGGGGATCGGCGAGGCACAGGTCGATCCGGAGAGGCAGGGCCCAGGAACGGCCCAGCCCGCGACCGGCGCTCACCGGACTGCTTGTGATGGTCTCAGGACGAGCCGCCGCTCATGGCTGTGCACGCATATGATCACCCCAACGGCTGCTCCGGCTTCGCGCCCTCGCCGGAACTGTGCTGTCCGGGCAGGGCGGAAGCCGCAGTCCCGGCCACCGTCAGGAAGGTGCCAGCAGGTCGAAGTCGGGGCGCAGGATGCCGAGCCGGGACAGCGTCCCGCTGAGCCAGCCGGTGGGGAGCGCGGCGAGCACGCCCGCGGCCGAGGACGGCGAGTCGGCCTCCCCGGCTTTCCCGGTTCCGTCCGCCTGCTCGGTGGCGGCGGACAACCAGCCGGTGCTCGCCAGACGGCAGGAGAGCGGCTCCAGCGCCGAGTGGAGCAGGGTCGCGGTGGCGATGGCGGCCAGCGCGATACCCCAGGCGACGGGGCCGAGCGGGGTGGATCCGAAGAACTGGCTGATGCCCGGGGTCTGGATGATCCCGGCCAGCACCACGGCCGAGCCGACGGTGGAGAGGAGCACCTGGCGGCCGGTGCCGCCGCTGGTGAGCGTCTGGGCGAGCTGGGTGCCGACCACGGCGGCCAGCGCCACCGTACCGGCTCGGCGTCGAGTGCCGGTGAAGCGGGCGGCCGTCCAGGCCAGTCCCGCACCGAGCGCGGTGGTCAGACCGCGCTGGAGCATCTCCTGGGTGAGCGCGGTGCCCAGCGACTGGTGGGGGCCTTCCTCCAGCAGGTGTTCCCCGGTGCTCTCGGCCGGGGTGCGGACGGCGATGGACAGTGCGGGGGCGAGGTCGGTGAGCAGGTTGACCAGCATGATCTGGCGGGCGCTCAGCGGTGAGCTGCCGGCCAGCGCGGAGGCCAGCACGCTGAAGGTGACCTCACCGAGGTTGCCGCCAATCAGGATGGCCAGCGCGGTACGCACCGAGGTCCACATCGCCCGGCCCTCGGTCAGGGCGGTGACGATCGTCTCCAGGCGGTCGTCACCGATGACCAGATCGGCCGCGGCGGTGGCCGCGGGGGTGCCGCGGCGTCCCAGGGCGATGCCGACGTCGGCGAGCCGGATGGCGGGGGCGTCGTTGGCGCCGTCGCCGGTCATCGCCACGACCCGCCCGAGACGCCGGTACGCCTTGACGATCCGGACCTTGTGGTGGGGGGTGCACCGGGCGATGACGTCCACCTTCGGAAGCAGGGCGTCCAGTGCGTCGTCGTCGAGTTCGTCCAGCTCCGGCCCGGTGCACACGGTCTGTTCGGGGTCACCGGTGACGGAGGCGGCGATGGCCTCGGCGGTCGCCGCGTGGTCCCCGGTGAGCAGCACCGTGTGCACCCCGGCCGCGCGCAGCCGGGCGGTGGCGGGTGCCGCTCCCGGGCGCACCGGGTCGGCGAGGACGACGAATCCGCTGAAGACCAGGTCGCGCACCGCGTCGCCGGACAGCTCCTCGTCCGGCCGCATGGGCCGTTCGGCCACCGCGAGCACCCGGCGGCCGGCGCCCGCCAGTTCCTCGGTGGCCGCGGTGAGGATCTGACGGCCGGCGTCGTCGAGCGCGATGTCCGTCCCGTTCACCCGTCTGCTCCGGCAGCGGGCCAGCACGACCTCGGGGGCTCCCTTGACGCTCAGCAGGGTGGCGCCCGCGGAGCGGCCCGTGGTGGCGTGGTAGGCGCGGGAGGAGTCGAAGGGCAGGGTGTCGGTGCGTCGCCAGCGGGGCGCACCGCGGGTCACGAACACCCGCGCCTGCCGCGCGCCCGCGTCCACGGCGCGGTCGGTCTGATGGGCCATCGGTTCGGACTGCCGGGCGGCGGGCGTGGCCCGTAGCGCGGCGGCCAGGACCGCCTTGTGCGGCAGTCCGAGCCGGTCGACGGGATCGGTGCGGTCCCCGTCGCTGACGGCGACGAGCCGGAGGTCGCCCTCGGTGAGGGTGCCGGTCTTGTCGAAGCAGAGCACATCGGCCCGGCCCAGCGCCTCGATGGTGCGGGGATTGCGCACCAGCGCGCCGTGTTCGGCCAGGCGACGGGCGGAGGCCAGTTGGGCCGCGTTGACCAGGAACGGCAGACCTTCGGGTACCGAGGCGACCGCCAGGTTGACCGCCGAGGCCAGGCTCTCGGCGAGCGGGCGCCCGTGCAGCAGACCGGCCCCGGCGACCGCGGCCGCGGAGGCCGTCGCCACCGGCAGGCTGGCCCGGGTCAGCGACGACAGCCGCGCCTCGACGCCGGTCACCGGTGCCGCCTCCCGCGCGGTGGCCATGGTGCGCCCGACCTCGGTCGCCGCTCCGGTGGCCACGACCACGGCGACCGCTTCGCCGGTGGAGACGGTGGTGCCCTCGTAGAGCATCGAGCGGCGGTCGGTGAGATGGGAGGCGACCACGGGGGCCGGGTCCTTGGCCACCGGCAGGGACTCCCCGGTCAGCGAGGACTCGTCGGTCTCCAGTCCCTCGGCCTCCAGCAGCCGGCAGTCGGCGGGCACCACGTCCTCGGGCCGCAGCAGGACGACATCGCCGGGCACCAGGTCCTCGGCGGTGACCAGCCGCTCGCGGCCCCCGCGCCGTACCCGTGCGCCGACTGCGGAGCGGGCGGTCAGCTCGGCGAGGGCGCGCTCGGTCCGCACCCGTTGGAAGCCGCCGACCAGCGCCGAGGTGGCCGTGATGGAGGCGACCAGCACGGCGTCCGCACGGGAGCCCACGGCGGCGGCCAGCGCCGCCCCTCCGGCCAGCACCGGTGTCAGCGGATTGGCGAGTTCCTCGACGAACGCGGAGGGCAGGGTGGTGCGGGGCAGCACGCCCGTCGGCGAGGCTCCTCGGGCGCGCGCCGCGGCCTCTTCGGAGGAGAGGCCCTCCGGTCCGGAGCGCAGCCGGTCCAGCACCCGCTCGGGGGGCATCAGATGCCAGGGCACGGTCTCCACGGACGGGGTGACGGGGCGTGAGTAGAGCTGCCGGGCGCGCCAGACCCCCAGGCCGAAGGCGATCCCGCCGGCGGTGTTGCAGGCGGCCTGTCCGCGGGAGCATGCCTCGCCCGCGGGTGCCCGCATCGCCGCGACCGCGCCGATCCCGCTGCCGCTCGCGGAGAGCACCGCGCTGTCGCGGTCGACCTGACGGGCCACGCCGACCCCGGTCAGGATCAGTGCGACCGAGTCCAGGTCCGTGCCGACCAGCAGATGGGCGCCCCAGGCGGGCGGTTCCCCCTCCCGGTGGACCCCGATGCCGCAGTCGGAGGCCCCCAGCGCACGGCGGTTCCCCGACACCAGCAGCACCACCGCGCCGTCCGCCTGCAAGGCGCGTACCGACGCCACCAGATGGCCGCCCGCGGGCACCATCGCGTCGACGAAGCCGAGCTCCGGATAGGGCTGGTCGCTGGCGAGCACCACCCGGATCCCGGAACGGCGGGCCGCCGCCGCGAGGGCCTGCGCGCCCGGGAGGGTCTGCGCCACCACGCCGGCCACGGCCACCAGGCGCCGCCGGAAGGCCAGGCCCAGCACCCGTTCGCCGCCCCGGCGCCGCAGCCGCTCGGCGGCCCCCCGTCCGGTGCGGCCGGTCACGTCCAGGTTCTCCAGCGGGCCGAGTGCCCAGCCGTCGTCGTCGCGCCGCACCTGCCAGGGCGCGGCCGGGTCGAACAGGCCGAAGAGCCGGTCGGCGACCTGGTCGGACTCGGCGCCGCCGAGCAGTGTCACCTCGGCCAGTTCGTGCCGGCCGCTGCGCAGCACCCCCTCGTCCAGCAGCACGGTGTCCACCTGGCCGAGGCGGCGCAGTGCGCTGTTGTCCATGACGACGACCCCGCGCAGCGCGAGAAACCGGCCGAGGCTGGTAGCGAAGCCCTCCCGTCCGGCCTCCGGTGCCTTCGGCATGCTGGACAGCGCCACCGCGAGCGCCCGCCGCGGCCCGGCGTACGGGGTGGTCAGGGCGCCGATCGCGGCGCCGGTCCCCATGGCCCGTTCGGCGTAGCGCGTCGCCACGTCCCGGTGCCCCTTGGGGCGTTCCACCACGATCGGTTCGGCCTCCGCGTCCTGCGGCCCCCGCACCAGTCGCGGCTCCGCCTCCGCCCATGTCTGGAGGGCCGCGCCGGTCTCCCGCCACTGGGCGAGGCGCTGGGTGACATCGAGGACCAGTCCGCCACCGCGGGTGGCCACGCCCTGGACGAAGGCATTGAGCACCGGCACCATCGACGCCGGGCGCGCGGGACCGGCAAGGCCGGTCAGCACGATGTTGCGCAGCCCCGGATGGTATTGGACCGCCGTGGCCAGCGCGCCCGCCTCGGCGGGCAGGGGCGTCCACGGCGACAGACGCGTGCCCACGGTGAGCAGCAGTCCGCCGATGTCCGCCATCAGGGCCGGAAGGGCCGTCCGCCGGCGCAGCCCCTGGCTCGGATGGTGCGGCTCGGGGCACCAGGGGCCGGACATGCCCGGTTCGTCGGTGGCGGTGGCCCCGTGGGACTCCGCGCGGGCGACGATCCGGAGCAGCTCCCGCTGCGGTGGTGGCGGGGAGGCCAGCTCCACGACGACACGCTCCGCGGGAGCGTTCACCCGCGCCCACAGCACACCCGGATGCTCCTCAAGTGCGCGTTCGACGGTGCGGCCGACCTCCGTCCCGCGGGGGCCGCGCACCCCTCGCACCTCGATGTGGCAGCGGCCCGGGCGGGACCACACCTCCCGACGTTCGCCACGCAGCAGTGCGGTGGCCGAGTCCACGATGCCCCGCGCGCCGGCGGCCACCTCGCCGGCCAGTCCCTCGGTCAGCGGTGTCGGCAACGGCAGACGTACCCCGGACAGCAGCGACATCCGATTTCCACCTCCGGAGCAGTTCTGTTCCGCATCGTTCGCGATCATCTTGACCCGCTCCGGAGCCGCCCGCCCGACGGGTTGATCCGAACGGCTGCCTGGCTCGCAGGCCCCGGAAGCCGCGGGTAGCTTGGGCCCAGTGGCCCGGCAGGCGGCGTTCGCGACGAGGCGGACGTCACCCGGTGGGTCGCTGGTTGGGGGGTGAAGTCCCGGACCCATGAACGGATGTGAACCGTGAGCACGCCGAAGACCGCTCAACAACGCCCGGCCACGCGGAGCACGAAGACCTCACGCTCCGCCCCCAAGGTGAAGGCGACGCAGCGGCCCCGCTCCGGGCCGACCACCAAGGCGCCCACCACGAAGGCGCCCACCACAAGGGCCCCGAAGGCCCCGGCCGCGAAGGCCCCAGTGGCGAAGACATCGACCGCGACGACGCCGAAGAAGGACTCCCCCGCGACAGGCCACCGTACGATCACCATCGCCGTCCCGCCGTTGGCCCAGGCGGCGGACCTGGTGGTCGAGGTCGCGTCGCTGCCGATGAACACCGCTCGTCGTCTGCTGCCCGCCAAGGGCGGTCTGCCGCTGTACGCCGGCCTCGGCGCGCTGGCCGTGCTCGGCGCCCTGGAGTGGCCGGTGGCGATGGGCGTCGGCATCGGCTACGCCGTCCTGAGGCACCGCGGGCCGCTCGCGCCACCCACCGAGAAGAGGTGAGCGGGGCCCGGCACGCTGCGCGACCCGGGCCCCGCGGGTCCGTGGCCGCCGTCAGGTCCTCCGACGGCGGCCACGGACCGCTTCCCGTTCTCCCGGTCGGCTGTACGGACCCTCGGTGGAGCGGGAGCCCGCGTCCCGTCAGCCTTCGCGCCAGCCCAGCTTGATGAGCATGTTCCTCGCTTCCTCCGCCACATCGGCCTCCGCGACCACGTCGTAGCGGGCGGCGACGATCTGGTTGCGGGAGGCGAAGTCGTGCCGGCCCCCGGTGAGGGCGTGGCCGGTGAAACCGAAGAGGGCGCCGAAGATCGCGCCGTAGAACAGTCCGCTGAGCATCAGCACGATCACATGATGGTGGCCCGCGGCGAACAGCGACAGCAGCAGGCCGATGAGCAGCCCGAACCAGGCTCCGGAGCCCGCGCCGGCCAGGGCGGCCCGGCCTCGGGTGAGGCGGCCCAGCACCGTCTCCACCATCCGCAGGTCCGAGCCGATGATCGCGGTGCGTTCCACCGGGAACCTGTTGTCCGAGAGGAAGTCGACCGCGCGCTGGGCGCGCTCATAGGTCGGATAGGAGCCGACCACCGGGCGGTCGACGGGTGCCGTGGGCGGATGCTGGGTCATCGCAGCTCCCTCCGGGTCGCCTCCCCCGTCAAGCAGCCTCCTGCGCCGCGGCACCCGTCGCAAGGCGGGCGGTTCCCGCCGGGTCGGCCGCGCCGGAGCGGGGAGCAGAAGCCGACGGGCCGCGCGGCGACGTACGGTGGACCCATGGAGCCGCCGCTTCCGGGCCCGCTGGCTCATCTGGCCCCGCTGCTCGGCCACTACGGCTACTGGGCCGTCGGCGTCGTGATCCTCGTCGAGGACTTCGGGGTCCCCGCGCCCGGAGAGACCATCCTGATCGCGGCCGGGATCTACGCCGGGGCGGGACGGCTGGACATCGTCACGGTCGCGGTGCTCGCGTTCGTCGCGGCGGCCGTCGGGGACAACATCGGCTATCTCATCGGCCGCTCCGGAGGACGCCCCTTCGTCCATCGCTGGGGCCGCTATGTGTTTCTGACCCCCGAACGCTTCCGCACGGCCGAGGAGTTCTTCACCCGGCACGGCGGCAAGGTCGTCACCGTCGCCCGTTTCGTCGAGGGGCTCCGCCAGGTCAACGGCCTCATCGCGGGCACCAGCGGCATGCCCTGGCCCCGTTTCCTCGCCTTCAACGCGCTCGGTGCGGCGCTGTGGGTGGCGTTCTGGGTGACCCTCGCCTATCTGGCGGGTACCCATGTCACCGCTCTGTACGGGGTGATCTCCCGCTACCAGCTGTATGCGCTGATCGCCCTGGGGGTGCTGGTCGCCGCGCTGATCGCCCGCCGACTGCTGCGTCGCCGCCGCCGGCACCGCGAGCCGTGACCCGGCGCACACCCGGGGTCCCGGGCCGGACGGGACCCCGGGTGTGCGGCACACATGGCCGTGAGGCGCCGGACTACGCCGCGAGCGCGTGGCCCGGGTGCAGCACCACCTTGGTGTAGCCCTCGACCCTCTTGTCGAACTTCTGATAGGCCTGCGGTGCCTGTTCCAGCGGGAGTTCATGGGACACCACGAAGCCGGGCCGGGCACGGCCCGCGATGATCAGATCGCGCAGCTGGCGGTTGTAGCGCTTGACGTTGCACTGACCGGTGCCCATCTTCTGACCCTTTTCGAACATCTTGCCGATGGAGACCAGAAGTTGGCCGTGCCGGGCGTGTTCATCGGATGCGCCCGGATCGGAGGGCACATAGAGGCCCGGCACACCGAGCCTGCCGGTCGGCCGCACGGTCTCGACCAGGGCGTTGAGGACGACGGCCGGTTCCTCGTGGCTGGCGTCGTGCGCCTGGGCCTGGTAGCCGACGGCGTCCACGCCCTTGTCGGTGCCCTGTCCCCCGGTGTGCTCCTTGATCTGCTCGGCCGGGTCGCCCTTGGTGAAGTCGATGGGGATGGCCCCGATCTCCTCCGCCTTGGCGAGCCGCTCCGCCACCCGGTCGACGCAGAACACCTTGGACGCGCCGCGCAGCAGTGCCGAGTAGGCGGACATCAGTCCCACCGGGCCGGCCCCGTAGACGGCCACGCTCTCGCCCGGGGACACCTCGGCGAGTTCGCATCCGTGGTAGCCCGTCGGGAAGATGTCGGCGAGCAGCACGAAGTCGGTCTCGAACTCGTTTCCCGGCGGCAGCTTCAGACAGTTGAAATCGGCGTACGGAACCCGCAGCCGCTCCGCCTGGCCGCCCTTGTACGGCCCCATCGCCACATAGCCGTAGGCCCCGCCGGCGAACCCGGGATTGACGGTCAGGCAGAAGCCCGTCTCCCCGGCGAGACAGTTCTTGCAGAATCCGCAGGCGACATTGAAGGGCATCACCACACGGTCCCCCTGGGCGAGGGAGGTCACTCCGGAGCCGGTCTCCTCGACGACGCCGAGGTTCTCGTGTCCGAAGACGATGCCCGGTTCGGCCGCGGTACGGCCCTCGTACATATGGAGATCCGATCCGCAGATCGCGGTGGAGGTGACCCGTACCAGCACATCGTTGGGATGCTGGATCTGCGGATCGTCGACGTCCCTCACCGTCACGCTGAAGGGCTTCTCATAGACGACTGCTTTCACCTGGGTCACCTCCGCGTCGAGCGCCGGACGACGGCGGCGACGGACGGGCGGCCACAGTGAACTCACGCGGCGACATGGGCCCGGCCTGCTGCACCATGGCCCCGGGACACGCCCGCTTCACCGCCGACTACCTCCAGGTAACGCCCGTACGGCGGGGGCCGCAACCCACACCGTGACGGCCTCGGCCCGCCCCTGACGGCGCTCCTCGGTGCCGGACCACAGCTCCGCCGAACGGGTGACGGGTTACTCCTTCCAGCGGTGCGGAGGGCGAGAAATGCCACCATGGGATTCCGCTGCCGGTCTGTTCCGGCGATCCGATCCGACTGGCACCGTGACGCCGGGTGGCTGACACTGAATCGCGTGGTTTCGTGATCACGTAGGGACGCGGGACCTCATGCCTTCCGGATTTCTCGGTCCGGCCCTTTCCGGGCACGAGGACATCGGACCGGAGACCGGCCGATGGTTGTCGAAACATCTCGAGGAGCTCGAATAGTGGAAAAGTCTGCCGAGTTCTTGGAATCCGAGCCCGACGGCCCCGTGGCCGCCGGACCCGGCAGGGCCGATCCGACGACGAAAGACCGGCAGACCGCGGAGCGGAAACTCGCCGAGGTGCTGGCCGAAATCGTGAGCGTCGACCAGGTTTCCCCCGACAGCCATTTCTTCAGCGACCTCGGCGCCAATTCCATGGTCATGGCCCAGTTCTGCGCGCGGATCAGGAAGCGGCCGGACCTGCCGTCCGCCTCCATGAAGGACATCTACCGGCATCCCACGATCCGCAGTCTGACGGCGGCCCTCCTGCACACCATGCCCGCTCCTCCCGCCGGCGCGCCCGCCCCTTCCCCCACCCCCGCGCCGGTGGCGCCGGAGGCCCCCGCGACGCGGCCGAGCACGCCGAGGTACATCCTGTGCGGAACTCTCCAGCTGCTGATTTTCCTGGGGTATTCCTTCGTCACCGGGATCGCCACCACCCGGGGATACGAGTGGGTCTCCGACGGAACCGGCCTCGTCGACATATATCTGCGGTCGGTCGCATTCGGCGGCCTCGGATTCCTCGCGGTGTGCACCTTCCCCATCGCGGCCAAATGGATCCTCGTCGGCCGCTGGAAGCCCCGCGAGTTCCCGGTCTGGAGTCTGACGTATCTGCGCTTCTGGGTCGTCAAGGTCCTGCTGCACGCCAATCCGATGATCCTCTTCATCGGCAATCCGCTGTATGTGATGTATCTGCGAGCGCTGGGCGCGCGCATCGGAAAGGGAGTGACCATCCTTTCCCGCAATGTTCCGGTGTGCACGGATCTATTGACGATCGGCTCCGGTACGGTCATCCGCAAGGATTCGTTCTTCCTCTGCTACCGGGCATACGCGGGACGCATCCAGACCGGCCGGGTCACCCTGGGCAGCAAGGTGCTCGTGGGCGAGAAGACCGTGCTCGACATCGGCACATCGATGGGTGACGGGGCCCAGCTCGGTCACGCCTCCGCCCTGTACCACGGCCAGTCGGTCCCGGAGGGAGAGCACCACCACGGGTCACCCGCACAGCCCACCGAGATCGACTATCTGAGGATCGGACCGGCCCGGTGCGACACCTCACGGCGGGCAAGCTTCGCGTTGCTCAGCCTGCTTCAGCTGTTCGCCCTGTATCTCCCGCTGACCGTGGGCGGGGTGTACATGCTGTTCACCGAGGTTCCCGCGCTCGGCGACCGGCTGGACCCGGAGAACACCGATCTCTCCCCCATCCACCTCCTGACCGACACGCTGGCGCTGTCACTCGTGCTGTTCTTCGGCTTCGTCGTCGTGGGGATCGCCGTGCTGTTCGGCCTTCCGCGCCTGCTCCGGCTGGCCGTCAAGCCCGACACGGTCTATCCGCTCTACGGCTTCCACTACGCGGCGCACCAGACGATCGCCCGACTGACGAACATCAAGTTCTTCACCTGGCTCTTCGGCGACAGCTCCTACATCGTCCCCTACCTGCGCGGCCTCGGATACGACCTGTCCCACGTCGAGCAGACCGGATCGAACTTCGGCACGGAGGTCCAGCACGATTCACCGTTTCTCGCCACGGTCGGCCGCGGGACGATGGTGGCCGACGGGCTCTCCATCATCAACGCGGACTACTCCAGCACGTCCTTCCGGGTGTCCCGGGCCACGATCGGAGCGCGGAGCTTCCTCGGCAACAACATCGCCTATCCCTCGGGCGGCAGGACGGGGGAGAACTGCCTGCTGGCCACGAAGGTGATGATTCCCCTCGACGGTGAGATCCGCGAGGGCGTCGGGCTGCTCGGCTCACCGAGCTTCGAGATCCCCCGTTCGGTGGAGCGCGACTCACGGTTCGACCATCTGCGGACCGGGCAGGAACTGCGCCGCCACCTCGCCGCGAAGAACCGCTTCAACCTCCGCTCGATCACCTTGTTCCTGCTGGTGCGGTGGCTGCACGCCTTCGCCCTCACGGCGTTCGGCCTCGTCTCCGTCCATCTGTACGGCGCGGTCGGGCATCTGGTGATCGCCGCCTATCTGGTGATCACGGTCGGGTTCACCGCCCTGTACTACGTCCTCGTGGAGCGCTGCATCGGGTCGTTCCGCCGGCTGCGCCCCCAGTTGTGCTCCATCTACGACCCGTACTTCTGGTGGCACGAGCGGCTGTGGAAGGTGCCGGACCACTACCTCAACGTTTTCAACGGCACGCCCTTCAAGAACGTGATCTGGCGACTGCTGGGCGTCCGCATCGGCAGCAGGGTCTTCGACGACGGCTGCTATCTGACCGAACGCACACTCACCGCCATCGGCGACGACTCCACGCTCAACGCGGGGAGCAAGATCCAGTGCCACTCGCAGGAGGACGGCACCTTCAAGTCCGACCACAGCACGCTCGGCGCCGGCTGCACCCTCGGGGTGGCCGCTCATGTGCACTACGGCGTGACGCTGGGCGACGGCGCCGTACTGGCCCCCGACTCCTTCCTCATGAAGGGCGAGGAAGTCCCCCCGAGCGCGCGGTGGGGAGGGAACCCGGCCGCGGAACTGCCGGACATGCCCGAGGAGTCCCCCTCCGTCGGCTCGGCAAGGGCGGCAGAGACGTCCTCGGCGAACGTGAGTTGAGGAAGGCCATTCGATGGGAGCGAATGTGCAGGCTGACCGGGAATTCTGGAGCGATGTGCTGACCTCCGGCGGTTTCACCGCCGTTCCACGGTGGGCGCGGATGCCGACGGCGGGCGTGTTCGAGTACGCCGCGCCGGTGCCGGAAGACGTGGCCGAGAAGATCCGTGGGCTGGCCGCGGAGCTCGGGGTGCCGGAGAGCGCCGTGCTCCTGGCCGCACACGCCAAGGTGCTGGCCGTGCTCTCGGGTGAGCGGGACGTGGTGACCGGTTATGTCGCCGGGGCGGGCAGCGAGGCGCTGCCGTGCCGGCTGAGCGTCGCGCCCGGGTCATGGCGCGCGCTGGTGTCCGAGGCGCAGCGCGTCGAGGAGGAGATGCTGGCACACCGGGACTTCGCGGTGGACGAGCTGCGGCGGGAGTTGGGGGTGGCCGGCCCTTCGTACGAGGTCGTGTTCGACCCCACCGGAACGGAGAGCGGGCTGGCCGACGGCATCGCGCTGGGCGTGAGCTGGTCCGACCGGGACGGAAGGCCGACCGTGCGGCTGCGCTATCGCACACAGGTGCTGGACGCCGAGGCCGCGGCCCGGGTCGGCGGCTATCACATGGCCGCGCTGGCCTTGATGGCCGCCGACGCGGACGCCGAACACGCACGGCAGAGTCTGCTCTCGGCCGAGGAGGTGCGCTATCAGCTCGAAGGACTCGCCGGGCCGCGCCGGAGGCTGCCGGAAGGGCGGGCGCACGAGCTGTTCGAGCAGCGGGTGCGGGCGCATCCGGAGGCCGTGGCGGTGGTGCGGGGCGATCGCACCTGGACCTACGGGGAACTCGACGCACGCGCGAACCGGTTGGCACGGGCGCTGCTGGCGCGGGGGCTCGGTCCGGAGGACGTGGTGGCCGTCGTCACCGATCGCACGCTCGACTGGCCGGCCGCGGTGTTGGCGGTGTTCAAGGCCGGGGGCGTCTATCTACCGGTCGAGCCGCACTTTCCCCCCGCCCGTATCGCGGCGACCTTGTCCCGTGCCGGGTGCCGGCTGGTGCTGACCGAGCGGGACAGCACGCACACCCTCGACCAGGCCCTGGCCACCCTCCCGGAAGCCGAACGGCTGCTGATCGAGGAGGCCTACGCGGAGGACCACCCCGGCGACGACATCGGGACGGAGGTCGACGCCGGCCGGCTCGCCTACATCTACTTCACCTCCGGTTCCACCGGCGAGCCGAAGGGGGCGATGTGCGAGCACGCGGGGATGCTCAACCATCTCTACGCCAAGATCGACGACTTGGGGATCGACGAGGGCGTGGTGGTCGCGCAGACGGCCCCGCAGTGCTTCGACATCTCGCTGTGGCAGTTGCTGTCCGCGCTGCTGGTCGGCGGACGCACCCTGCTCGTCGAGCAGGAGGTGATCCTGGACGTGGAGCGGTTCGTCGACACGCTCGTCCGTGGCCGGGTCGGGGTGGTGCAGGTCGTGCCCTCCTATCTGGAGGTCGTGATGGCGTACCTGGAACAGCATCCCCGTGCGCTGCCCGACCTGAGGTGTGTGTCGGTGACCGGCGAGGCCCTGAAGCCGGAGCTGGTACAGCGCTGGTTCGCGATCCGGCCGGGGATCACCCTGGTCAACGCCTATGGGCTGACCGAGACGTCCGACGACACCAACCACGAGGTCATGGACGGGCCGCCGGAGGACGGCCGGGTGCTGCTGGGGCGGGCCGTCAGCAATGTGCGCGTCCATGTCGTCGACGAGCATCTGTCGCTGGTGCCGCTGGGTGCCCCAGGAGTGATCGCGTTCGGCGGGGTCTGCGTCGGGCGGGGGTATGTCAACGATCCCGAGCGGACCCGCGCCGCCTACCGGGAGGATCCGTTCCGGCCGGGCGAGCGCCTCTATCTCGGGGGCGACTGGGGGCGCTGGCATCCCGGCGGCAAGCTGGAGTTCCTCGGGCGCCGGGACAACCAGGTCAAGATCCGTGGTTTCCGAATCGAGACGGGTGAGATCGAGAACACCCTGATGCGGGTTCCCGGGGTGCGCGACGGTGCGGTGGTCGTCGCCGAGCGGGCCGGCCGGAGCAAGCATCTGATCGCCTTCTACACCGGCCGGCAGCAGCAGGTGGAGGTGTTGCAGCAGGCGCTGGGCGCCGCGCTGCCCGCGTACATGGTCCCCTCCGCCTTCCACTGGCAGGAGTCCCTGCCGCTGACCGGCAACGGCAAGATCGACCGAAAGGCCCTGACCGCGCTCGCCGAACGGAACACCTCGGTCCAGGAGGGCGACGCCCCCGGGCGGCACGACCGCGTCCCGCGCACCCCGGGCGAGCGGAGACTGGCGGCAGCCTGGGCCGAGATCCTGGGCGTCCCCGAGCACCACATCGGCCGGCGGGATCATTTCTTCGGCTCCGGCGGCACCTCGCTCTCGGCGGTGAGACTCAGCATCGTGCTGGACCGCGCGGTGTCCCTCAAGGACATCACCCGCCATCCGGTGCTCGCCGACCTGGCCGCGCTCCTCGACGGCACCGCCCGGCGGCGCACCGAGCTTCTCCAGCCCCTGTCCCGGACGGCGGGCGTCCCCCCGGAGTGCGCGCTGGTGTGCTTCCCGTACGCCGGCGGCAACGCGGTCAACTACCGGCCGATGGCCGACACCCTGGCGGGCAACGGGCCCACGGTCCACGCCGTGGATCTGCCCGGTCACGATCTGGCCGCCCGGAGCGAGGCGTTCGCTCCGATGGCGCAGGTGGTCGGGCAGGTCGTCGACGAGATCATCGAACACGGCCTGGACAGGGTCATGCTGTGGGGCCACTCCTCGGGCGCCGCACCGGCCCTGGAGACGGCCAGGCGGTTGCGGGAGCGCGGGGTCGAGGTCAAGCGGGTGTTCCTGGCCGCGCAGTTGCTCGGCACCGCAGCCGAAAGACGGGCCGCCCTCGCCGAGCTGTCGGCGCTGAGCGACGCCGGCATCGCCGCGACGCTGACCTCGGACAGCGGCTACACCGAGCTCGGTGAGCTCCATGCGCGCCATGCCGCGCACATCGGCGCCGCCTACCGGCACGACTGTGCCGACGCGCACCGCTACTTCGCCGAGCTGCTGGAGAACCCGCCCGCGGTGAGACTGCCGGTACCCGTCACCGTGGTCGTCGCCGCCGACGACCCCCACACTGCCGGTTTCCGCGACCGGTTCCGCGACTGGGAGCTGCTGGCCGAACAGGTGGACCTGGTCGAACTCGCCGACGGCGGCCACTACTTCCTGCGCACCCGGCCGGCCGGCGCGGCACAGGCCGTCCTGGGCGCCCCCGAACCACTGACCTCCTCCTGAGTCCCCTCGCGCCCCCGAGCGACAACCGAAAGGAAACCAGATGTCGTCCTCCTCATCCGTGGCCCCCGTTCTCCAGGTGGAGCGGGAGCCGGGCAGACCTCCCCTGGTGCATGTCGAGCCCCCCGGGGACGTGCGCGGCTGGGCGGCCGAGCACCGCGAGGCGCTGCGTGCCCGGGTCGACGAGCACGGGGCGGTCCTCGTCCGCGGCCTGGGGCTGCGGGAGGCGGACCAGGCCGGTGCCGTCCTCGCCGCGCTGGCCGGTGAGCTGATGACGGAGCGTGAGGCCTTCGCTCCCCGGAAGAGCCACGGCCCGGGGCTGTACTCGTCCACCGAATGGCCCTCCAACCAGCCCATGTGCATGCATCATGAACTGAGTTACGCGCTGGACGTCCCCGGTCTGATGCTGTTCGCGTGTCTCACCGCGCCCGGCGAGGGCGGGGCGACCGGGATCGCCGACGCCGAGCGGGTGCTCGAGGCGCTGCCGGCCGCGCTGACCGAGCGTTTCGAACGCGAGGGCTGGCTGCTCACCCGCAGCTACAACGACGAGATCGGGGCGTCCCTGGAGGAGTCGTTCGGCACCGGGAACCCGGTGGCCGTCGAGCGTTACTGCCGCTCGCACGCCATCGACTTCGCGTGGCAGTCCGACGGTTCGCTGCGCACCCGGCAGCGCCGCAGCGCCGTGGTGCGACATCCGCTCACGGGCCGCCGCTGCTGGTTCAACCAGATCGCCTTCCTCAACGAGTGGACGCTGGCCCCCGAGGTGCGGGAGTACCTGGTGGACGTCTACGGGGAGGACGGGCTGCCCTTCAACACCCGCTTCGGGGACGGGAGCCCCCTCGGTGAGGACATCGTCGAGACGCTCAACGCCACCTATGAGGAGCACACCCTGCGTGAGCCCTGGCAGGCCGGCGATCTGATGCTGGTCGACAATGTGCGCACCGCACACAGCAGGGAGCCGTTCACCGGGGAGCGGCAGGTGGTGGTCGCCATGGCCGAGCCCCGGCGACTGGCCGACGGATGCCCGTCCCCGGAGGTGGACGGACGATGAGCAGGACGCCCTCCCCCGCCACCCGGCCCGGCGGCTCCGGGCCACTGCGGGCACCGAGCTTCGCGGTGATCTCCGGCGCCGAGGTGCGGGAGACGCTCCGGGGACGCGAGAAGCACATCGTGGAGCTGGTCGAGACCACCTATCGGCTCCATGGCGCCGGGGACTCCGTCAACCCGCCGTCGTACTTCCTGCGCTTCCCCGACCGCCCCGCGGACCGCATCATCGCGCTGCCGGCCTCCCTCGGCGGTCCGATGCAGGTGGACGGCCTGAAGTGGATCTCCAGCTTCCCGGGCAATGTGCAGGCCGGGATCCCCCGGGCCTCCGCGGTCCTGCTGCTCAACGACCACGCCACCGGCTATCCCTTCGCCTGTCTGGAGAGCTCCATCATCAGCGCCACCAGGACCGCGGCCTCCGCGGCGCTGGCGGCCGACTGGCTCAGCCGCGGCAGGTCCCGCCCCACCCGTGTCGGGTTCTTCGGCACGGGCCTGATCGCCCGGTACATCCACGCCTTCCTGACCGGCACCGGCTGGACGTTCGACGCCATCGGGGTGCACGACGTGTCCGCCGACAGCGTCGCCGGGTTCCGTGGCCATCTGGAGCAGACGGCCACCGCACGGGCCGGCGAGATCACCGTCCACGAGCGTCCCGAGGATCTGATCCGCTCCAGCGATCTGGTGGTCTTCGCCACCGTCGCCGGCCGGCCCCATGTCACCGACCCCTCCTGGTTCGCGCACCACCCGCTGGTCCTGCATGTGTCCCTGCGCGACCTCGCCCCCGAGATCCTGCTCGCGTCGGCGAACTTCGTGGACGACGTCGAGCACTGCCTCAAAGCCGACACCTCCCCCCATCTGGCCGAACAGCTCACCGGAAACCGCGATTTCCTGGACGGCACCCTCTACGACGTCATGACGGGACAGGTGAGACCGCCGGCCGACCGGCCGGTGGTCTTCTCCCCCTTCGGCCTCGGCGTGCTCGACCTCGCCGTCGGCAAGTACGTCTACGACGAGGTCACGCTGGCCGGGCAGCTCCACCTCATCGACGACTTCTTCCATGAGTTGCGCCGGTACGGCTGAACGCCGTGTCCGCCGGCCTGGCATCAGGAGGCCACCGTGCCCGTCATCTCCGCTCCTCATGCTTTCAACGAAAGCCAGCTCTATGTCGACCTTCGGTCGATCTTCGGGCGCGCCTTGTACCTGAAGTGCGAGGGGTTCAACTTCGCCGGCTCGATCAAGCTGAAGGCCGCGGTCGAGATGGTGGAGAACGCCGAGCGGGACGGACTGCTGACGCCGGACTCGATCATGGTGGAGTCCTCCTCCGGAAACCTGGGGGTGGCGCTCAGCGTGATCGCCGCGAGCAAGGGCTACCGGTTCCTGTGTGTGACGGACTCCCGTTGCAATCTGTCGACCCGGCTGCTGATAGAGGCGCTGGGCAGCGAGGTCCACATCATCTCCGACCTGGACGCCAACGGCGGTTTCCTCGGGGCGCGCATCGAGTACGTACGCGGGCTGTGCGCCTCCGACCAGCGCTATGTGTGGCTCAGCCAGTACACCAACCCGGGTAACTGGCAGGCGCACTACCGCAGGACGGCACCGGAGATCGCCCGTCAGTTCCCGCGCCTGGACGTGCTGTTCGTCGGCGCGGGAACCACCGGCACCCTGATGGGCTGCGCCCGCTACTTCCGCGAGTGGCACCGCCCGGTGCGGATCGTCGCGGTGGACAGCGTCGGCTCGGTGATCTTCGGCGGCAAGCCGGGCCGGCGGATGATTCCCGGCCTGGGCATGAGCATGCGCCCGCCGCTGCTCGACGAGTCCTATGTCGACGAGGTGCTGCAGGTCGAGGAGGCGGACACCATCCGCGCCTGCCACCGTCTGGCCAGGAGCGGCTTTCTGTTCGGCGGTTCCACCGGGACCATCGTCAGCGGCGCGATGGACTGGATGGCCCGGAACGAGGACCGTGACATCACGGCGGTGGCCATCGCCCCGGACCTCGGCGAGCGCTACCTCGACACCATCTACCAGACCAACTGGCTGCAGGACCTCTACGGCGACCAGGTACTGGGCCCCGACGAGGTCGCCGGCCCCCGGGGCAGCGAGCCGGCCCCCCGGACGACGGGGCCGAATTCCTAGGGCCGCGTCAGGCGACGTCCGGACGGCCGGGCCCCGGGCCCGGGCTCAGTGGGAGCCGTCGGGGTGCAGGACGACCTTGGTCCAGCCGTCGTCCCGGGCGTCGAAGTGTTCATAGGCGTTCGGCGCCCGGTCCAGGTCCAGCTCATGGGAGACCACAAAGCCCGGCTCCGCCCTGCCGCCCGCGATCAGATCGCGCAGACCGCGGTTGTAGCGCTTGACCGGAGCCTGACCGGTGCCCATCCGCTGGCCCTTGAACCACATCAGACCGTAGTCGATCGGCACCTTGCCGTGCGCCTCCATCTCGTTCTGCGCCTCGGCTCCGCCCGGGTCCTCGGGGATGAACACGCCGACCACCCCGATGGAGCCGGTGAACCGCACCGTGTCGATCAGCCCGTTGAGCGCGAGGGAGGCGTCCTCGTGGCCGCCGGCGTCATGCGCCTGGTAGCCGACGCACTCGCACCCGTTGTCCGCGCCCAGACCGAGGGTGGCCTCCTTGACGACCTCGGCCGGATCCTGTTCCGCGCAGTTGATGGGCAGGGCCCCGATCGACTCGGCCACCCTCAGCCGGTCCGGCTGGTGGTCCACCACCCACACCCGGCCGGCGCCCTTGAGGAGCGCCGAATAGGCCGCCATCAGCCCCACGGGCCCGGCCCCGAACACCACGGTCTGGTCCCCCGGCTTCACCTCGGCCATCTCGGTGGCGTGGTAGCCGGTGGGAAAGATGTCCGCCAGCATCACATAGTCGTTCTGGCGTTCGACTCCGTCCTCGCCGAGGCGCAGGGCGTTGAAGTCGCCGTAGGGCACCCGGAGGAACTCGGCCTGGCCGCCCTGATAGGGGCCCATGTCGGCGAATCCGAACGCAGCACCGGCCATGTCCGGCTCGGGCTGCATGGTCAGACAGTAGTTCGTCAGGCCCCGTTCGCAGTTCTTGCAGAAGCCGCAGGCGATGTTGAACGGCAGCACCACATACTCGCCGACCTGGACCTTGCGGACCGCGGGGCCGACCTCGATCACCTGCCCGAGGTTCTCATGCCCGAAGGTACGCCCGGCCTGGAACGAGGTACGGCCCTCGTACATATGAAGATCCGAGCCGCAGATATTGGTGGTGGTGATCCTCACCAGGATGTCGCACGGATGCTCGATCTTCGCGTCCGGCACGTCCTTGACGGTGACGTTCCGGGGGCCTTCGTATACCGCTGCTTTCATGGCGTCTCTCCCAGCGTGCAGGGGGTGCGGACGCGGCCTTCCTCGGCCGTTCGCCCCGGGGCGGCGACGGCGCCCCACGGCCCGCACCGGCGGCGGTCGAGTACCCGAAGGCGTCCCGCACACACGCCCCGCCCAAGCGGTGCGCGCGCCCGGGCCCTGCGATGCTCGGCCGGGCGGGCTCTCCGAGGAGTCTCGACCGCCACATGAGTGAGACGAGGGTCAAGCTCCACCTGAGCGTTACCGCGCGGCAGCCCGCGTGGGCCGGCGCACCGTGGGTACCCGCTGAAGCCGGATATCCGACAGCGGCGGGGAGATGAACGAGATGATCTCCGAGTTGGTGATGGTGCCCACCCGGGAAGCGGTGCTCACGGGTGACCTGGTGGTGCCCGGACAGGTGCCGGCGGTGGTGCTCTTCGCACACGGCAGCGGCAGCTCCCGGCTCAGCGTCCGCAACCGCGCGGTCGCGGCCGAACTGCACAAGATGGGGCTGGGAACCTTGCTGCTGGACCTCCTGACCGAGCGTGAGGAGCGTGTGGACGCCACCACGGCCGAACACCGCTTCGACATCCCCCTGCTGAGCAGACGCCTGGACGGGGCCCTGGACTGGCTGGCGCGGGAGCCCGACACCAGCGGACTGCCGACGGGACTGTTCGGAGCCAGTACCGGGGCGGCCGCGGCACTGGCGACCGCGGCCGAACATCCGGAGAAGGTGTACGCGGTGGTCTCCCGGGGTGGCCGGCCGGATCTGGCGGGCGACGACCTGGCGCGGGTGACGGCCCCGGTCCTGCTGATCGTCGGGGGCAACGACGAAGTGGTCCTGGATCTCAACCGGGAGGCCGCCGACCGGCTGCCTTCGCCGCACGAGATCTGTGTGATACCGGAGGCCACCCATCTGTTCCCCGAGCCCGGAGCCCTGGAGCAGGTGGCTGAGGCCGCAGGCCGCTGGTTCCTGACGCATCTGGAGGGGCGAGCCCCCGAAGGGCGACGGACCGGCACGACACCCTGACCCCAAAATGTCCTGAACATGTGAATAAACCCCCCATAAGGGGGAATTTTCTGCCATAGGGAAATATCCTGGGAGCAACCTCCTCACGCACCTCCAGAGAGGGGAGACGAGAGCCATGTCGTATCCGCAGCAGTCCGGTGGAATGACCAGTGGGACGAGCGGGACCAGCGGAATGGCCGGGACCGGCGGGATGACCGGTGCCGGTGGAATGAGCACGCATCCAGAGCTGGCGGAGATGCGGGAACGGCTCGAACGGACGGCCTCCAGCAAGCCGGCGATCCTCATCGAGGGGCTGATCCTCCTGGCGGGTGTCTACGCCGCGATATCGCCCTGGATCGTGCACTTCCACACGGGTTCACCGAACATCACGGCCAGCAATCTGATCGTGGGAATCGCTGTCGCCCTGATCGGGCTCGCGCTCACCATGGCACCGGGACGCATGTTCCGGCTGGCCTGGGTGGTCGTGCCGCTCGGTCTGTGGCTGCTGATCTCCCCGTGGGTGGCCACGGTGACCCACACCGCGAGCGCGGGCACCATCTGGAACAACTGCGTGATAGGAGCGATCACCGCGCTGCTGGGTCTGGCCGCGATGGGGCTGACCGTCGGGATGAGGCGGCGCCAGCACCACCACCATCACCCGCGGTGAGTCCACGGTTGACGGTTCCATGAGCGACGTGTCGTACCTGCGGCGGTCCGCTGGTACGACACGCCTCTACCGGGGGCCCGGCACACCGGGCCCCCGGTTCGTCCGGGACGGTTCAACCGGCGGACGCGTCGACGAACTCCAGCAGCCGCGTAAGGACATCGCCCCGGAAGAGTGACCGGCCGTGGGCCACCCGGCGTTCCCGGGCGGGGCCAGCCATGGTGAGCCGGTCCAGCGCACCGAGCAGACCGGCCTCGTCGTCGGCGAGTTCCGAGAGACCGAGTGCGGCCATCCGGCGTACCCCGTCCGCCCCGTGCCCCGGCAGCGGCCGGTACCCCACCAGCGGAAGCCCCGCGGCCAGGGCCTGTACGGCCGTCTGCCCCGCGGCGTTGTCCACCAGGGCCCCGGACGTCCGCAGCAGAGCGGGCATGTCGTCGACCCACCCCAGGGCGAGCACGCCCGGTACGCGGGACAGCCGGCGCCGGAGCCGCTCGTTGCGACCGCACAGCACGGCCGGGAGGAACCCGTGCCCGGCCAGCAGCCCGGCGGTGGCGGGAAGGCGGGAACCGACCCCCCAGGCCCCCGCGGCCAGCAGCACCGGCGTACGCCCGGCGGCGTATGCGGTGAAGTGCGGTGACCACGGGGACGGCACGGGCGGGGCGGACACCTCGGGTTCCAGGGGCCGCGCCGGCCCTGTGGGCACCACGGGCGGCACCGTCGGCATCGGCACCACGGGCGGCACCGTCGGCATCGGCGCCGCGGCGGCGAAGAACTCCGGGGACACCAGCGGGCCGGTCGTCTCGGCGGGCGTCGCGATCTCCTGGCGCACCGCGGCGGCGGCCTCGTCCGTGACGCAGAGATAACCGTCGTTCCCCTGGTGCAGCCACTGCCGGTGCACGGCGAAGTCGATCAGGAAGACGACGCTGGGCACCGTGAGCCTGCCGCTGGCCCTGAGGTGTCCGGTCAGTTGTGCGGCGAGATGGAAGACGGGGACCACCACATCCGCGCCGGTGCGGTCCGCCAGTTCCGTCAGGCGGTCGCCTGCGAGGCGGGCCAGCGGGACACCGCTCGGGCGGCGGCCCGGCCCGCGCCGCAGCAGGGTGCGGTACAGGACGTCGTACGCCCAGGGGAAGTGCCGTACCGAGGCCCGGTAGCAGCGCCGCAGATCCGCGCCCAGGCCGTGCGGCAGCAGTCGGAGGACGTCGACGAGGTGCGCCTCATGGCCCTGCCCCCGGGCGCGGCGGGCGAGTTCCCCCGCCACCGTGTCGTGCCCGGATCCCATGCTGGCGCTGACGATCAGCAGTCGCCGAGGCCTCCTCAGGGGCCCGGGGCCCGCCGCCTCAGCCATGGCGTACGGGGGTGACGGCGGGCGGAGCCGACGACCCGGTCCCGTCGGCGGGGCGGCGCCGCTCACCCGGCTGACGGAACGGGGTGGTCATGGCCGCTCGTCGCTCGCGTCGCCGGTCGTCGCAACCCAGGGGAAAATGCACACATCGATACCGATTGTCCCCTGTCATGCTGTCCCAAACGCTCGCTCCGAGGCCGGAGTGTGACGGGCGGGGCACTCCCGGTCCGCCGTTCCGGCGGCCCCGGGAGCAGCAACCGTCCGCCCGTCACTCCGGTGTTCACCGTCGCCGCCGAGGTCAGCCGCCATGTCTCAAGCCCCGTCCCGTTCCGTCCCCGGCTTCTTCCTGGACCAGCCGCCCCCGGTGGTGCACCGGGGTACGGCACTGGTGACCGGTGCCTCCTCCGGCATCGGGGCCGCAGTCACCCGCCGGCTGACCGCCGAGGGCGGGTGGCGGATGGTGCTCAACGGCCGCGACGCGACCCGGCTGTCCCGAGTGGCGGCGCAGGCGTCCGCCACCGTCTTCCCCTCGGACCACACCCGGCCCGGCGCCCACCGGCAACTGGCCGAGTTCGCCCTCGGCCATCTGGGCCGGGTGGACCTGTTGGTGGCCTGTGCCGGGATCGGCTGGGCCGGTGACTTCAGCGCCATGCCGGAACCCGCCATCGACGAGGTGATCGATGTCGATGTGCTCGCCACGATGCATCTGGTACGGCAGCTGCTCCCCCATATGGTCGAAGCCGGCTCCGGGCGGGTGGTGATCGTCGGATCCTTCGCAGGCACCGTCGGGGTGCGCGGCGAGGCCGTCTACTCCGGCGCCAAGGCGGCGCTGGGCGCCTTCGCCGATGCGCTGCGCTATGAACTGCGCGGCACCGGTGTGGGAGTCAGCCATGTGGTCCCCGGTGTGGTGGACACCCCCTTCTTCGAACGCCGCGGAGCCCCCTATCGGCGCTCCAGGCCCAGGCCGGTGCCGCCCGAGCGGGTGGCGGAGGCCGTCTGGTGCGCGGTCTCCCGCGGCCGGGACGAGGTCTTCGTCCCCGGCTGGCTGCGGTTTCCCGCCTGGGTACGGGGCACGACGCCCGCCCTGTACCGGCGGCTCGCCGCCCGGTTCGGATGAGTGACGGGTGAACCCTCTGACCATGGCGCTGGCCCTGCTCGCGGCGCTGTCCAACGCGGCGGCCTCGGTGCTCCAGCGGCGGGCCGCGACGGACGAGCCGGAGGGCGGGCGCGGGATGCGCCAGGCGATACGGTGGCTGGCCGGTGTGCTACGGCGACCGCACTGGCTGGCGGGTGCCGGTTTCCTCGCCCTGTCCACCGCGCTGCAGGCGTCCGCGCTGGCCCTGGGTAGTCTGTCCGTCGTCCAGCCGCTGCTGGTGACCGAGCTGCTCTTCACCCTGGCCGTCGGCAGCGTGGTCTTCCACCGCCGTCCGGACCGCCGCACCTGGCTGGCGTTCATGGCCCTGGCCGTGGGGCTCGCGCTCTTCCTGGGCGGGGCCGATCCCTCACCCGGCCGGTCCACCGCCGCACCGGGGCGCTGGCTCCTCACGGGAGTGTCGTTGCTGGGCGCGGTGGTCCTGCTCGTCGCCGTGTCCCGACCGGTCAGGGGGGCGCCGCGCGCCGCGTTGCTGGGGATGGCGTCCGCCGTGTCGTTCGCCGCCACGGCCGCCCTGCTCAAGGAGGTCACGGGGCGGGTGGCGCGCGATCCGGGCACCGTGCTGGCGCAGTGGCCGCCGTATGCCACGGTCGGCGCCGGAGCGATCGCCTTCCTGCTGTTGCAGAGCGCGCTGCGGGCCGGGACGCTGACGGCCTCCCAGCCCGCCCTCACCCTCGGCGACGCGCTGACCAGCGTGGTGCTGGGGGCGGTGCTGTTCGAGGAGCAGATCGCCCTCGGGGTGCGGGTGCTGCCGGAGGTGACCGGGGTCGTACTCATCGGGGTGGGAAGCATCGGGCTGGCCAACGCCCCGTCCGTGCGCGGCGCCTGGGACTCGGCGTCGTCGACGCACAACGGGGCGGACCCGGGATCCCCGGAGCCGGCGCCGCAGAGGCCCTGAGCCCGGGGCGCCGGGACCGGGTACGGAGCCCCTGACAGGAAGAGGTGGAAGTCCGCGTGTCCCTTTCCCCCGTCCGTTACGGTCGCTCCCCGGCCTGGCGCGCGATGACGGTGCTGGCGCCGTTCGCCACCGTGGCGGCCCTGCACATCGGCCCGGCCGTCACCTGGCTTCCGGGGCTGCGGCGCGGTGTCCTGCCCGGGCTGGCCGGCACCGGCCACCCCCGGCATGTCGCCCTCACCTTCGACGACGGCCCCGATCCCGCATCGACCCCGCACTTTCTGGACGCACTGGACGGTCTCGGGGTGCGGGCGACCTTCTTTCTGCTGGGGGAGAGTGTCGTCCGCCATCCGGCGCTGACCCGGGCGATCGCGGAGCGCGGGCACGAACTCGCGGTGCACGGCTGGAGACATGACCGCCCCTGGCTGCCCCGCCCCGCCCGGGACCGGGCGGAGGTGGTGCGGGCCGCCCGGGTGGTGGGCGAGGTCTCGGGCAGCCGGCCGCGGTGGTACCGCCCGCCGTACGGGATCCTCACCTCCGGCCGCTGGGCGGCCGCCCGGACGGCGGGACTGCGGCCCGTGCTGTGGACGGCCTGGGGCAGGGACTGGACCGCCGACGCCTCGCCCGCCTCCGTACGTGCCGTGATCGGGACGGAGCTGCGCGGCGGGGGCACGCTGCTGCTGCACGACAGCGACCGGACCTCGGCCCCCGGCTGCTGGCGTGCCGCGCTCGGGGCCCTGCCCGATGTGGTCCTCGGGCTGCGCGAGGCCGGGCTGTCCGTGGGTCCGCTCGCGGAGCACGGAACCGGGGTCCGGCGGGGAGCCCCCCGATGAACAGGCGCCGCTCCCCCTCGGTCGGACGGCCTACGGTGTGCTCTGCACGGGGTTGACCTGGAAGGCCCCGCAGACGCGCAGCCGGTGGGGGACGAGGACGGCCTCCCGGTTGCCCGGCGGATAGACCCGCAGATAGGTCGAGGTCGCCCGGCAACGGTCGACGATGCTCGGATCGTTGGTGCGGACGGCGGCGTAGACACTCCCGGCCGGATGGACGAGCACGGTGGTCACGGAGTGCGGGCCGGCACTCGCCGCGGCTCCGATCTGCCGGTGCCGCGAGTCCAGGACGCTCACCCCCGGATAGCCGCGCAGCGCGCAGCTGCGGGCCGAGGTGTTGGTGAACCGGATCGGGTGGAAGAACGATCCCGCACCGCCCGTCACCTGACCGACGGACAGGGACAGATCGGCCGTCCGGCAGGTCGGGGCCGCCGCCTGGGCCTGTACCGCTCCGGTCCCCGAGGCCGTGGCGGCGAGGAGGGCGGCGACGACGGCCGCCCGTCTGTGGACAGGGGACATGAGGCCCGCCTCCATGACCGTCTCGCACCGGCGCTCCGCGGGGTCGCGGAGCGCGTTCGTTCCAGGTCGACGGTACGGCGCGGGCGACGGCGCGGCATCCCGACGTGCCGTCGGCGGCAGCGGGTGCCGCGATTCCCGGGCCGGTGAGGGATCCGACCCGGGAACCACCCCTAGCGCGGGGTCCTGAGATGGCCCGCCGCCCGTCGGCGGGCCATCGATGTGCGGGTGAATGCCAGGGTGAGGAAGCCGGCGACGACCGCCGCGGGGACGGCCGCGACCGTCCACCGGTGCGGGTCGTCCTCGGATCCGGCGGCCAGCAGCAGGGTCGCGGTGGCCAGGGCGACGGCCAGACCGGCGCCGAGTATGGCGGCCACGGCGTACGGGAACCGGCCCCCGGCCCCTGCGGTCCCGGGCGTGTCCTCGGTCAGGCTCGCCCAGTGGCGGGCGGCCTCCCGCTGCTCGTTCCTGCGCTGGGCCCCGGCCCGGGTGCGGAAGGCGGCCGTGAGGAAGGCACCCGTGACGGCCAGGACGGCGGACGGCCGCCATGAGTCCGCCACCAGCAGCAGGACCGCGACGACCGCGGCGGTGGCCCAGCCGGTGAGGCAGGCCGTCGCCGAGCTGCGGCGGGAGAGGGGACGGTCGGCGCCGGCCCGCAGATCGGCGACGGCCGGCAGGTACCAGACGGAGCCGGACGCGGTCACCACGCTGACGCCCAGGGCCAGGACTGCGTGCGCCACGGTCTACCTCGAGGTCTCGAGCGCGGCGATCTCGGGGTGGTGCAGGTCGAAGGCCGGGGACTCGGACCTGATCCGCGGCAGCTTCTCGAAGTTGTGCCGCGGCGGCGGGCAGGAGGTGGCCCACTCCAGGGAACGGCCGTAGCCCCAGGGGTCGTCGACCTCGACCTTCTTGCCGTACTTGGCGGTCTTCCAGACGTTGTAGAAGAACGGCAGCAGCGACAGGCCGAGCAGGAACGACCCGATCGTGGACAGGGTGTTCAGGGCGGTGAAGCCGTCGGAGGCCAGGTAGTCGGCGTACCGGCGGGGCATGCCCTCGACGCCGAGCCAGTGCTGGACCAGGAAGGTGAGGTGAAAGCCGACCGTCAGCGTCCAGAAGGTCATCTTGCCCAGGCGCTCGTCGAGCATCTTGCCGGTGAACTTGGGCCACCAGAAGTGGAATCCGGCGAACATCGCGTAGACCACCGTGCCGAAGATCGTGTAGTGGAAGTGCGCGACGACGAAGTAGGAGTCGGAGATGTGGAAGTCCAGCGGCGGTGAGGCCAGGATGACGCCGGTCAGTCCGCCGAAGACGAAGGTGACCAGGAAGCCGACGGTCCACAGCATCGGGGTCTCGAAGGACAGTGAGCCCTTCCACATGGTGCCGATCCAGTTGAAGAACTTCACCCCGGTGGGCACCGCGATCAGGAAGGTCATGAAGGAGAAGAACGGCAGCAGCACGCCGCCCGTGACATACATGTGGTGCGCCCACACCGTCACCGAGAGGCCCGCGATCGCGATCGTCGCACCGATCAGGCCCATGTAGCCGAACATCGGCTTGCGGCTGAAGACCGGGATGACCTCGGAGACGATGCCGAAGAACGGCAGCGCCAGGATGTAGACCTCCGGATGGCCGAAGAACCAGAAGAGGTGCTGCCAGAGCAGCGCCCCGCCGTTGGCCGCGTCGAATATGTGGCTGCCGAACTTGCGGTCCATCTCCAGCGCGAACAGCGCGGCGGCGAGGACGGGGAACACCAGGAGGACCAGCAGCGCGGTCAGCAGCACGTTCCAGACGAAGATCGGCATCCGGAACATCGTCATGCCGGGGGCACGCATACAGACGATGGTGGTGATGAAGTTGACCGCGCCGAGGATCGAACCGAAGCCGGACAGGGCCACGCCCATGATCCACAGGTCGGCGCCGAGGCTCGGCGAGTGGACCGCGTCGGACAGCGGGGCGTAGAGGAACCAGCCGAAGTCGGCGGCGCCACCCGGAGTGAGGAAGCCGAAGGCGGCGATCATCGAGCCGAACAGGAAGAGCCAGTAGGCCAGCATGTTCAGGCGCGGGAAGGCGACGTCGGGGGCGCCGATCTGCAGCGGCATGATCCAGTTGGCGAAGCCGGTGAACAGGGGCATCGCGAACATCAGCAGCATGATCGAGCCATGCATGGTGAACGCCTGGTTGAACTGCTCGTTCGACATGATCTGCAGGCCCGGACGGGCCAGCTCGGCGCGCATCAGCAGCGCCAGCACGCCGCCGACGATGAAGAAGACGAACGCGGTGACCAGATAGAGCGTGCCGATCTTCTTGTGGTCGGTGGTCGTCAGCCACTCCACCCACGAGGGCCTGCTCTGCGTCCGCCCGGCCGGCCCCGGTTCCTCGTGGACCACGGGGCCTGTCCGCGTGCTCTCCACGCTTGTCGCTTGCGTTGTCTGCGCCTCGTCCACCGGACGGTGTCCCTTCCCAGCTGTTCATGGAGCCGACGGGCCGGGAAGTGCCGTGAGTGCGGGAACGGACGCGGCGCTTCCCGGCCGCCGCCACATGATCGCCAAAGGGGTACCGGGTGCGGATAGGGCCGACCAGTCCCCGGGGCCGGACCGGGCGGGGGCCGAACGGCCCTCTGTGCCCCGGGGCCCCGACAGGGCGTCCGGTTTCGCCGGAAAGGGCGTTTTCGCAGGGCGGGGCGGACCGTGGGTATATCGCCAGGGGGCCGACCGCGGCACGCGGCATGAACGGCGCATCCCGCACCTTGATCACCGAACGCGTCGGTTCTCAAGGTCAACTTTAGCGTGAGGCTTCACTCCGACGGGTGAAGACGAGCGGGGCCCCGGATGCCCGAGCGCCCCGGAATTCCGCTGTCCGAGCAGGTCACAAGGGCTCCCTCAGGCAGTAGGGTCCGACTCGTTCGACCCTTTCTCGTGACCGGAAGCGGGGCAGCCATGGACCTCGAGGCCCTTCGCTCCTTCCTGGCCGTGGCCAAGCACCGGAGCATCTCCAAGGCCGCCGCCGCCCTCTATGTCACCCAGCCCACCATGAGCCAGCGGTTGCGCCGCCTGGAGGAGAGCCTCGGCTTCGCACTGTTCCGACGGGGCTGGACCGGTGTGGTGCTGACGCCCCAGGGCGCCTACTTCCTGCCGTACGCCGCCCAGCTGATGCGGGACCTGTCGAACGCCTCGGCGGTCCTCGGCAGCAAGGACGCCGCCAGGCCGCGGAGCTTCGCCGAGGTGGCCGGGCATCCGCACAAGGTCGTGTTCGGGGTGGACAACTGGCTGCCCGAGCGGGCGGTGCGGGCCGTGGTGAGCAGTGCGCTGACCGGCTACGGGGCCGACGAGTTCCGGGTCACCAGCCGCCCGGCCACCACCGTGATCGACCTGCTGGAGCTCAACCAGCTCGACGCCGGGCTCTTCTACTCCACCGAGCCGGCCCATCCGTTCCCCACGGAGGTCATCGGCACCGAGGACATGGCGCTCGTCCATCCGCCGGGGACGGCCCTGGAGGAGACCAGCGCCCCGGCACTGAAGGAGCTGCTCTCCCGCCACCGGTTCGTCCTCTTCGACAACCCGGTGCTGACCCACCATGCGCGGATCACCACCACACTGATCGAGACCTATGAGATCTCCCGTTTCCATGTGGTGGACGACTACCGGACCATGCGTGCGCTGATCCGTCTGGGCGAGTGCATCACGGTGGTTCCGGCCGGTGTCGTCCTCGACGACGCGGGACGGCACGGCTCGAACCTTTCCTTCACCCCGCTGCCCGGGCTGCTTCCGGAGATCAGCGTCATCGTGGGGGTCAGTGACGCCGGCCGGGACCACGGGGTGACCGAGGCGTTCGCCGGGTCGGTCGCCGGGTTCCTCCACGACGACCGGCCCGGATCCGGAGACGCCCGCCCCTGCGCGCATCGCCCGGTCCGGGCCGATCCCGGGTGCCTCCCGGGGCCGGGGACCTGCTGACGGGTCCCCGCGACGTCAGGCGCCGGCGGTCGCCGTGACGGCGGTGTCCTCCCGGCCGGCGCGTCCGGTCTTCCTGGGGGCCGTCTCCTGGAGGAAGGACGCGGCCCCCACACAGAGCAGCAGTCCGCCCAGCGCCAGATAGAGCACGGTGTGGATGCCGTGGTGCTGGGCCAGATATCCGGCGACGGACGGGGCGACACCGCCGCCGAAGATCTCCGCGATGCCCATGACGGTTCCCGCGGCGGCGGCCATCAGGCCGGCGGGGACGGACTCCACGGTCACGGTTCCGGCGAGCAGGGCCAGACAGCCGTTGGCGCCGAAGGCGACGAAGAACAGCAGCAGGAACAGCAGTGGCACCACCGGCCCCTGCAGGATGAAGCCGATCAGCATGCCCATCGCCATCAGCAGGGCGACGACGATCACGGGTCTGCGCCCGAACCGGTCGGAGAGGCCGGGAATGGCCAACTGCCCCGCGAAGGCGCCGAAACCGATACCGGAGGCGATGACCCCCATCTGGGAGGTCCCGATGCCCTGATGGTCGACCAGATAGCTCGGCACCATGGCACTCAGCACGAAGATGCAGGTCATCGCGCCGCACAGGGCGACGATGGCCAGCCGGATGTTCCGGTAGCGGAAGAGGTCGAGCCAGCGGGTCCCGCCCTCGGGGGTGGCGGCGACGGCTGAGGTGAAGGCCGGCAGCTGACGGGGCTCGCGAATGGTCCGCAGCACCAGATAGCCCAGGACCAGGCCGGGCAGCAGCATGATCCCGAAGACCCAGTGCCAGCTCGGCAGGACCCGCAGCAGCTGGGTGGCGATGATGGGGCCGAGACCGATGCCGAACAGGGCGAAGGTGCTCTGCTGCATCCCCATGTTCAGTCCGCGGCGCTCGGGCCGCGAGGCCTCCGCCGTCGCGGCCACCGCGGTCGGGGTGAACGCGCCCTCGGTGACCCCCATGACGATCCGCACCATCAGCAGACCGACCAGTCCGCCGACGAAACCGGTCAGCAGCGAGCAGACCGAGAAGAGGACGATCGAGCCGACCAGTATTCTGCGCCGCCCCAGCCGGTCGGAGAGACCGCCGATGAGAAGGGAGGAACACCCCCAGGCCAGCCCGAGAACACCGATGATGTTGCCCAAGTCCTGGTAGTCGAGGCCCAGTTCCTTCATCATCGAGGGAAAGAGCGGGCTGATGATCCAGCGGTCGAGGCCGACGAGGCCGAATCCCAGAGACAACAGCAGTACCGCGGAACGCTCGTAGCGGACGTCGTACTCTTTCGGTGTCATGCCGCTCTTCCTTCCCGGCCCTCATGGATCTCCGCGACCAGTTCCCTGGTGGTGAGCACCCGGCCGAAGAATGTGCCGATGGTGTTCTCGGTGGCTCTTTGCGCCTCGTCGCTGCGTGCTCCGGTGGCGTCCGAGACAAAAGCAACCTTGAAGTCGCGCATATACGCCCCGCGTGCGGTGGAGTCGCAGCAGACCTCGGTGAGGGTGCCGATGACGATCACCGTGTCCACCTGGCGAAGGCCCGATATGCTGGTGAGCACGTTCTCCAACTGTGTGTTGTGGAACGCGTCGTAGCGGTGTTTCTGGATGACGACGTCGTCGGGCTCCGGCCGCAGGTCGTCCACGACCTGCGAACCGGACGTCCCCTTGCGCAGGCCGGCGCTCAAGAGCGCCGGATTGTAGGCGGATTCCAACGGGGACACATCGAAGGCGTCCAGCAGAATATGCCTGGTGTAGACGACCGGAATCTCGGACGCCCGGCATTCGGCAATGACTTCCTGCATCGCGGGCAGCCGTCGGCGCGCCATCGGCACTTCCATCGGATACCCTTCGAGAACGAAGTCGTTCTGCATGTCGATGACGAGCAGTGCTGCGTTCTGCGGATTCACGCGCCACTTCGCGTTCAACGGGTGGTCTCCTCTTGCGTTTCGGGAAAGCGGGAGGCCCGGATCTTGACCGGAGGATTGGGCGAGAGCCTAACCGTGAAACGTGTTCCGCCAGGCATAGGAATTCTTTATACCGTCGTGGGGTGGCGGGGAGCGCCTGAGGCCGGATCAGCTGGGTGCCGGCGGGGCGGGCACAGGAGGGTCAGCGATGACGACACGGCGCATGGACGCACTGGTGATCTTCGGCGCGACCGGTGACCTGGCGAAACTCGAGACCTTTCCGGCCCTGGTGGCTCTGGTGCGGCGCGGGGTGCTCGATGTCCCCGTGGTGGGTGTGGCGAAGACGGGCTGGAGTCTGGAGCAGTTCCGTGCGTACGCGGAGGCGTCCCTCACCCTCAACGGGCTGGATCCCCGGTCGCCCGCGGCGGTCGAGTTGCTCGGTCTGCTGCGCTATGTGGACGGCGATCTCGACGAGGACGCCACCTACACGGCGATGTCCAGGGCGATGGGCGGGGGCGGGTGCGGCCTGTTCTATCTGGAGGTGCCGCCCTCGCTGTTCGGGCGGATCGCCCAGGGGATCGCCGCCGTGGGACGGGCCGGGAACGCCCGCATCATGGTCGAGAAGCCCTTCGGCCACGATCTGGAGAGCGCACGCCGGCTCGACGCCACGCTGCACAGGTCCTTTCCCGAGGACGCGATCTACCGTGTGGACCACTGGCTCGGGCTGGACCCCGTGGAGAACGTCCTCTTCGCGCGCTTCGCCAACTCGGTGCTCGAGCCGCTGCTGAACCGCACCCATGTGGAGAGCATCCAGATCACCATGGCGGAGGCCTTCGACGTCTCCGACCGGGGCCGGTTCTACGATCGCACCGGGGCCGTACGCGATGTGCTCCAGAACCATATGCTCCAGGTGCTGGCCACCGTCATGGCCGATCCGCCCTCCGGTCGGGGGCCGGGATCCTGGCAGGACACCAAGGCCGAGGTCCTCTCCTCGTTGCGGCCGCTGACCGCGAAGGACATCGTGCGCGGCCAGTACGAGGGCTATCGCGAGGTCGCCGGGGTGGATCCCCGGTCGACGGCCGAGACCTTCGCCGCGGTCCGGCTGGCCGCCGACTCCTGGCGCTGGGCCGATGTGCCGATCCTCATCCGCGCCGGGAAATGCCTTCCGGTGACCGCCACCGAGGTCGCCGTCCGCTTCCGGCGTCCCCCGCACGACGTGTTCGGGCTCGGGCCGGTGACCGCCGCCAATATGCTCCGGTTCCGGGTGTGGCCCGAGACCCAGGTGTCCTTGACCCTCACCGGGAAGAAGCCCGGCGAGGGCTGGCAGGCCCAGCGCGAGGAGCTGTCCTTCAGCCGGCTTCCGGGCTCGGACATGCGCCCCTACGACCGGCTCATCGGCGCGGCGCTGGACGGCGACCGCCGGCTGTTCGCCCGGCAGGACACGGTGGAGGCGGCCTGGCGCGTCGTCGACCCCGTGCTGGGCGATGTCGTCCCCGCCCACCCCTATCCCAGGGGTTCCTGGGGCCCGAAGGAGGCCGACGCCCTGCTCCCGGCCGGGGACGACTGGCACGACCCGGCCCGCTGAGCGGCGGCCCCGGGCGGGCGGGCATCGGCGCCCGTGTGCCCGGCGACGTCCGGTCCCGGTGCACCGCGGCGCGCACGTACCGGGGCCGCGGATGCGGGCCAGGTGACCCCGAGTGAGGCTGGGGGCATGGCAAAGCCTCGCGTGATCGTGTCCCCGCCCTCCGAGACCGGCGGCCGGCGCGTCCGGGCCGGCGGCGAGATCCTGGGCATGGCCTACAGCCTGCACGATCTGGCGGTGCTCCTGCAGCGGGCCGGGCTGGAGGGCTGGGACGAGCTGGACGTGACCTCGTCGCCCCTGATCGAGTGGCACGGCGGTGGGCCCGAGGTGTGGCCGAGGAGCGGCGGGTGAGGGACACACCCGGCCACAGCGTGCCCGGACGGCTCCCGGCATGGCTGCGTACCCACGATCCGGAGCTGACGGCGACCCGCCGGGCCGTGCGCACCGCGCTGGTGGTGCCCTCCCTGTTCGCCCTGTGCGGGCGGGGGTTCGGCTCCCCGGCGATGGCGACCTTCGCGGCGTTCGCGGCGTTCTCGATGCTGCTGCTGGTGGAGTTCACCGGGCCGATGGCAGAGCGGCTGCGGGCACAGCTGGGGCTCTCGGTGGCCTGGGCTGTGCTCGTCTGCCTCGGCACGCTCGTCTCCCGTGAGACCTGGCTCGCCGTGGCCGCCATGATCGTGGTCGGCTTTCTGATCCTCTTCTCGGGTGTGGTCAGCTCCGTCCTCGCGGGGGCGGCGACCGCGCTGCTGCTGGCCTTCGTCCTGGCGGTCACCTCCCCCGCGCCGCCGTCGGCACTGCCGGAGCGGCTGGCCGGGGCGGGGCTCGCCTCCGCCGCCGGCCTGCTCGCGATCTCCCTGTTGTGGCCCCGGCCCGCGGCGGATCCGCTCTGTGCGCCCGCCTCCCGTGTCTGCCGGGCGGCCGCGGCGCAGCTGCGCACCGACGCGGCCCGGCTGACCGGGGGTCCGGACGCGCCGAGCGCCCGGCGGTGCCGTGCCGCCGCCGAGGAGACCGCCACCGCGGCGGTGGATCTGCGTCACGCCTTCGACACCACTCCCTACCGGCCCACCGGGCTGTCCACCGGCTCCCGCGCCCTGGTCCGGCTGGTCGACGAACTCACCTGGCTCAGCGCCGTCGTGGCCGACAGTGCGGCTCCGCACGAGAGCCGCCCGGCCTGCGATCCCGCGGCGCGTGCCGTCCGCCGGGCGGCGGCCGAGGTGCTGGACCGGGCGGCCGAGCTGCTGGGCGCCCCGCACGGCCCGCCGGACCCGCTGCACTCCGCCTCGGCACAGCTGCGCGCGGATCTGGCGCGCATGGAGCAGAGCGCCACCACCCGGTTGTCCGTGCACCGTGCGGGGCCGGGCGCCCGGCCGGTGGTCCAGGCCTTCCTCGGCACCCTGGATCTGTCGTTCCGCGCCCAGGAGCTGGGCTTCGTGACGCTCCAGATCGCGGGCAACGTGGATCTGGCCGCGTCCGCCGAGCGGCGCAGCTGGCCGGAGTGGCTGCTGGGACACGAGCCGGGCACACTGGGCTCCCCGCTGGCGGCGGCCCAGGAGCGGGCGGCGGCCCACCTCGAGCCGCATTCGGTCTGGCTGCACAACAGCCTGCGCGGTGCGCTCGGCCTCGGTATCGCGGTGGCCCTGGCAGATCTGACCGGGGTTCAGCGTTCGTTCTGGGTGCTCCTGGGCACCCTGTCCGTGCTGCGTTCGAACGCGCTCAACACCGGTGAGAAGGCGCTGCGCGCCCTGAGCGGGACAATCGCGGGTTCCGTCGTCGGCGCCGGGCTGCTGCATCTCGTCGGACACCACGGCACCCTGCTCTGGCTGCTGCTGCCGCTCACCGTGCTGATCGCCGGCATCGCTCCCGCCGCGATCTCCTTCACCGCGGGTCAGGCGGCCTTCACCGTCAACCTCGTCATCCTGTTCACCATCGGCCACACCCCCAACTGGCACCTCGCCCTCCTGCGGGTCCAGGACATCGCCCTCGGCTGTGCGGTGAGTGTGCTGGTGGGGCTGCTCTTCTGGCCGCGCGGCGCCGCGGCGGCGGTGGACCGGGCCCTGGCCGCGGCGTACTCGGACAGTGCCCGGTATCTGGCGGGCGCGGTGGAATTCGCCGTCGGCCGCTGCGGACCCGACCCTGCGCCGGCCGACACTCCCGTGCAAAGGGGCCGCCGGGCCGCCGCCGCGGCGCGTCGGCTCGACGACGCCTTCCGCAGCTATCTCGCCGAACGCGGTCCGAAGCCCGCGCCGCTGGCGGACATGACCACTCTGGTCACGGGTGTCGTGGGGCTGCGGCTGGCCGGGGACGCCGTGCTGGGGCTGTGGCGGCACCACGGCGAACAGCGCACCGAGACCGACCCCACCGATGCCCGGCTCGCGCTGCTGAGTGCGGCGGGCCGGGTGTGCGACTGGTACCGGGACCTGGCCGCCGGTCTGATCGGGCACACCGCCGTCCCGGATCCGCTCCCGCCGCGTCCGGCGGCCGACGCCCGGCTGGTCGAATCCCTGCGGCACGACCTGAGCGACGGCCGCGGCAGGGCGACCGCCACATCCGTGCGCATCATCTGGACGGGCGACCACCTCGATGCCGCCCGCCGTCTCCAGCCCGCTCTGGCCGCCGCGGCCCGGGCGGGCGACGGCACGGCCGGCTCCCGGCCGGCCGTCGGCACCCGGTCCGGCAGGGGAGCCTTCTAAGGTGGTCACGATCCGACGGATCCCGTACGAGGAGTACGAGGAGGGGGTGAGGCGATGGGTGCCGGGGAGGGTGCCGGGGCGTCCTTGCTCGATCGTCTGCCGGAGGGCTTCCGGACGGTTCCCCATGTGGGTTTCCGCTTTCCGGGATCGGCGGCGGTGGCCGGGCGTCCGGGACTGGCGGACGGCGCGAACTGCCAGTTGTTCGCCTACGAGGTCCTGCGGCACTTCGGTCTGACCGTCCCCGCCCTGCGTTCGAGCGACCTGTGGGCCGACACCCGGGCCACCCTGCGGGTGCCGGTTCCCAGGCCGCTGGACCTGTTGCTGTTCAACGCGACCGACGACGCCTACGGCGCCCATCTGGGGGTGTGGGCGGGCGAGGACCAGGTGCTGCATCTGTGCGCGGAGGTCGGCCGTCCGGCGGTCTGGGACCTGGGGGACTTCGCCGCGCGAGAGCGCTATGCGGTCCTGGTCGGCGTCAAGCGGGTGATCGGCTCCCTGGGCATACGGTGACCCCCGCGCCATGGCGAGGGACCGGAGTGCGGGGCGTCCCGCGGGGCACCGTTCGTCGCCCCGGGGCATGCTGGGAGCGTGATCGTACTCGCCGCGGTGTTCGCCGTTACCGGTGCCGCCAGCAATGCGATGGGCACCGCGTTCCAGCGCAAGGCGGCGTCCACGGTCGCGCAGGGCGGCGGTCTGCGGCTCCTGGTGGAACTGGCGCACCGTCCCGCCTGGGTGATCGGTGTGGGCGGGGTGGCCGGCGCCGCGATGTTCCAGGCGCTGGCCCTGGTGAACGGTCCGATGGCCCTGGTGCAGCCGCTCTTCGTCCTGGAGCTGCCCTTCGCCCTGATGATCGCCGCCCCGCTGATGCACCGGCGCATGCCGACCTCGGTCTGGTGGTCGATCGCCGGGGTGGTCACGGGGCTCGCGCTGGTCCTGGCGGCCGCCGCCCCGTCCGGCGCGCGGGACCAGGCGTCCATGGTGCGGTGGGTCCCGGTGCTGGCGTGCTGTCTCGGGGCCATGGCGGTGGCCGTCGTCGTGGCCCGCCCGGGGCGGCCGCCTCTGTTCCGGGCCGCCGTGCTGGCCACGGCCTCGGCCATCGGCAACGCCCTCACCGCGGCGATGCTGAAGTCGGCCACGGGCATCTTCGCCGGCCAGGGCCTCGTCGCCTTCCTGACGGCCTGGCAGACCTATGGGTTCGCGCTCACCGGTGTCGCCGCCGTACTGCTGCTGGAGAACGCTCTTCAGGCGGGCTGGCTGGCCGCGTCCCAGCCGGCGCTGACCATCGGTGACGCCACGGTGAGCCTGGTGCTGGCCGTCGCGCTGTTCGAGGAGAGGATCCGGATGGGCTGGTGGCTGCTGCCGGAGGTGGTCGGGGTCGGGTTCATCGTGTGGGGCGTGGTGATGCTGAGCCGGGCGGTGCCCGCCGTCCACGGGGCGACGGACCACGGGGGCATGACGGCCGATCGCCACCCGGAGTAGGCGCACCCTCACGGTGTGTCGGCGATCCCGGTGATGTGCGGCTCTCGGGATGCGGACTGCGCCATCTGGATGAAAGGTGAGGTGAAGGGTGGCGGCGCGCACGACGGATCCGCGGGTGCCGCCACCGCGGATCGACTCGCGGAGGAGACATCATGTCCACGTCGCAGCCCGAAGCGTCGCGTCGTCCGTCCGACGACCGGGCCACTCCGGACGAGCTGCTCCATGTGGCTCCGGCACAGGCCTCACCGGACGATCTGGTCCTCGCCTCGGGCAGGGACATGTCCCCCAGCGCCCTCGCCTGGGCCGAGCGCAAGCTCGCGTCCGAGGGACGGGCGGCGCTCGACAAACTGCTGCCCTGACACCGTTCCGGCCGCGCCCTCGGGCGCACACCTGCACCGCACCGCCGGCGCGCGCCGACGCGGCAGAGCTCCTTCACGCGGGCGCGCTTCGGTCTGCCCGGGGCGTGCCGCCTCGCGCTATCCCACGTTCCACAGGAACCGATGGGTGTGGATGCCGAAGTACGGGAACGACCTCACTCGCTCGACGCCCTCCGCCGCCGCGACCACATCGTTGACGAAGTCGAGCAGCTCCCGCGGCCCGGCGCAGACGACCTCGACGAACAGGTCGAACCCGCCCGACGTCAGCACCGAGTAGACCACTTCCTGGTGGGCGGCCAACTGGTCGGCGACGGCCCGTGGATCACCGTCCACGGTGACGCCGAGCAGGGCCATCGCCTGGCCGCCCATCCGCATCGGATCGGTGACCCCGACCACCTGGACGACCCTGGAGTCCACGAGTCGTTGCAGTCGCTGCCGGGCCGCGGAGGCCGACAGGCCGACCCGGGGGCCGAGGTCCGCGTAGGCGATACGGCCGTCGGTCTGCAGCTCGCGCAGAATGGCCCGGTCGATCTCGTCCACGCTCGTTCGTCCTCCCCGGATGATCGGTGTCCAGCCTACCGATGCGGCTCAGCCGGCCAGTTCCGCCAGTGCCGCGTCGAAGAGCTCGGTGTGGGTGTCGACGTCCTTGTCCACGGTGGCCGGGCACATCAGCGCCATGTTGTGGAACGGGGTCAGCAGCAGGCCCCGGTTGGCCAGATAGAGGTGGAGGTAGTCCTCGAGCTCGGCGTCGGAAGCGGCCGCGGACTCGGTGCCGTTGCGCGGGGCGGGGTTCGCGAAGCGGTACTCGGTGCGGGCGCCGAGCCGGCTGACCGACCACGGCAGGTTCCAGCGCTCGACGGCGGCCAGCACTCCGGCCTCGAACCGCTGCGACAGCCCGTCCATCCTGGTGAACGCCTCGGCGGTGAGGACGTGTTCGAGGGTGGCGCGGGTCGCGGCGATCGACAGCGCGTTGCCCGCCAGGGTGCCTCCGACGCCTCCCATGTCGACGAGGTCCAGGTCCTCGCGGTCCAGCAGCGTCTCCGCCAGCTCGGCGGACAGACCGTAGGCGCCCACCGGGATGCCGCCGCCGATCGCCTTGCCGATGGTGAGCATGTCCGGCTCCAGCTCCCAGGCGGCGGTGCAGCCGCCCGGACCCGCCGAGAAGGTGTGCGTCTCGTCGTTGATGAGCAGGGTGCCGTGGCGCCGGGTCAGCTCGCGCACGCCCTCCAGATAGCCCGGCTCGGGCAGCACGATGCCGATGTTGGTGAGCGCGGGCTCCATCAGTACGGCGGCCACATCACCGTGCGAGAGCTCACGTTCGAGCTGCTCGAGGTCGTTGAACTCGGCGACCCGGCTGGTCAGGGTGACGTCACAGGGCGCACCGACGTTGCCGGGCCGTGCGGTCCCGTGCCCGTCGGACCCCACCACGATCAAGGACTCGTCGACGCTGCCGTGGTAGCAGTAGCTGTTCACCAGGATCTTCGAGCGGCCGGTGACCGCCCGGGCGAGCCGGATCGCCCATCGGTTGGCGTCGGTCGCGGTCAGCGAGAAGCTCCAGCGCGTCAGCCCGAACCGACGGGTCAGCTCCGCGCCGACCCACTCCGCGTCCTCGGTGGGCAGCATCGCCGTCGCTCCGCCCAGCTCGCCGAACCGCAGCTGCACGGCCTCGGCCACCGCCTCCGGGGAGTGCCCGGCCATCGCGCCGGTGTCACCGAGACAGAAGTCGATGTACTCATGGCCGTCGACGTCGGTGACCCGGGCGCCCCGGGCGGTGGCGAGATAGCGCGGGAACGCGCCCGCGGTCTTGTTCATCCAGGTCATCGGCACCCGGCCGAAGAGATGGTCGGCGCTTTCATAGGCGGTCCGCGAACGCGGGTTCTGTCGCTCGGCCTCGGCACTCTCACGGGCGAGGAGCTGGCGCAGTCGGGCGCGATCCATGGTGTACCCCACTTCCGGCAACACGTGACAGCCGGGACTCTACGGCGGAAACACGCGCCGGATCAATATCTCACGACAGAATCTGTTGCGACGACGATCGATTCGAGCGTCTGGAGCGCTCGGGGCGCCGAAGGCGCACGGGACGGCAGACACCGAGGGGGCGGTGGAGACCGCACGGCTGCCGGGGCACCGGCCCAGCCGGGAGGTTTCTCGTCGGAGCGGCGTGCATCCGCCCGCCGGAGAGGAATACGCTGAGGAGCGCGATCATGAACAACCTCGCCTCCGGCCCGTGACGTGGACGGACCATACTGGGAGGCGCCCCCTCGTCCTCGTCCCCCAGAGTGATCCATGGCAAAGTCCCCTCCCGCCCGTGCCGCGGCCCCCGACACCGTGTGGCTGGCACGCGGGCGACATCTCGGCCCGGGTGCCGAGGACACCGTCCGCGACCGCCTGCGGGAGCTGCGGAGCAGCGCGGCCCTCCAGGACCATCTCGAGTTCGACGACCCCGGCGGCGACACGGCCGGCCGCGCCTTCGAGGCCCGTTGGCTGGTCGACGACGACATCGTGGTGCGGGCCCGGCTGGACCTCCGGGCGCCCGAGGGCGAGGGCGGCTCCCAGGACTGGGTGCTGGTGGCCGAGGCGGACCGGTCCTGGAAGCTCGACTGGCCCTCGCCCGCCACGGTCTTCTGGCCCGAGCACGGGGACGCCCCCTGGGACCACGATGTGGTCGCGGGACTCCGCTTCCAGGAGATCAATCCGCTCCCCGAGGAGGACCGTGCGCTCCGCCGCCTGCTGAAGGAGTGCGTGCGCCGCAGCTGGGCCGTCCATGTGGTCGTCCATGAGGCGATGACCCCCGACGAGCGCGGACTGCGCCCCCTGGCACCGCTGCTGCCTCCCGGTCTGCGCCACCGTGTCGTGGAGCACCGGGCCTCGCCCGAGCAGTTCCAGGTGGTCAACTGGGCGCTCTACGACCTCGGGGTGCGGGTGCCCCGGGGTGGCGCCGTGGTGCTCCCGGCGACACCGGCCGGTCCCGGGGTCGGCAACGACGACTTCAGCGTCCGCTCGGTGTTCCTCGACGGTTCGAAGCCGGCGGAACTCATCGACGCCGTACGGCGCTTCGCCGGGCAGCCGGGCCCCCTGCCCGAGGGCGGCGAGGAAGCGCTGTCCGATCTGCGCGAGCAGTGGCATCTGACGACGCTGGAGGAGGAACTGGACCTGGCGCGCCGCCAGGTCGCCGCCTATGCCGAGGCGCTCGACGCCATGACGAAGTCGCGCGACCTGTACCGGGAGGCGGCCGAACTCGCCCATGAGGCGCTGGAGTCCTATCGGGAGTCCTTCGGCACACTGCCGTCACCGCGTCAGGAGCCGCGCAAGCGGGAGGGCTTCTCCCTGCGCGCCCTGACCCGTCCCCTGGAACGCGTGCGCGACGCGAAACTGCTCCGCCCGTCGAGCCCTGCGGACCACACCCCCGGCACCGGCGAGCCGGGCGGCGCCTCCGCCCCGGCGGACGACGCGTGACCGACGAGGTCTCCCACGCTCACGAACCAACCGCCCGCTCATCGCCCGTCAGTGCTCCCCGGAACGCGGCCTGCCGGTCCGAACTGCCTGCCCCGCGCCGACGCGACCACCTTCCGCACACCGAACAGGTGCGTCAGGCGCGCGATCCGCTCACTCGCCCGGCGGCCAGCGTGGACGCGAGTTCGGCCGCGGCCTCGGCGAGTTCGGGGTCCGGCTCCCCGAGCAGCTGGCGCAGTACGTCCTGTTCGGCCCGCACGGCGCGGCGGGCCTCCCGCTCCCACCCCACATAGTCATGGCGGTGGTGGAGCAGCTTGGGGTAGGCGGAGGCGGTGCTCTCCCACTGGCGGGCGTCGGCGATGTTCTTGAGCAGCCGGACGATCTGCACCCGGCAGGTGACCTGGGGAAGCCGGGCCAGCTCCCACAGGAAGGGCACCGTGACGGCCGTGGCCTGATCGACCACGAAGCCGTACTGGCAGATGCGTTCCCTCAGGGTGGCGAGCGCCGCTCTGGCGGTGGGTTCGTCGCCCCGGGCGACATGGTGGAGCAGGACCGGGATGGCCTCTGCGGTACCGCTGGAATCCTTGATGGTGTCCCAGGGCACGCGCTCCAGATCCTTCAGTGGTGCGGCCATGTCCACTCCCCGCAAGCCGTGTGAGGCCGTGCCTCGGTCGTCCCGTTCGTCGCAGCGGCGCTCTCGGCGTGGCTCTCCCCGGTGTCGCGACGGACGCCGGGGAGCGGTCGGTGCCACGCTCGGGGGCCCGTTGAGGCCGGCCGCGGTCAGGCTGTTGACGCCGTCTCCATTATCCATACGCAAGGCCGACGGCGTGCAATTGCATGAGAAATTGCACGCGGGGTAGGAGAATCAGGGGGCCCGAACAGTGCACCACGCCCCACCCGCCCCCGCTGTCCTGTGACGGAACGTCAGCAAGGAGATCCTGGTGACTTCGGTGCCGAACGGAGTGCGGGCGGGCGCGCTGGACGCCCGCTGGATCAAGAGCCGGCACAGCAATGCCGAGGGAAACTGCGTGGAGGTGGCCGCCCTGGCCGACGGGGCGATCGCGGTACGCAACTCCCGTGACCCGGAGGGACCCGCGCTCGTCTACACCTCCGCCGAGGTGAGGGCCTTCCTGGCGGGCGCCAAGGAGGGGGAGTTCGACCATCTGGTGTGAGCGCGACGCGGGCGGTCTCCCGCTCCCGGCGCCTGCGGCGAGCATCGGAAGAATGCGATAATGCGGTTCCGTTGTCCGTCGGCCGGCCGGGGGTCAGGATGTCCGCCGCATCGCACCGCGTCTCCCGCCTGGAGCCCTATCTCAGCCGGTCGGAGCCCGCTCCGACGCTGCTGAAGATGCTGGTCGGGGTGCAGTTGGCCGGGATCCGCGAGGAGGCCGGCCTCTCCCAGGAACAGGCGGCACGGGCCGCCGGGTTCAGCGCGGCTAAGCTGTCGCGCATCGAGGCCGGCAAGGGCCGCAGACCGCCCGCGGAAGCCGATGTCCGGGCGCTGCTGGAGCTGTACGGCGCCGATGGCCACGAGGCCTCGGTCCTGGTCGCGCTGCTGCAGCGGGCGGGTGAGCCGGGGTGGTGGCAGCGCTATGACAAGCGGCTGATGCCGGAGTGGTTCGACCGTCTGGTCGGATTGCAGGAGGCGGCCGAGGCGATCCGCACCTTCGAGATCCAGTACGTCCCCGGTCTGTTGCAGACCCGGGCCTATGCCCGGGCCGTGGTGGAGCGCGGTCTGCCCACGGCGTCCGCGGCCGAGGCGGAGCGCCGGGTGGAACTACGTATGCGGCGGCGGGAGTTGCTGCTGCGCCCGGACGCTCCCCGGCTGTGGGCGATCGTCGACGAATCGGTCCTGCTGCGGGTGCTGGGCGGGGCCGAGGTGATGCGCGAGCAGCTGGAGCATCTGGTGGAGACGGCCCGGCTTCCCCATGTCACGGTGCAGATCGTCCCGTTGGACGTGACCAATGCGTCGGCTCCGGCGATCCCCGTCACCTATCTGCGCTTCGGCGGCCTCGATCTGCCCGACATCGTCTATCTGGAGCACATCCGAAGCGCCCACTTCCTGGAGGACCGGGAGGAGACGGAGGAGTACCGGGTGGTGCTGGACCGGCTCGCCGACGAGGCCCTGGACCCCCGTGCGTCGATGGCCCTGCTCCGCAGGACGCTGAAAGAGCGCTACGCCACCCGGTGACGGCTCCGGCGGCGGTCAGCGGATCCGGCCGACTCCGCCGAACTCGATCCATTCCTGGGTGAGTTGGCGCGGAGCCACCTCGGAGTCCGGTCGCCAGGTGGACACCTCCACCAGACCCGGTTCCAGGATCTCCATGCCCTCGAACCAGGCCGCGACATCGCTCTGCCGCCGTACCCGCCCCCAGTTGCCCTGGGTCGCCTGGTCCATGAAGCCGGTGACGAAGTCGCGGACCTCGGGGTCCTCGCTGACCAGCTGACACAGCACCATGAAGCTGCCGGGCGCGAGCCGTTCGGCGACCCGGCGGACCAGGGCGGGCGGCCCGTCGGTCTCGCTGTCGGGAATGCAGTGCATCACCGAGTTGAAGAGCACCGCCACCGGCTGGGAGAAGTCGATCAGGCGCCGGGTCTCGGCATGGGAGAAGATCTCTTCCGTGTGCCGCATGTCCGCCTGGATGACGGCGGTGCGCTCGTCCTGCTCCAGCAGGGCCCGGCCGTGCACCAGGACCATCGGGTCGATGTCCACGTACATCACATGGGCGGTGGGGTCCACGCGCTGGGCGACCTGGTGGACATTGTCCTGGGTGGGCAGGCCGGATCCATGGTCGAGGAACTGCCGGATCCCGTGGTCCTGCGTCAGCGTCCGCACCACCCGTTGCAGAAAGCGCCGGTTGTTCAGGGCGAGGGCACGGGTGCTGGGCACGACCCTGTCCAGCTCCTCGCAGGCCGCCCGGTCGGCCGCGTAGTTGTCCTTGCCGCCCAGGTAGTGGTCGTACATACGGGCGGCCGTCGGCACCGTGGCGTCGATGGATGTGGAGACCTGCCTGCCAGACTGCATCGTTCTCCCAGATCCGGGCCGCGCCGTCGAAACCGGCTCGGCGGGCGCCCCATCCTAGAGAGCCGGGGAATGCCCGTGCCAGTCCCCGAACGAAGGACACCGGCCGGGCGGCACAGCCGGATCGGGCGTCAACTCGCGTACGGACCACGAGAGTCGGAGCTCCCGCGGCCGTACGCCGGACCTTCGGCGGACCTATGAGGTCTTCGCCGTGCGGAAGAGCTGGAGGGGCACCGCGGCGGCCAGCTTGCGGTAGCCCTCCGGGGTGAGGTGCAGCCAGTCCCCCACCTGGAGGCCGGGGCTCAGCCGCCGGACGTCGGAGGGGTCGCGGACCGCGCGGTCGAAGTCGAGGACCGCGTCGAAACGGCCGCTGGTGCGGATCCAGTTGTTGACCGTCCGCCGGGTGGCCTCCCGCAGCCCGGCCGGATCGTCGTAGCCTTCGTTGCCGCCGAACGGCAGCAGGGTGGCGCCGTACACCTGGATGTCCTGGGCATGGGCGCGGACGATGATCTGCTCATAGGCGGCGATCAGGTCGTCGGCGACGGCTCGCTGGTCCTTGGCGGTGGCCGGGGCCGTGCCGATGTCGTTGACGCCCTCGAAGACGATCAGCCAGTCGACGCCGCTGTGCGCGAGGATGTCACGGTCGAGGCGGGCGAGGGCGTTCGGGCCGAGCCCGTCGTTGAGCACCCGGTTGCCGCCGGCCGCCTGGTTGAGGACCGCGAGGCCCGCGGTGCCGGAGCCGGTCCGGAAACGGTCGTAGAGCTGGTCGGGCCAGCGGTCGTTGCCGTTGGTGGTGGAACCCCGGCCGTCCGTGAGGGAGTCACCGAGGACCGCGGCGGCCGCGCCGGCGCGGCCGGGGACGACCTCGACGTCGCTGAGCAGATACCAGTGGTCCACCGGGGTGGCCCCGGGCAGGTCCTTGTCCCGGGTGTGGTCGCCCGTCACCAGGTACGAGGTGGTGCGGGAACCCGGGTGGGAGGTGAGGTCGAGAGACTGCTGCCCGGTGGCCAGATAGGCCGTCACCGTCAGATTGGAACCGGGCCGCAGGGTGAAGTCGAGGGGGTCGGACACCATCTGGGCCCCGGCCGGGACGGTGACCGACTGCCGCCCGGAGAACGTCACCTGCCGTGTCGTGGCCGGCTGGATCGCGTCGACGCCCGCCCGGCCGTTCAGCGGCAGCGCCACGGACACCCGGGTGATCGGCAGCGCGGTGGTGCCGAAGGCGTTGGAGAAGCGGAGCCGGATCCGGGAGCCTCCGGCGGTGACATGCACCGTCTGCCGCAGAGTGGTGTCCACCAGGACGGAGTCCCGGCCCGTGAAGGGCTCGGGCGGCATGTTGCCGGGCTCCGTGAGCTGCGGCATCGCCGTCCAGGTGTCGACCCAGCCGCGGTCGGCCCGGGAGGCGGCGGCAGGGGTGTCGGTGTGCCGTTCCGCGGCGCCGACCACGCCCGACGTGGTGACGAGCGAGAGCGCGAGGACGCTCGCGGCGACCAGTTGGCCTCGGGAGACTCGGCTCCACGACGACACGGTTCTCAGCGGGTTCACGGGCAAGGTGCCTTTCCTCTGGGAGACGGTGTACCGGAGGTGCGTGCCGGAGGTTGCCCGCGCGCGCATCCGGGGTGGTGCGGTTCCGTTCGGTCAGCCGAGCATGCCGGACGTGCCGTCGGGCGCGAAGGACATGCGGCGGCGGCGCCCCGGCAGCCGGCCTGACACCCGATGCTCACGCCGGTGTCCGGGGCGATGGTGCCGTCGTACGAGACGTTCACCGCGGTCACGGTCGAGCCGGAGGAGGTGGAGGTGGAGGTGGCGTTCCGGCCCGAGGTGACCCGCGGGCCGCGGTGAGAGGACGGGCGTCATGGTCGACCGGCTCGGCGCCGATGCGCACGGCACATCGGCGTCGAGGACCATCGGGCGTCGACGGGAAGCATCGTGGCATGAACACGCTCCCCATGGAAGCGCTCCCACTTCATTGGGCGGAGGGACTTCCCCACCCGCGCCGACCACCCGCACCCGGGCCCTGACCTCGAAAGTTTCGCCCGGAGCCTTCCCTGCGGCCCTCCTGCGCGGCATGGCCGCGAAGCTCGTCATCACCAGCGGCAAGAAGAGGGGCCGGCACCCACCGGTCCTGTCTATGCTCAGGCTCATGGCACTGGAATGGGAACAGATCATCGTCGACTCCGCCGACCCCGTCGCTCTCGGGCGCTGGTGGGCCGAGGCTCTCGGCTGGGTGGTGGTCGACGAATCCGAGGAGATCATCGAGATCCGGCCTGAACCGGACCGGATGCCGGGGCTGCTCTTCGTGCCTGTCCCCGAGGGCAAGACGTCGAAGAACCGGCTCCACCCCGACTTCCGCCCCGACGACCAGGAGGCCGAGGTCACCCGGCTGCTCTCCCTCGGCGCCCGGCGTGCCGACACCGTGCAGGACGAGCAGCACTGGGTGACCCTCCTCGACCCGGAGGGCAACGAGTTCTGCGTACTGAGTGAGCGGAAGAGCTGAGCGGAAGCACTGGCGGAAGCACTGAGCGGAGCCCGGGCAGTCGTCCGGGGCCCCGACGTCCCACACGGCAACACGGACGGCATTGACACGGAAGCCGGATGGCGGTGGCGCCGCGCACCGGAGCGGGTCGGCACCGCCGGGTTCGTGCCGCGCGAGTTCCCGTTCTCCTGCCCGGACCGTCCTGCGGTTCTCTGACCTACGCGGCACGACGCCGCGACGGCCCAGCCCGAGATCATCTCATGGCGGGTTCGGAGCGTGCCCGGGTCACACCCCTCCTTCCGGCGAGGCACGGCACCCCCTTTCGCGGCCATGGGTCGCGGCGTCCGGGGCTGCCGTGCGGCCGGACCACACTTCGCCGACGTAGCGGGTCATCAGTCGGCACCTGCCGCACTCACGGCATCCTCCTCGCGCTCCGGGAGCGACCGAAAAGCGTTCTGCGCAAAGCGTTGACCAGAAAGCGCTTACCCCTTACGTTCCCGTTCAGCAGCGTGACCCAACTGCCGTACCTCGTATACGAGATGACAGATATCGGAACCCGAGCGACCTGGGGAAGTGCACTCCTCGGGGCGTTGCATCCGCTTGATCCCCCCACGCTGTATGCGCGCAAGGTTCCACATGACGTACGTCGTTCACACTCCTGACCATCGGAACGCTTCCCGAAGGGACACCCCCCGCATGCGTACCGTGCCCTCACGTACACCTTCCCGCCGAGGAGTTCTCACGGCTGCGGCCTCGGTCGCCCTCGCCGTCACCGTCGGGCTCGCCCTGCCGCAGTCCGCCGGTGCGGCCGAGTCCGCTCCGATCGGGTTCGGCGCGGGGACGACCGGCGGCGGCAGCGCCTCCGCCGTCACCGTCTCCACGCTCGACGCCTTCAAGTCCGCCGTCACCGGCAGCTCGGCCAAGGTGGTCAAGGTCAACGGACTGATCTCGCTGAGCGGTCAGGTCGACATCGGCGCCAACACCACGGTCCTGGGCGTCGGTTCGTCCTCCGGATTCACCGGCGGCGGACTGCGGCTGAAGAACGTGTCCAATGTCGTCGTCCGCAACCTGAACCTCAGCAAGGCCGTCGGCACGGACTCCATCACCGTGCAGGCCTCGACCAAGGTGTGGATCGACCACAACACGCTGTCGTCCGACCGCGACCACGGCAAGGACTACTACGACGGGCTGGTCGACGTCAGCCACGGCTCCGACTACGTCACCGTGTCCTGGAACGTCTTCAAGGACCACTACAAGGGCTCGCTCGTGGGCCACAGCGACAACAACGCGAGCGAGGACACCGGGCATCTGCGGGTGACGTACCACCACAACTACTTCGACAACGTCAACTCACGGATCCCCAGCCTGCGTTTCGGCACCGGGCACTTCTACGACAACTATGTCGTCGGGGCCGAGACCGCCGTGCACTCGCGGATGGGCGCCCAGATGCTCGTCGAGAACAACGTCTTCCGCAGCACCAAGGTCGCCGTGACGACCAACCGGGACAGCAAGGTGGACGGCTACGCGAATCTGACGGGCAACGACCTCGGCGGGGCCACGACCGAGATCTCCCAGGTGGGCACCTTCACCAAGGCGCCCTACAGCTACACCGCCGAGCCCGCCTCCTCCGTCGTCACCTCGGTGACCTCCGGCGCCGGCACCGGAAAGCTCTGACCACCCCCACCGCACCAGAAGGAGTCGCCCCATGAGGCCACCCGTACGCCGGCGCGCCCGCACCCGCGCGCTGACCGGCACCCTCGCCGCCCTCGGCATCACCTGCGCCACCTTCATGGCCGACGGCATGGCCGGCACCGCCAGCGCCCTGCCCTCCTGGCCGACGGCCACCAAGAGCGTGGCTGTCAGCTCCACGATCGCCGTCTCGGGGACCTACGACGGCGGTCTCCAGCGCTACTACGGCAGCGGAAGTCTCGGCGACGGCGGCCAGTCGGAGAGCCAGTCCCCGGTCTTCAACCTCGCCGACGGCGCGGTCCTCAAGAACGTCATCATCGGCGTCCCCGGGGCCGACGGCATCCACTGCGCGGGCAGCTGCACCCTGCAGAACGTCTGGTGGGAGGACGTCGGTGAGGACGCCGCCACCTTCAAGGGCACCTCGTCCTCGGCGACATACACCGTGACCGGCGGCGGCGCCCGGAAGGCCTCGGACAAGGTGTTCCAGTTCAACGGCGCCGGCAAGCTGACCGTGACCGGCGGATTCCAGGTGTCGGACTTCGGCAAGCTGGTCCGCTCCTGCGGCAACTGCAAGACGCAGTACAAGCGCACCGTCGTCGTCAACGACGTCGATGTCACCGCTCCCGGCAAGATGATCGTCGGCGTCAACCAGAACTACGGCGACTCGGCCACGCTGACCAAGATCCGGATCCACGGAGACAGCAGCAAGAAGATCAAGATCTGTGCCCGCTACCAGGGCAACAACACCGGCGCCGAACCCACCGAGCTCGGCAACGGCGCCGACGGCACCTACTGCAAGTTCAACACGTCCGACATCACCTACGGCTGAGCCCGGCGGACGGTGGTACGCGGCACCCGGCACGGGCCCGTACCACCGTCCTCGGCCGTCCCGGCCCGGACCGCGGCCGGACCGGGCGACCGGCCGCCGCGGGTACCGGAAGGCGCTTCAGCTCTGTCCTCGCTCCGCCTGTTCACGCAGGAACACGGCGATCTGGCCCATCAGGCCCTCGGGGGCGCCGTCGGCGCGGGTGTCCGTGCCGGGCGGGCCGTCCGGCGCGGGCAGACCGCCGGACCACAGATATCGGTCGGCCCAGTCGTCGTCCGCCTTCAGCTGCACCTGGATGTCGACGACGTTCAGGGAGGACTCCGGCGCGGCGGCGTACAGCACGGCGGTCACGCGCCGCAGCGGATAGAGGTCGAAGCCCTCGACGAACCGTGAGTTGCGCCAGTCCAGGAATGCGCTCTCACCGTCCGTGCCGACCCGGATGTCGAACTGGCCGTCCTCCAGATGGACACCGACCGGTTTTCCCATGCGGTTCTCCACGGTCACCCGGAAGCGGAAATAGGTCAGACCCTCGGCGGCCCCGTCACGCCCGTGCGGCGGCTCGGCCTTTTCCAGGCCATGGACACGGACACGCAGACCGGCATGCTCGTCCGCATATTCCTGCCAGTCGCCGATCACATTGGGCTCGCGCACTGTCCACCTCTCCGCTTCCGCCGCCATGTTTCCTATCCACGCGTGCAACACAGTGTCAAATGCGTCGTACACCCCATGGGCAGCGGATTTGCATCGCTTGATCACCGATCAAGCGATGCGCAGCACCGATCCCCCCGAGGGGTTCCGACGGGGCACGGCACACGTGTCGCAGATCACGTCCGCCCCGGCCCTGAGCTGGGGTCCGGCCGTACGCCTTGGTGACGGCTGGCACACTGCACGCCATGACCCCGATCACACCCGCCCGTGCCCTGCTGCTGCTCACCGTCGGCCTGGTCTGCCTGATCACCGCGAGCGGGGCACTGATCGGCGCGCTGTTCGGCGGTGTCCGGGGCGCCCTTCTCGCCGCGGGGTGCGCGGGTGCGGCGGGCACGCTAGGTGCCCTCTTCGTCCGCCGGCGTGCGCTGAGGCACTTCGCGGCGGCCCAGCGGGAGGCCGGCATCCGCGGCTACGCCGAGGGGATCGCACACGGGGTGCTGCTCCATGTCGCCGCCTACGAGGCCGCGGTCTTCCCGCGCACGGGGCCCACCGGGGTCGCCGCCGAGGAGCGCGCCGCCCGACGCACCCTCGCCTATCGGATGGCGGCGCTGGACGAGGTGCCCCGGCTGGTCAGAGAGGCCGCCGCGGACGCACTGGCCGTCCTCGACGCGGCCGACCGGGCCGGCGCCGAGCAGGCCCTGGCCCAACTCGCCACCGTCGTACGGCAGGAGTACACCCGCCCCTGAACGGCAGGCCCCACGGTGCGACGGGGACCGGTCGGCCGTGTCCGGCCGGTCCCCTCGCCGAGGCGCTCTCGCCAAGTCCGTGAAGTCATGATGGAGTTCCCTCCATGACGGACATCTCGCAGCCATGGAACGGGGAACCGGTGCGGGTCGGGCTGGTCGGGGCCGGCCCCTGGGCGCGCGCCGTGCACGCACGGGTGCTGGCGGCCGGACCCGAGACCCGGCTGACGGCGGTGTGGGCGCGCCGCGAGGAGGCGGCCCGCGAGATCGCCACGCCGTACGGTGCCGCGGTGGCCGCCGGGTTCGAGGAACTCCTCGACAGCTGTGAGGCGGTGGCCTTCTCGGTCCCCCCGGCGGTCCAGGCGGAGTTGGCGTTGCGGGCGGCCAAGGCGGGCAAGGCCCTGCTGCTGGAGAAGCCGCTCGGCGCGGATCTGCCGTCGGCGCGACGGCTGGCCGACGCGATCGAGGAGGCCGGGCTCGTCAGTCAGCTCGTCCTGAGCAACCGTTACCATCCGGCCGCGCGACGGTTCCTGGCCGCCGCACATGACCTGGAGATCTACGGTGCGCGCTCGCAGGGGCTGAGCGCCGCCTTCCTGGGCGGGGACTTCACCACCCCCTGGCGGCTGGAGCACGGGGCGCTGCTCGATGTGGGGCCGCATCTGCTCGATCTGCTGGACGCGGCGATCGGTCCCATCGAGCGGGTGCGGGGCGTCGGCGACCCCCGCCGATGGATCGAACTCACCTGCGAACACGCCAGCGGGGCGGTCAGTCAGTGCTCGTTGTCCGGCTCGGTGAACGTCCCGGACGGCGGCACCCGTATCGAGCTCTTCGGACCGCAGCCCCCGCTGGTGTACGACACGGCCGAGCTGGGCCCCGAGGAGCCCTGGCCGGTACTGCGCCGGGAGTTCGCCACCGCCGTGCGCAGCGGGGTGTCCGGTGAGCTGGACGCTCGGCGCGGGCTACGGCTCCAGGAGCTGATCGCGCAGGCCGCCCCGGCCTAGGACGACCGGCCGGGTGGGGTGGCGCGGGGGCGCCGTTCAGGGGAAAACGACCGGTCGGGACGCGTGAGGACCGGCGGCACCGTCCACAAGTGACCCGTGAGACTGCCGCTGATCGCCCCCATGCTCGCCACCCCAGGCTCCCTGCCGCCCGTCCGGCAGGACGCACAGTGGGCCTACGAGACCAAACAGGACGGCCAGCGGGTGGTGGTGTATCTGCCCGGAGACGGCAGCCTGGAGCTGCGCGCCCGGTCGGGCGAGATCATCACCGGCGCCTATCCGGAGCTCGGACCGCTGGGCGGCGCCCTGGGCGAGACACCGGCCGTGCTGGACGGGGAGGTGGTGGCCCTGGACGAGCGGGGGCGCGGTGACTTCCAGCGGCTCCAGTCGCGTATGGGGCTGGCCCACTCCCCCGCGCTGGCGGCGCGCCGTGCCGCGGGGACACCGGTGCACCTGGTGCTGTTCGACGTGATGTTCCTGGAACACCCCCTGACCGGTCTGCCCTACACCCGTCGGCGCACGGAACTGGAGGCGCTCCGGCTGGAGGGGCCGAACTGGTCGACGCCGGGCGCGCTCGTCGGTCATGGTGCCGAGGCCCTGGAGGCGACCCGGGTACAGGGCCTGGAGGGGTTGGTGTGCAAGAGGCTCGACTCGGTGTACGAGCCCGGCGTGCGCTCCCGCCACTGGATCAAGATCCGCAATGTACAGGCCGTGGATGTGATCGTCGGCGGCTGGCTGCCGGGCCAGGGGCGGCTGACCGGGCTGCCCGGAGCGCTGCTGGTGGGGCAGCGGGAGGCGGGACGGCTGCACTATGTCGGCCGGGTCGGCACCGGCTGGAGCGAGACCGAGCGGACCGAGCTCGCCCGGCTGCTGCACGTCATGGAGACGCGTAAGTGCCCCTTCGACCGCGACCCGAGGATTCCCGGGTCCCACTGGGTCCTGCCGAGACTGGTCGGCGAGGTCCGCTACCACACCCGTACCCGGTCAGGTCTGCTGCGTCAGCCGTCCTGGCTGCGGCTGCGCCCGGACCTCGCGCCGGAGGACTCGGCGGCGGATCTGCCGTGAGGGCGCGGGCCCGGACGCGTCGGTGTCCCCCGTCGCCCGGGCCTCACACATGGCCCGGGCCGCCACTGCCGAACGCACCGCTGGAGCCGGGGAGCCAGCGCTTGCGGTGCTGGTCGTCGCCGCGTCTGCTCGCCGCGTGGTGGAGCTGGTACGGCATGAGCCGTTCGCTCTCCTGCGCCGCGTGCGGCACCTCCTCGGGCTCCCGAACCTCCCGTTCCTCCCGCACCGCGCCGCCCTCGGGCAGATGGGGCTGCTCCTCGGGTCGGGGTGCGTCCGGCTCACGGTCCCGTACGGCCATTCCGAGCCGCACGGCCCAGATCAGCGCGCCCGAGACCACCATGCCGCCGATAAAGGCCAAGAACACGTTGAGTTGCTGATGCGAGACAGCCAGTACCACAAAGCTCGCCGTATTCATGTCACGACCATACCGCCGTTGTTCAGGAACGGCTCCCGGAGAATTCCACGGGAATCCGAATTCGATGTCCCCGGGGATTTCGGGCGGCCGGGAATCCTCCGGGCCGGGCGGATACGGGCATGAATCGGGGGCGGGTCAGATCCGGTACTCGCGCAGGGCCGGAGTGGCCAGCGCGAGAACGAGGGTCGCCAGGACGACGAGGAGGCCGCCGCCCGCGATGGCCGCGCGGGGGCCGAGAGCCGAGCCGGCCGTGCCGTGCAGGACGTCCGCGAGGCGCGGGCCGCCCGCGACGACGACGGTGAACACGCCCTGCATCCGGCCCCTCATCTCATCGGTGGCGGCGGACAGCAGGATCGCGCCGCGGAAGACCATGGAGACCATGTCGGCGACTCCGGCGGCGGCCAGGAAGACCACGGCGACCCAGAGATTGCTGGTCAGGCCGAGGCCCATGATCGCGACGCCCCAGACGATCACCGCCGCGATGACCATCGGTCCATGGCGGCGGGCGCGGGAGAACGTGCCGGACATCAGGCCGCCGAGCACCGCGCCGATCGGGATCGCCGCGAACAGCAGGCCGAGCGCCAGACCTTCGCCGTAGGGCGCGTAGGTCCGGGCGGCGAGCTGGGGGAACAGGGCGCGCGGCATGCCGAACACCATGGCGATGATGTCGGCGACGAAGGACAGCAGCAGGACCTTGTGCAGCGAGATGTAGCGGAAGCCCTCGGCGATCGCCCGCCAGCCCGCCCGGTTCTTCGCCGCCTCGGTCAGCGGGGGGAGGGCGGGCAGCCGGACGACCGCCCAGAGGGTGGCGCACAGGGCCACGGCGTCGATCAGATAGAGCTCCGAGAGGCCGATGACGGGGATGAGCACGCCGGCCAGCAGGGGACCCGCCACCATTCCGGTCTGCATGACCGTGGAGCCGAGCGCATTGGCCGCCGGGAGCTCCTCCGGCGGGACCAGCCGGGCGATGGAGGCGTTGCGGGCCGGGGAGTTGAGGCCGAAGAAGGCCTGCTGGACGGCGAGCAGCACCATCAGCACCAGGACCGAGCCGAGCCCGGTGGCGGCCTGCACCCAGAAGAGCACGGAGGTCACGGCGAGACCGGAGTTCGTGATCAGCAGGAGCCTGCGGCGGTCCATGCGGTCGGCGATCGCACCGCCCCACAGCGCGAAGACCACGAGCGGCAGCAGACCGGCGAGGCTCGCATAGCCCACCCATGCCGAGGAGCCCGTGAGGTCGTAGATCTGTTTGGGCACGGCGACCGCGGTGAGCTGGCTGCCGACCGCGGTGACGATCGTCGAGGACCACAGCCGGCGGTAGGCGGGGCGGCGCAGCGGCCGGGTGTCCATGGCCCAGCGGCGCCAGCCCCTGCCTCCGGCTCCCGCCCCGTCCGGCCGGGTGTCGTCAGGTGCCTCGCCGCTGTGGGCCGTACGGTCGCTGGTGTCCACGGACTTCCTTGGGTGCTCGATACATCTTTCCGGGTCGGTTCACTATCACCGATCCGGTGTCGATCCCGGTACCCAGGGAGCAGCCCTCATGGGCCGGGGGTCGACCGTCAGTCACCCTCGACCGTGATTCCTCTGTGATTCCTGTCACCCCGCGATGTTCTTCGGCGGGGGGTATCCGATCACTCCGCGTCCGCATTGCGACGCGCCATCACCATTTCACTCATGGGGAGATCGGGCGGGGAAATGCGGGGACATTCGAAGACCGTGTGAATCTTTTTCCACGGCATTCTCGCGGTGTCCGTCCGGTCAGTTCTCCGGTATGACCAGAACGAGCGGGATGTCGTCGCACGGGACCAGCCGCAGCTCGCCGTGGCGCCCGGGTCGCGCCCCGGCGAGCAGTGCGCCGAAATCGGGGCCTTTGGTGAGGGAACCGGCCAGATGGGCCGGGTCGGCCGAGGCGGCCACCCGGCCGCGGGCGTTGACCAGATGAGCCGGCGCGGGCAGCGCCCGCAGCAGCGGCATGACGGCCGCCTCGAAGTGCCGTAGATACACGTCCGCGGCGGCGACCCCGACGAACCTTCCCCCGATGTGGACGGGAGCGGACAGGGTCAGGCTGTACTCGTCGGAGCAGAGGTAGTCGACATACGGCCCGGCGACCGCACGGCGGCCGGTGTCACGGGGCAGGGCGAACCAGTCCCAGTGCGTGTAGTCGGAGTACGCGGAGCTACGGGGGTCGAGGTCCAGCAGCAGCGGCCGTACGGCCCCGTCGGAGCCGCTCTGCCACCACTCCAGCCAGGCCGGTACGTCGTCGAGCAGCCCGGGGGCCGCGATGAAGCCGACGCCGGAGACCAGTTCCTGCCGGGCCAGATGCAGATGGAGCCCCGGGCGCAGCGCCGCGAGGTCGGCGCTGACCGGTCGGCGCCCCTGCGCCGTGACCCGGTTCAGCAGCGCCGTGCTGGCGGCCCGGATCTCGGCGACGGTGCCGAAGACGGCCTCCAGCGTCCAGCGCACCCGGGCGGCCACGCCCGCTTCCGTGTCCGGGTCGAGCATCGCCGTCGCGGCCCACGGGGCGCCGCCTCTCGCGGCTGCGTCCGGGCCCGCGGGAACGAGCCCCGGGACGAGGCCGGAGGAGAAGAGGGGCTGCTGCGGGGAGGAGAACATGACCGCGACGGTATACGCCTCGCTCGCTTCACCGCATCTTGACGCATCATCAACCTCCCTTCCACAGAGGCAAGTTGATCGCCACTGCGACGCTCCGTAAGGTGATGGCCACGCGGTTCGCCCGACGACGTGACTCGTCCTGTGGGCGGACCCTCGACGGGCCCGCCGGCCTGTCGGCCGACCTGGAGCCTCGTCCGAGCCCATGCCGTACAACCACGGCTGCCGCCCGGGCTGTTCCGGTCACCACACCCCTCGGTGCCGGGCGCCGGCCGCGGCGACACCGTCGTGTCCGACACCCGTATCGCATCCTGCGCGTCCCGCGCGCTCATTGCCATACAACGCCACAACCCTGCCCCCGATCCTCCCCATCCCCCCACACCGTGGAGATTCCTTTGCACGTGTACAGAACTTTCAAAGCGACAGCCGCCGCCTGTTCTCTCCTGCTGATCACCGGCTGCGGATTGTTCGAGGACACCAAGGCGTCCTCGTCGTCCGGCTTCAGCCCCCCGAACCTCACGGCGCAGTCGAGGCTCGGTGCGACGGAGGGGCGGGTGAACCTGGTCTCCTGGGCGGGGTATGTGGAGGACGGGACCACGGACCCGGCGGTCGACTGGGTCTCGGCCTTCGAGAAGCAGACGGGCTGTCAGGTCAACAACAAGGTCGCCGCCAGCTCGGACGAGATGGTCTCGCTGATGAAGACCGGTGACTACGACGCGGTCTCCGCGTCGGGTGACGCCTCCCTCAGGCTCATCGGCTCCGGTGAAGCGGCCCCCGTGAACACCAGCCTGGTGCCCAACTACAAGGACGTCTTCTTCGGACTGAAGCGGCAGACCTGGAACTCCTACGACGGCACCGCCTACGGCATTCCGCACGGCCGTGGCGCCAACCTGCTGATGTACAACACGGAGGAGGTCTCCCCCGCACCCGTGTCGTGGTCCGCGGTCTTCGACGACGCGCCCGAGCACAAGGGGAAGGTCACGGCGTACGACTCCCCGATCTATATCGCGGACGCGGCGCTGTATCTGAGCGCCAGCCGTCCGGGGCTGCGCATCAGGAACCCGTACGCCCTGGACCAGCAGCAGTTCACCATGGCCGTGAACCTGCTGAAGAAGCAGCGCGGCAACATCGGCGAGTACTGGAACGACTACCTCAAGGAGGTCGCCGCCTTCAAGAGCGGTGACTCGGTCGTCGGTACCACCTGGCAGGTGATCGCGAGCCTCGCCAAGAGCGAGGGCGCGAAGGTCAAGGCGGTGCTGCCCGTCGAGGGCGCCACCGGCTGGTCCGACACCTGGATGCTGTCCGCCAAGGCCAAGCACCCCAACTGCGCCTACAAGTGGATGAACTGGATCATCTCTCCGAAGGTCAACGCCCAGGTGGCCGAGTACTTCGGTGAGGCTCCCGCCAACATCCACTCGTGCTTCGAGACCAGCGACCCGACGTTCTGTGACACCTACCACGCCACGGACGAGGCGTACTGGAAGGACGTCAAGTTCTGGACGACGCCGATCGAGCAGTGCCTCGACGGACGTACGGCGGTCAAGTGCGTGCCGTATTCCGAATGGGTCCAGGCCTGGACCGAGATCAAGGGCTGAGCCCACCGCACGGACGGGGTCTGCGGTGCCGTCGGGCACCACGGGCCCCGTCCGCGTAGGGCGTGACCGCCGACGGGGCTCATCGGGGCGGATCGTCCGCCAGGGCGTGTTGCCGGCGGGCGAGGGCATGGGCGATGTCCCGGGTCGCCGGATACAGCCGTAGATAGAGGTCGTACAGATCGTCGTAGCGGGACCGCAGCCGGGCATCGGGCACGACGCGCTCACGCACCGGATTCCACAGGTCGATGTCCGCGTCGCCGATCGCACTCGCGGCGAGGAACGCGGCGCCGTAGCTCGCGCCGAGCATCACGGATCTGATCTCCTGTTCCAGGCCGGTGACATCGGAGACGACACGGGTCCACAGTCCGCCGCGGGTACCACCGCCCACCGCGACCACGCGCCGGACGTCGGCGCCGGCCGCGCGCATCGCCTCGACGTTGTGCCGGACACCGAGAGCGGTGGCCTCCAGTGCGGCGCGGTAGAGATCGCCGCGGGTGTGCTCCACGGTCAGTCCGGCGATCATCCCCCGGGCGTCCGGATCGGCGACCGGGGTCCGCTCCCCCGCGAAGTAGGGAAGCATCAGCAGGCCCTTCGCGCCGGGTCCTGACGCCTCGGCCTCGGCGAGGAGCGCCCGGTGGTCCGGGGCCCCGAAGAGGTCCCTCAGCCAGTCGGTGATCATCCCCGAGGTGGCCATGCCGCCCGCGAGACTGCGGGTCCCGGGCAGTACGCCGACCGTGCTCCACAGCTGAGGCACCAGCAGCCGTTCCGACACCGTGTTGATCAGGAACATGGTGCTGCCATACATGAGCATCAAATCGCCGGTGTGCCGGGCGCCTACGCTCAGCGCCTCCGACCAGGCGTCGATGGTGCCCGTGACGACCGGAACGCCGACGGGCAGCCCGGTGGCCGCGGCCGCGTCGGCCGTGACCCCTCCTGCGATCTCACCGGGCAGGCGAAGGAGCGGCAGCTCGATGTCCGGTGCGATACAGCGCGCCCAGGGCCGGTACCACTCCTGCGCCATGGAGTCGTACAGCGGCACGGACTGGCTCGCCGAGTGGTGGTCGAGAACATAGGCGCCGGTGAGCCGCCGCACCAGGTAGGAGCTGGGCATATACAGCCGGCGTGCGCGGGCGGTGACCTCGGGGCGGTGCTCGGCCAGCCAGAGGATCTTGGGACCGACCGCCTGGGTGGACAGCAGGGAGCCGCAGCGTCCCAGGACGGTCTCGCGGCCCAGTTCGGCGTCGAGCCGGGCGATCTGGGCGGTGGCGCGGGTGTCCACGCCATAGAGGATGGCCGGGTGCAGCGGGGTGTCCGACTCGTCGGCCAGGGCGACGCACGGGCCCATGCCACTGACCCCGACCGCGTCCACGGCGGTGCCGGACGCCGTCAACTCCCGGGCGAGCGAGACGAACTCGTCCCACCACAGGCCCGCGTCCATCTCGACATGACCGGGCCGGGGACGGCTGACCGTGTGCGGGCGCACCGCGGTGGCGAGCACCGTCCCGTCCGCGGCGACCAGCACACCCTTGCTGCTGGACGTACCGATGTCGACACCGAGCACCGTCATGCGATCCCGTCCTCCCCGCTGGGGCCTCCGGGACATGGTTCCCCGCCGGGAGGGGACGATCACCGGGCGGAACGGAGGAAATCGGCGCCGGTCCCCGCGCGTTGCCGTTTCCTGATCCAGCCGATCTTGGCGCGGCCGTCCTCGCCGGGACAGGATGCGCATATGAAGGGTGACCTCTTTTCCAGTGACCACATGGTGGGGCCCGCCTCGGCGCCGGGCATGTCCGTACAGAACGAGAAATCCATCCGATACGTCGTGAACGGCGAGATGCTGGCCCGGCAGGGGGCGATGGTCGCCTACCGCGGGGACCTGCAGTTCGAACGCAAGGGCCAGGGCGTGGGTGGCATGCTCAAACGGGTGGTCACCGGCGAGGGGCTGCCGCTGATGGCGGTGCGCGGCCAGGGCGAGGCATGGTTCGCGCACCAGGCGCAGAACTGCTTCATCGTGGAGATCGAACCGGGCGACGAGTTCACCGTCGACGGACGCAATGTCCTGTGCTTCGATGCGACCCTGTCGTACCGGATCCAGACCGTGAAGGGCGCCGGCATCACCGGCGGAGGGCTGTTCAACAGCGTGTTCTCCGGGCACGGCAGGCTGGGGCTGACCTGTGCGGGCAGTCCGCTGGTCATCCCCGTCACCCCGCAGCAGCCGCTGTATGTCGACACCGACGCGGTGGTGGGCTGGACCGCCCGGCTGCACACCTCCCTGCACCGCTCGCAGACCTTCGGCTCGATGCTGCGCGGCGGCTCCGGCGAGGTCGTTCAGCTGAAGCTGGAGGGCGAGGGGTATGTGGTCGTACGGCCCAGCGAGCTGAGCTCACAGGAGCGCTGAACGACCGGGCCCCGTTGCATGACGGGGCCTCTTCCGCACCCTTGACTTGGCATGCTCACACCACGGGGAAGGAGCTTGATCAGAACATACTTTCGAATGCCGGAGTACGCTGCCCCCATGGCCACGCACTTCCAGGGCTCTCTGTTCGACCAGACCGACGACATCCGGCTCGCGCCCCTCGACGGACTACGGCGGACCCGGCTCGGTGCGGGGGCATGGATCGATCTGCTGCCGGGCTGGCTGAGCGGAGCCGACGCCCTGTTCGAGAGGCTGGCCGCCGAGGTGCCGTGGTACGCCGAGCGGCGGCAGATGTACGAGCAGACGGTGGCCGTGCCACGGCTGCTCTCGCACTATCGTGCGGGCGAGCCGCTGCCGCACCCCGTGCTCGAGGAGGCACGCGAAGCCCTCTCCGCGCACTATGCGGGCGAACTCGGGGAACCCTTCGTCACGGCCGGGCTCTGCTACTACCGCGACGGCCGGGACAGCGTGGCCTGGCACGGGGACCGCATCGGCCGCGGCGCACACGAGGACACCCTGGTCGCCATCCTCTCCGTGGGAACACCCCGCGATCTGGCGCTGAGGCCGCGCGGCGGCGGACCTTCGCTGAGGCACCCTCTCGGGCACGGCGATCTGATCGTGATGGGCGGCTCCTGCCAGCGGACCTGGGAACACGCGGTCCCGAAGAGCAGCCGGGCGATCGGACCCCGGATCAGCATCCAGTTCCGCCCGCGGGGCGTCAGCTGAGCCACGCCACGGCCCGGGAACCGCACCGCCTCACATCGCCCCGCGCAACCGCTATCCGTCGCCGTCCGTGCGGCACTCCGGGTGGCCCCAGCCCTGGGGGTTCTTGGCGATGGGGTCGCCCGCCGCATAGGGGCGGCCGCAGGTGCAGCGGCCGGGGAACTTCGCCTTGATGGTGCGGCCGGTGGTACGACCGGCGGTGCGCTTCCTCGCGGGTGCGGCGCGGCGGGCGGAGGCGGAACCAGGGGTGTCGGGGGACGGCGGGGGCTCCGGGGAGCTGTAGGCACTGCCGGCCGGTTCCTGGACGCTCGCCGCCTGGCTGGCGGCGCGGTCCGCGAAGTCGTTGAGGCGGTCGCCGCCGACCTGGTGCGCGGGGACGTAGCGGAACTCCACCTCACGGCCGGCCAGCAGTTCGTCGATGCGCACCACCAGCTCCTGGTTGGCGACGGGCTTGCCGGCGGCGGTCTTCCAGCCGTTGCGCTTCCAGTTGGGCAGCCAGGTGGTGACGGCCTTCATCGCATACTGGGAGTCCATCCGGATCTCCAGCGGGACATCCGCCGCGACAGCGGTCAACAGACGTTCCAGCGCGGTGAGTTCGGCGACGTTGTTGGTGGCTCTGCCCAGCGGGCCTGCCTCCCAGCGGTTCGGGACCTCGTCGTCGTCGGCGACCACCCAGGCCCATCCGGCAGGTCCGGGGTTCCCCTTCGAAGCCCCGTCGCAGGCGGCCACAACACGTTCAGGCATGCCCCTGATCATGCCACGCCCGGGACGCCCTCCGGGCCCGGGGGCGATCACTCACCGGCGGGACCGGGCGGCCGTTCCCTCCGTGCCCGGCCTGCCGTGTGCCGCGCGCCGGACGCCGGTTGCGGCCCACACTGGAGACACAGGGCGAAAGAAGGACGAAGAAGGACACGGACGAGACAGTCGTGGGACGGGACGGGGGCGCAGGCTATGCGCGCATGGGTGGTGGACCGGCCGGGACCCGTCGGGTGCGAGCCGCTGCGGTTCGTGGGGCGGCCCATCCCCGAGCCGGGGCCCGACGAGCTTCTGGTGCAGATGCGGGCCTGTGGGGTGTGCCGTACGGATCTGCATGTCACCGAGGGTGACCTGCCGGTGCACAGGACCGGGGTGACACCCGGGCATGAGGTCGTGGGCGAGGTGGCCGGGATCGGAGCCGCCGTGAGCGGGTGGGCCCTCGGCGACCGGGTGGGGGTGGCATGGCTGCGCCGCACGGACGGCACCTGCCGGTACTGTCTGCGCGGGTCCGAGAACCTCTGCCCGGCCTCGGAGTACACCGGCTGGGACGCCGACGGAGGGTACGCGGAGTACACGACCGTGCCCGCCGGTTTCGCCTACCGCCTGCCCCCGGACGTGGACGATGTGGCGCTGGCGCCGCTGCTGTGCGCGGGCATCATCGGGTACCGGGCGCTGCTGCGCACATCACTGCCGAGCGGCGGGCGCCTCGGGCTGTACGGGTTCGGCGGCAGCGCCCATCTGTGCGCACAGGTCGCCCTGGCGCAGGGTGCCACGGTGCATGTGCTGACGCGGGAAGAGGCCTCCCGGCGGCTCGCGCTCGAACTGGGTTGCGCCTCGGCGGGCGATGCCTATGACATGCCCCCGGAGCCGCTGGACGGGGCGATCCTGTTCGCACCGGTCGGCGATCTCGTACCGGTGGCGCTGCGGGCGCTGGACCGTGGCGGTGTGCTGGCGGTCGCCGGCATCCATCTGAGCGACGTCCCGGTGCTGCGCTATGAGAAGGAGCTCTTCTACGAGAAGGAGTTGCGCAGCGTCACCTCGAACACGCGCGACGACGGCCGGGAGTTCCTGGAGCTCGCGGCCCGGTACGGCGTACGGGCGACGACGCACCCGTATCCGCTGTCGGGGGCGCTGCGGGCGCTCGGCGACCTCGAGGCGGGACGTTTCGACGGGGCGGCCGTGCTGGTGAACGATCTCTGAGCGCGACGGCGCCCCGCCGGTGCGGGCCTTCGGCGCTCAGCCGGTGGGCAGGCCCAGCAGTCGGGCGACGGTGCGCAGCACACCGTTCTCGGTGTGGGGCGGCGCCACATGGCGGGCCCGGCGGAGCACGTCCGGGTGGGCGTTGGCCATGGCGAAGGACCAGTCGGCGGTGTCGAGCATCTCCAGGTCGTTGAGGTAGTCGCCGAACACCAGGGTCTGTGCGGGGGTGATGCCCAGGTCGTGCTGGAGCCTGCGGACGGCGGCGCCCTTGTTCGCGGTGGGGTTCATGATGTCCACCCAGTGCGCTCCCGAGACGACGACCTGGTGGGTCGAGGTGAACGGCTCGAGCGCGGGCGCGGTGGTCCGGTCGACGGGCCCGAAGTCGTAGAGGGCGACCTTGAGGAACTCGTCCTCGACGGCGGTGAGGTCCTCGACGGTGCGCAGCAGTGCGTAGTACTTGCTCGCCTCGGTCACGAAGGCGTCGTCGGTCCGCTCCACATAGGCGGACTTCTTGCCGCACAGCACCGCCCCGACGTCCACGCCGTCGGCCACGAGTCCGCGGGTGGTGGCGACGATCCGGGCGGCCACCGCCGGGTCCAGGGGGTCGGAGCTGAGCTCCCGGCCGTCGCGTACGACATAGGTGCCGTTCTCGGCGACGAACACCATGCCGTCGGCCGCCGCTGCGAACTGCCGTGCCAGGGTGGCGTACTGGCGACCGCTGGCCGGGCTGAACAGCACCCCACGCCGGCGCAGTTCCGCGAGCAGCGGCCACAGCCCGTCGGGGACGCGTCCGGCGGCGTCGAGCAGTGTGCCGTCCATGTCGGTGACGACCAGCCGGATGTCGACGGGCTCCCCGGGCAGCTCGGGGGCAGTGAGGGGGCACGAGGGCGTGGTGGACATGGGGTGCTTTCCGATCGGGGGCGCGGGAAGGTGCGGCGGCGGCCTGTCCGGTGTGTTCGTCCCGATCAGTCTCCCTGGGCGGGGTCGCGCCGGGTGACGCGGGGTCGCGTCTGTTCACGAAGGGGGGCGGGCCGCACCGCGAATTACGGGGGCCGGCCGGACGGCCCCACTCCGTCCGGCCGGCCCCCGAGGCGAGATCGCGCGGACCGCGAAGGGGCTGGCGCTCCCCAGCCACCAGCCCCGGCTCACCATGCACGAGGTCCGCGCGATCCGCGTCCTCAGAACGCGAAGACCGCGGCCCCATGGGCGTTCTTCACGCACTCGTTGGAGAAGGTGCGCTGATAGTCGACGCGTCGGCCCTCCCAGACACCCTGCACGGTGACGACCACCGGGTCGTACTGCCGGGTGCACAGGGCCCCTCCCTCGGCCGGCAGTGCGTCGAGGTCACCCCCGGCGGCCTTCAGTGCGGCGCAGGCCGCGACGGCGTCCGGGTGACTGCCCGAGGCGGTCGGGGCGCAGCTCAGGGTGACCGCGCGCTGGGGTGCGGCAAGGGCGGCGTCCTCGCCGTGCCCCAGGGTCAGGACGAGCGCCGACGGTGCGTGGAGCGAGGCGGGGGCGGCGAGGGCGGCCCCGGAGAGGGGGCCGCAGACGGCGGTGGCCGTCAGGGTGAGGGTTGCTGCCCAGCGCGCGATGTTCGGCATGGTGTGCATCCTTCCGCTCATGTCGACGTCACGGTCCGGCTCCGGCGTGGGATGGGCCGGGGACGGACCGGTCGGGTGCCGGTCCGGCGAGCGGGAGTCTGCCGAGTCCGGGCGGGAATCTCATATCGACCCCCCGGGATTCGGTAACTTTGAGTGTTGAATCAGTGGCGTGAAGTGACCAATCGGTTCGTGGCCCGGCCCGGAACGGCACGGCTGTCGATCACGGGAAGCGGCCCACTGGCCGGAATCCCACGGTTCGGCAATCGTCCGGAAACGTTCCGTCCGCCCTCCGGGGCACGCGCGGTCCCCGGACGCATCGCTCCGGTCGTGCTCGTGTGCTGCCGCGTACCCGGCGCGGCAGCGGAGTGTCAGGGACACAGGCCGGGCTGTTCCCGGGGTGCGCCGCCGTCGTGGCTCCGCGGCGCGTCCCCGGTGCCGGCGGGCGGGGGCGGTCCGGTGACCACCACGCGGGCGGCACGCAGCAGCCGGTCGCCCGCCCGGTATCCGGGGCTGAGGATCTCGGTGCAGGTCAGCCGGTCGGTGCCCGGGGAGACGACATGGGTCACCGCCTCGTGCCGGGTGGGGTCGAAGGGCTCGCCCTCCTGTCCGAACGTGCGCAGCCCCAGGGAACCCAGCTGGGTCTCCAGCACATCGGCGACGGCCTTCAGCCCGGGTTCCACGGTTCCCTGCCGCCGGGCGCTCTCCACGGCGTCCAGCACGGGCAGCAGCGCCCGCAGCACGTTCTGCGCGGCGATCTCCCGTACCGCCATGCGGTCGCGGCGCACCTGCTTGCGGTAGTTGTCGTACTCGGCCTTCACCCGTTGAAGGTCGGCGGTGCGCTCGTCCAGCAGACGCCTCGTCTCCATGCTCCCCGGCCGGGTCGGATCCATGGTCAGCCCGCCTGTGAGGGCTTGTCGTCGTCCACGATCTCGGCGTCCACGACATCCTCGTCGTGGCCCCCGTCGCTCGCCGCGCCCTGCTCCGCGGTGGTGCCGCCCTCGGTGCGCGCCTGCTCGTACAGGGCGCCGCCGATCTTCTGTGCCGCGGCGGCGGCCTTGTCCATGACCCGGCGGATCTCCGCGTCGTCCTCGCTCTTGAGCGCCTCCTTGAGTTCGGCGAGGGCGCTCTCGGTCTCGCCGCGCGCGTCGGCGGGGATCCGGTCCGTGTTCTCCCTGATCAGCTTCTCGGTCTGGTAGACGAGCTGCTCGGCCCGGTTGCGGGTCTCGGCGGCCTCCCGGCGGCGGTGGTCCTCCTCCGCGTACTGCTCGGCCTCGCGGACCATGCGGTCGATGTCGTTCTTCGGCAGCGCGGAGCCGCCGGTGACGGTCATCTTCTGCTCCTTGCCGGTGCCGAGGTCCTTCGCCGCGACATGCATGATGCCGTTGGCGTCGATGTCGAAGGACACCTCGATCTGCGGGACGCCACGCGGCGCCGGCGGCAGACCGGTCAGCTCGAACATCCCGAGCTTCTTGTTGTACGCCGCCATCTCCCGCTCGCCCTGGAAGACCTGGATCTGCACCGACGGCTGGTTGTCCTCGGCCGTGGTGAAGATCTCCGAACGCCTGGTCGGGATCGTGGTGTTGCGCTCGATGAGCTTGGTCATGATCCCGCCCTTGGTCTCGATGCCGAGGGACAGCGGGGTCACGTCGAGCAGCAGGACGTCCTTGACCTCACCCTTGAGGACACCGGCCTGGAGGGAGGCACCGACGGCCACGACCTCGTCCGGGTTGACGCCCTTGTGCGGATCCTTGCCGGTCAGCTCACGGACCAGGTCGGTCACCGCGGGCATCCGGGTGGAGCCGCCCACCATGATCACATGGTCGATGGCGGACACCTTGATCCCGGCGTCCTGGACGGCCTGCTGGAAGGGGGACTTGCAGCGCTCCAGCAGATCGGCCGTCAGCTGCTGGAACTGCGCCCGGGTGAGCTTCTCGTCCAGGTGCAGCGGGCCCTCGGCGGAGGCGGTGATGTAGGGCAGGTTGATCGAGGTCTCGGTGGCCGAGGACAGCTCGATCTTGGCCTTCTCGGCCGCCTCGCGCAGCCGCTGCACCGCCATCTTGTCCTTGGACAGGTCGACGCCGTACGCGTTCTTGAACTGCTTGACGAGGTGGTCCACGACCCGCTGGTCCCAGTCGTCGCCGCCGAGGTGGGTGTCGCCGTTGGTGGCCTTCACCTCGATGACGCCCTCGCCGATGTCCAGCAGCGAGACGTCGAAGGTGCCGCCGCCCAGGTCGAAGACGAGGACCGTCTGGTCGTTCTCCTTGTCGAGGCCGTAGGCCAGTGCGGCGGCCGTCGGCTCGTTGATGATCCTCAGGACGTTCAGACCGGCGATCTCCCCGGCCTCCTTGGTGGCCTGCCGCTGGGAGTCGTCGAAGTAGGCGGGCACGGTGATCACCGCGTCGGTGACGTCCTCGCCCAGATAGGCCTCCGCGTCCCGCTTCAGCTTCTGCAGCACCCGCGCGGAGATCTCCTGCGCGGTGTACTTCTTGCCGTCGATGGTGCCGCTGTCCGGGAAGCGCCAGGACTGGTCGCCCATGTGGCGTTTGACGGAGCGTGCCGTGCGCTCGACGTTGGTCACCGCCTGCCGCTTGGCGACCTCGCCGACGAGCACCTCGCCGCTCTTGGCGAAGGCCACGACCGACGGGGTGGTCCGGGCGCCCTCGGTGTTGGTGATGACGGTGGGCTCACCGCCCTCCAGGACCGAGACCACCGAGTTCGTGGTGCCGAGGTCGATACCGACCGGACGTGCCATGGGGGTTCTCCCTCCTCGTCGTCCACATCTCCACGGTCCCACCTCCTGGCGGGACCGCGATCTGCCTCTCATGCCTGAATAAAACTTGAGTGCCCCTTTGTCAAGGTTAGCCGGGCAGACGGGCGGCAAGACCGCGAAGATTTCTTCGCAAAGAACCCTTCGCGAAGAACTCTTTGCGGATAGCGTGTGCGGTATGACCGACGCATCGAAGGGGCCGTCGAACGGTCCCCACGTCCCGGAGGACGCCATCGCCCTGGACGCCAAGGGGCTGCGCGCCCTGGCGCACCCGGTACGTGTCCAGCTGGTGGGGTTGCTGCGCAAGTACGGCCCGTCGACGGCCACCCGCCTCGCGGAGCGGCTGGGGGTGAACTCCGGGACGGCCAGCTACCACCTGCGGCAGCTCGGGGCGGCCGGTTTCGTCGAGGAGGACAGGGAACGCGGCAATGCGCGTGAGCGCTGGTGGCGTGCCGTGCATCAGACGACGGAGCTCAACGACCGGGACCTGGCCGTTCGGGAGCCCGAGGCCACCCTGGCCTTTCTCCAGTCCGTCGCCGCCACCTACACCCTGCGCACCCAGCGCGCGCTGAACGAGCTGCAGACGATGCCCACCGCCTGGCGGGACGCCTTCGAGATGAGCGACTGGGCTCTGCGACTCACCCCCGAAGAAGCCGTCGCCCTGCGGCAGGACCTGAGAGCCGTCATCGCCCGCTACCGGAAGGACACACCCGAGTCGGCGGCGAGCGCCCCCGACGGCGCCGAGCGTATCGGCGTCATCACGCATCTCCTGCCCGAGCTGGACGTGCCCGCCGCCGAGTCCGCCCCGCCCCGTCCGCAGCAGGCGCCCGGAACGGAGACCTCATGAGGGAGGACGTCCCGGGCGCCGACGGCATACCCCGCACGCGGTCGTCACGGCCGCTGGTCGGAGTGCTGGCGGCCATGGCCGTGTCGCTGACCGGTACCCGGATCTCGGCCGTGGCACTGCCCTGGTTCGTGCTCGTCACCACCGGCAGCGCCACCCAGACCGGGCTGGTCGCCTTCTGTGAGATGACCCCCTATGTGGTGGTCAAGGCGCTCACCGGTCCGCTGGTCGACCGATGGGGCCCGCGGACCGTCTCCTGGACCACCGATCTGGCCAGTGCGACCGCCGCCGCGGCGGTTCCCCTGCTCCACGCCCTGGGCCTCCTCTCCTTTCCGCTGCTGCTGGTCCTGGTCACGCTGATCGGTGCGGTCCGCGGCCCCGGCGATCTCGCCAAGCACGTCATGGTCCCGGAGGCGTCCGAGCGCGCCGGGGTGCCGCTGGAACGGGCCACCGGTCTCTCCGGTGTGACCGAGCGGCTCGCCTCCACCATCGGCCCGGCGGCCGGCGGCTCGCTGGTGGCGCTGCTCGGCCCCTTGGCGGGGCTGGCCGTCAACGCGGGCTGCTTCGCGCTCGGATCGTTGATCATCAAACTGGCGCTGCCTCGCGATATGGGGCACGCGGCCGATGACGCCCCGGCGCAGGACGGGACGGCGGAACCGGGCTACTGGCGACGATTCGGCGAGGGCTTCACCTTCCTGCGCGGCGAGCCGCTGCTGCTCACCGTGACCGTCACGGTCGGGATCATCAATCTGCTGGACGCGGGTTTCACCACCGTGCTGCTGCCCGTCTGGGCCAAGGACTCCGGCAGCGGGCCGACCGCTATCGGGCTGGTGGGCAGCGTGACGGGAGCCGCGGCGGTCGGCGGGAGCCTGATCGCCGCGATGGCCGCGCACCGGCTGCGACGCCGGTTGGTGTTCTTCGCCGGGTTCCTCCTGGCCGGGGCGCCGCGGTTCCTGGTGCTCGCCTCCGGTGCGCCGATGGGGGCGGTACTGGCCGTCTTCGCCGTCAGCGGGTTCGGCGCGGGGTTCCTCAATCCGGTGCTGGGGGCCGTCCTCTTCGAGCGGGTGCCGCGCCGGATGCTGGGCCGGGTCAACGCGCTGGGCGACTCCCTCGCCTGGGCCGGTATCCCGCTCGGCGGGCTGGTCGCCGGGGCGGTGGTGGCCTCCTTCGGGCTTGTGCCGGCGCTGCTCGCCGGCGGGTCCGCGTACTTCCTCACCACGACCTTGGCCGGACTGCGGCCCGAATGGCGCGAGATGGACCGCACGGCCGGGCGAGCCGTCCCGCGGCGGAACCCCGAGAACGACGCCCCACCGAGCGAGGCGGACGTCACCACATGACGCGGGGCCGTGCGGCAGTCAGGATGCGTTCAGGTGTCCGGTGGCACGGTCACTGTCCATGACCTATGAAACGTCGCAGACTTCCGCCGTCCCCGCGGCCGATGGGCCCGCCCCTCATGCGCAGCGATGGCTGCGCGGGAACAAGGTGCCCGAGGTCACGGTCTACTTCTGGATCATCAAGGTGCTCTGCACCACCGTCGGCGAGACCGCGGCCGACCTGCTGAACGAGAAGGCGGGCCTCGGTCTGACCGGTGTGTCGGTGCTGATGAGCGCGCTGCTGGCGGTGACGCTGGTCGTGCAGTTCCGCACCAGCGCGTACCGGCCGGGCGTGTACTGGCTCGCCGTAGCCCTGATCAGCGTCGTCGGTACGCTGATCAGCGACAACCTGACCGACAACATGGGCGTACCGCTGGAGCTGAGCACCACGGTGTTCGCCGTCGCTCTCGCGGTCGTGTTCGTCGTCTGGTACCGCCGGGAGCGGACGCTGTCCATCCACAGCATCGACACGCCGAGCCGCGAGTCCTTCTACTGGCTCGCCGTTCTGTTCACCTTCGCCCTGGGCACCGCGGCCGGTGACCTGGTCTCCGAGCGCATGGATCTCGGCTACTGGCTGTCCGCCGTGCTGTTCGCCCTGGCCATCGCCGCGGTGGCCGTGGCGCGCTTCTCGCTCGGTCTCCACGCGGTATGGGGCTTCTGGATCGCGTACATCCTCACGCGGCCGCTCGGAGCTTCGATCGGCGACTACCTCTCACAGCCGGGCGGAGACGGTGGCCTGGGCCTGGGAACCGTGATCACCAGCGCGCTGTTCCTGACGGTCGTCCTCGGGCTGGTGGTGTACCTGGCCGTCACCCGCAAGGACGTCATCGAACCGGAGCGAACCAGCCGACACGCAGCGTGACCTGCGACCTGTCTGCGTTCACCGGGCGGTCGGGCGTGCTGTGTCACGGTCGGAGTTCTCGGCCACCACCGGCGGCCGGCTCATCCCGCAGGGGCGCTCGTCCCGGTTCCCGGAGGCGAGCGCCCCGTCGTTCGACCGGACAGGAGACGCTGAGGTGGAGAAATCGGAGGTCCTCCCCGACCTCGACGTAGCAGTCACGTCGAGTACCACCAGGTCGGTGATGAAGAAGCTGCCCGAGGTCACGGCGGCCTTCTGGATCATGAAGATCGCCGCGACGACCTTGGGGGAGACGGCCGGCGACCTCTTCGCGCAGACCCTGAGACTGGGCTACTTCCTCACCACGATCGCGCTGTTCCTGATCTTCGTGGTGACTCTGGTGGTCCAGCTGCGATCCAGGCGCTACAACCCGTTCTTCTACTGGACGGTGATCCTTTCGACCAGCATGGCCGGCACCACGATGTCCGACTTCATGAACCGCGACGCCGGCGCCGAGTACCTCTCGAACGGCGCGACCGAGCTGGGCCGGGGTCCGCAGGGCCTCGGCCTCGGCTACCCGGCCGGAGCGGCTCTTCTGATCTCGGTCCTGCTGGCGATCTTCCTCGTCTGGAAGCTGAGCGGGATGACCTTCCAGATCCGCGACATCGTCACCTTCAGGGGCGAGGCCCTGTTCTGGTCGGCGATCCTCGTGTCGAACACCCTCGGCACCTCGATGGGCGACTTCCTGTCCGACAGTTCCGGCCTCGGCTATGCCGGTGGTGCGCTGCTGGTGACCGGGGTGCTCGTCGTACTCATGGCGCTGATGAAGGCGCCGGCGGTGCCGAACGTGCTGCTGTTCTGGATCGCCTTCGTCCTCACCCGCCCGCTGGGCGCCACCGCGGGCGACTTTCTCACCAAGCCGGCCGCCAAGGGCGGCCTGGATCTCGGGACCGTGGGCTCCTCCGCCGTCCTGCTCGTCGTCCTGTTCGGTCTGATGGCCCACGCCCAGGTGCGGGAGCGCCGGACCTCCGCCGCACGGGCGTAGTCGGAGCGGGAGCGGGTCACCCGGCGGGGATGCTGATCGTGAACCTGGCCCCGGGCGCTTGTCCGGGGTCGAAGGAGACCTCACCGCCGACGGCGCGGGCCAGACGTCGTGCGAGCGGCAGTCCGAGGCCCGCGCCGTCGTGCCCGTCGCCGGTGTCGGCGCGCCGGCCGGGCTGGAACAACTCCTGGACGAACGCCTCGGGCACACCGGGGCCGTCGTCGACGACATCGATCCGCACGACACCGGGCAGGCGCCGCGCGGACACGATCACGCGGGAGCGGGCGTAGCGGACGGCGTTGGCGAGCAGCGGGCTGAGGATGCGTTCGAGGAGAGCGGGTGCGACCCCCGCCTCCAGCGCCCGCGCCTCCGTCTCCATCGTGACGTCCACCCGGTCCGGTGGGCCGACGTGCTCGAGCAGGCGGCCCAGGACGGGCACGACGTCGGTCGTCGCGGGGGCCGACGCCGGGTGCAGCGCATACTCGCGGGCGTCGTCGAGGAGTGTGTCGCAGATCGTGCGCATGGACCGCGCGGCCTCGGCGATCACCTCTTGGGTGGCGCGGGTCTGGGTGTCCGTGCGGGGGCGGGCCCGCCACCAGTCGAGTTCCATGACGATCCGGGTGAGCGGCGTGCGAAGTTCATGGGACAGCTCTCCCGTCAGCTGCTGTTCGTGGACCAGTACGGTGCGTATGCGGTCGAGGAGCGCGTCCAGTGAGGCACCCAGACGGGCGAGTTCCACCGGGTGGTCCTCCGTGCCGAAGCGGTCGTCGGAGCCCACGGCGCTCCACTGGGTGGCCTGGTCGGTCATGGTGCGCACCGGTCGCAGCGCCCGGCCGACGGCCAGGCGGGTGAGTACATAGGTGCATCCGAGCATCACGGCGTCCAGGACGAGCGACCCCAGCAGCAGGGTGTCGGCCGAACTGCGGTACGGAGCCAGGTCCAGGGCGGTGACGACAGTGGCACCGACAGCGCGCCCGGGGATCGGCTGTGAGCACAGCCGGACGGGCCGGTGACCGTCGGCGGTCGCGCAGACATGCCCCCGCTGTGCGGCCAGCCGGTCGACGGCCCGGGTCAGCGGGCTCCCGACGGTGGCGGACGGCGGCTTCTCCAGCAGGCGGCTTCCGGCGTAGATCCACACGTTCGTGTCGAGGAGCCGGTCGTTGACGGTTTCCAGGACGCGTACCCGCGGACCGCTGGTGTCGACGGTCGTGGTCACCGCTGCCGCCCTGTTGCGCAGTTCGGCGTCCGCCTGGTGTTGCAGGTGCTCGTCCATCACGGCGTTGAACGCCACGGTCAGGACCGTCATCAGCAGCGCGGCGGTGGTCAGCGCCACCAGGGAGAGCCGGCCCCGCAGGGTGCGCGGAGTCAGGCGACGAAGGGCACGGCGGGCACGGTTCATGTCAGGCGGTGTCCGACGCCGCGCGCCGTGTCGATCGTCAGACGGCTGCTCGCCGCACGCAGTTTGCGGCGCAGCCGGCTCAGATACTGGTCCAGGGTGTTGTCGCTGACCTGGGCGCCCTCGGGCCAGCCGGCCCGCACCAGGTCGCGGCGGCGCACCAGCGTCCCGTCGGCGGCGACGAGCGTCGCCAGCAGCCGGAACTCCGTCGGGGAGAGGGCGATATGTGAACCGTGCACGGTCGCACGGTGATCCACCGCGTCCAGGACCAGATCACCGTGGGTGGCATCGGGTCGGGGGGCGACCCGTCTGAGTGCGGCGCGCAGCCTGGCGGCGAGTTCGGCGAGGTGGAAGGGCTTGGGCAGATAGTCGTCGCCCCCGGCCGAGAAGCCGGACAGTCGGTCGGTGAGCCGGTGCCGGGCGGTCAGGAAGATCACGGGGGCGAGGAAGCCGTTGGCGCGCATCGCCTGGCAGACGTCCCGTCCGTCCGAGTCGGGCAGGCCGACGTCCAGCACGGCCGCCGCGATGCCGTCGGTCGCCAGCCGTAGGGCGGTGGCGCCGTCGGCGGCGAGGACCGGCTCGAACTCCTCGTCCTGCAGGCCCCGCCGCAGCACGTCCCGCAGGGCGTGATCGTCCTCGACGACCAGGATCCTGGGTCGCATGATCCTCCGTCGGCCTCCGGCGGGGGTCGTACCCGCGGTGAACGGATCGGGCAGTCACCGGGTCCCAGAATCGGGAACCGTCTACGTCACTGTAGACGACCGGCGGCCGAGGAGCGTTCCCCACCCGACGGCGGCGGGCGTACCTCGCGACCGGAGCTCCGCAGCAGGTCGGTACACCCCGGCTCCGACATCGTCTGCCGACGGCCGCGGCCCGGCGCCCCCGATGGATCTCGGACGGGCGCCGGGCCGCAGGGTGAGGGGGGCTCGGACCGGTCGGTCCTGGCCGGGCCGCCTCAGTCGTCCGACTCGGTCTCCTGCTCGAAGACCGCGTGGAACCGCCTGGTGTGGTCGACCTGCCGGTCGGGCCCGGTCAGGGTGACCGAGGCGGTCAGCCGCGCATCGGCGCTGGACGCGGACAGCCGCAGCTCCAGATCGCCCGCTTCGACCACGCGCCGCCCGTCCCGGCCGGTGAACGAGGCCAGGTCGGCCGGCACCGTCACCCGCACCCGCCGTGCCTCGCCGGGGGCCAGCGGCACCCGGGTGTAGCCGACCAGGCGCTGCACCGGCTGGACCACCGGGGCGACCGGGTCGTGCAGATACAGCTGGACGACCTCGGTGCCCTGCCGCTGCCCCGTGTTGCGCACCGTGAACTCCAGACGGAACTCGCCGTCCGTGCCCGTCTCCTTCTCGTCGACCAGGAGGTCGCTCCAGGCGAAGGAGGTGTACGACAGGCCGTGCCCGAAGCCGAAGGCCGCGGTCGGGTCGATGTTGGAGACGTCGCTGGCCTGGGCGAGCGGCGCGCCGAGGTAGCTGGTGGGCTGGGCGCCGGGGCCCCGGGGCACGCTGACGGGCAGCCGTCCCGAGGGGTTGGTCCGGCCGCTGAGCACACCGGCGAGGGCGCCGGTGCCCTCGACACCCGGGAAGAAGGACTGCACCAGAGCGGCGGCCTCCTGCACGGCGCGGCCGAGGGCGTACGGCCTTCCCGCGAGCAGCACGGTCACCACCGGTGTGCCCGCGTCCAGGAGCGCGTCCAGGAGTTGCTGCTGGGCGCCGGGCAGCTCCAGCGACTCGGCGTCGCAGCCCTCGCCGCTGGTGCCGCGTCCGAAGAGTCCCGCGCGGTCGCCCAGCACCGCGATCACCACATCGGCCTCGCCCGCCGCGCGAACGGCGTCCTCGATGCCGGAGGTGTCGCCGTCGTCGACGCCGGTGCCCCGCGCCACGGTGATCTCCGCGTCGGGGAACTCGCGTGCCACGGCGTCGCGGAGGGTGGGCAGTTCGAGCCCCAGCGGGACCTCGGGGTGGTGGACCCCGACGTGCAGGGGGAAGGAGTAGCAGCCCAGCACGGCCGTCGGCTGCTCCGCGTTGGGGCCGACCAGGGCGATGCGGCGGGGCCGGTCCAGCGGCAGCGTGCCGTCGTTGGAGAGCAGCACCACCGCCTGCTCGGCGACCTCCCGGGCCAGTTCCCGGTTCTCGGGGGTGTCCAGGTCCACCGTGCCGCGCAGCACGTCCGGGTCGCTGAGGTCGGCGCCGGTGAGCACCGCCGGGACCGGCGTCCAGTCCGGGTCCAGCAGACCGAGCCTGGCCTTGTCGGTGAGCACCCGGCGCAGGGCGCGGTCGACGACGGACTCCGGCACCCGGCCGCTGGTGACGGCCTCGACGAGGGGGGCGCCGAACGTCTTGACGGTGGGCAGTTCGACGTCGACACCGGCGTGCAGTGCGGCCCCCGCGGCGCCGGCCCAGTCGCCGGCGATCCCGTGCAGGACCTTGAGGAAGGCGATGCCGAAGTAGTCGGCCACGACCGTGCCGTCGAAGCCCCAGGTGTCGCGCAGCAGCCCGGTGAGCAGTTCCTCGTCGGCCGCCGCCGGCACGCCATCGTTGTCATTGTAGGCACTCATGACGGACCGGGCGCCGCCCTCCCGCACGGCCATCTCGAAGGGCGGGAGCAGGACGTCGGCGCGCTCGCGGGGGCCCACGCTGACGGGGGCGAGGTTGCGCCCGGCCCGCGAGGCCGAGTAGCCGACGAAGTGCTTGAGGGTGGCGATGACGTCCGCGGACTGGAGCCCCTGCACATAGGCCGTGGCGACGGTGCCGACCAGGTACGGGTCCTCACCGATGGTCTCCTCGACGCGGCCCCAGCGGGCGTCGCGCGTCACGTCGAGTACGGGCGCGAGGCCCTGGTGCACCCCGACGGACCGCATGTCACGGCCGATGGCGGCGGCCATGCGGCGGATCAGACCGGGGTCGAAGGTGGCGCCCCAGGACAGCGGCACCGGATAGGCGGTGGCCTTCCAGGTCGCGAAGCCGGCCAGGCATTCCTCATGGGCGACGGCGGGAATGCCGAAACGGTTCGCCGAGGCGATGTTCTGCTGGGTGCGCAGCAGGGAGAGCGCGCCGAGCGCGGGGTCGACGGGCGCGGTGCCGAAGGGACGCGTCAGCTGGCCGAGGCCGGACGGCAGGAGGCCCTCGAGGTCGACGGCCTCCTCCATGTCGTGCTGGTGGGGGGCCACTTGGCCCCCGTCCTCGGACGCGCCGACCCAGACCCCGTAGAGCTGGGCGATCTTCTCCTCGAGCGTCATGGCCTCGATCAGGGCGGACACCCGGGTGTCCGTGTCGCGGCCGGGGTCGTTCCAGACGGGGCTTTCGGGGGTGGTCTCAACTGCCACGATGGCGGTCACTTTCCTCCGACGCCCATGAGGCCCTGGACCAGGGCACGACGGGCGAACAGGTAGACGAGCAGGACGGGCACCATGGACAACACCACTGCTGCCAGCAGTCCGGGGATGTTGATGCCGTGTTCGGTTTGGAAGTTGTAGAGACCCAGGGTGATCAGCTTGGTGGATTCGGACTGGGTCAGGACCAGGGGGAACAGGAAGCCGTTCCATGCCTGGAGGGCGGAGAACACCACGATCGTGGACAGCCCGCCCCCGGAGAGCGGCACCACGAGCTGGAAGAACATCCGCCGCGGGCTGGCGCCGTCCATCGCCATGGCCTCGAACAGCTCCGGGGAGATGTCCCGCATGGCGCCGCTGAGTATCAGTGCCGACATCGGCAGACAGAAGGCCGCGGTCGGCAGGATGACGCCGAGGAGGTTGTCGTACAGGCCGGCCTTGCTGATCAGATAGAACATCGGGACGATCACGGCCTGCGCCGGGATCGCGAGTCCCAGCAGGAACAGCCGGAAGATCTGCGAGGTGACCCTGGAGCGGCTGCGCACGATCGCATAGGCGAGCGGCGGCACCAGCAGCAGCACCAGTCCGATCACGCACACCGTGACGATCAGCGTGTTCAGGAAGTACTGGCCGAAGCCGCTGTTGAACGCCCCGGTGTAGTTCTCGAGCGTGAAGCTGCGCGGGAACGACACCGGGCCGTTCTGGGAGTACTTGGACTGGGGCTGCACCGTGGCCACGAGCATCACGTACAGCGGCAGGCCGATCAGGAAGAGCCAGATCAGTGAGCCCACGCCGGCCAGGTAGTTGGGGCGTCGCCTCATGACAGGCCCTCCATGGTTCCGCGCATCTTGTCGTAGCCGGACACCCGCACGACGATCAGCGAGATGATCGTCGCCGCGACGACCAGGGCGAGGGCGATGGCGGCAGCGGCGCCGAAGTCGAAGCTCTTGAACGCCTTTTGGTACATGTAGTAGGCGCTGATCGTGGTGTCCGTCCCCGGTCCGCCCTGGGTGAGGATCAGGACCGTCTCGAACGTGGTGAGCCCGCCGACGATCATCAGGATCATCGAGGTGACGATCGAGTTGCGCAGCTGCGGCAGGGTGATGTGGAAGAACTTCCGGTAGCGCCCCGCGCCGTCGATCTCCGCCGCCTGGTAGAGCACGGAGGGGATCGCGCGGGCGGCGCCCTGGTAGATCAGCGTGTGGAAGGGGGTGAACTGCCAGGTGGCCACGAACGCCAGCACGCCGATCGCGGAGGCCTGCTTGCCGAACAGGTTGCCGTCGCCGAACAGCCAGGTGGCCTGCGCCGGGATGCCGAAGTTCGGGTCGAGCAGCGCCCGCCACAGCACCGAGACGGCGGTGGAGGACAGCAGCAGCGGGATGAAGTAGATCACCGACAGCACCGCTCGGTTGCGCTGCTGCCCCGCGGCCCAGACGCCGAGCAGAATGCTCAGCGGGGTCTGGATGGCCACGCCGAGCACGGTGACCAGCAGGGTCAGCCAGATGCTCTTGATCATCACCGGGTCGTCCAGGACCCGGGACCAGTTGTCCGTCCCCACCCACTGGGGCGAGCCGAGGCCGTTCCAGCTCATGAAGGACAGCACCGCCACCATGATCAGCGGGGCGATGGCGAAGACGGCGAAGAAGAACGTGGCGGGGAGCGCCCAGGCGAAGCCCGGACGCCCCACCTGGGCGACATAGGAGCCGTCCGGCCGCCGCCGGGCGGTCTTACCGTTCCCGGCGGCGGGGGGAGTGCTCGTCATCTGTGTGGTCATGAGGGTTTCATTCGTTCGGCAGGGCCTGCATGGCCTTGATGAACCCGTCGGCGTCGAGCTGGCCGTTCAGGAACTGCTGCACGGCCTGGTGCATGGGCGTGCTGGCCGACTGCGGGTACGCCTGGTCCCAGGAGAGCTGGAAGGACGGGGCCTTCTTCACCACGTCGTACTGGAAGTGCGCGTACTCGGGGCTGGCCGCGGTGTCCAGGAACTTCTCCGTGTTGGCGGTGGTCGTCAGGTTGCCGACGGCCATCTGCGCCTTGACGAACTCGTCGGAGTACATCAGCTTCAGGAACTTCTCGACGGCCTCGGGGTGCTTGGTCTTCTTCAGCACCGAGTAGAAGTTGTTGGTGTTGCCGACGATGTCGTTCGGGTCGCCCTTGCCGCCGTCGATGGTCGGGAAGGTGGTGTAGCCCAGGTCCTTCTCGGCGAACTCCTTGGCGTCCTGCTGCTGCTGGGAGTAGTACCAGGACCCCATCAGCTCGAAGCCGGCCTTGCCGCGGGACACCAGGGCGACCGAGGCGCCGTTGGTGTACTTCACGGAGTCGAAGTTGGTGCCGAAGGCGCCGGCGTCGGCGAGCTGCTTCAGCATGCTCAGCGCCTTCTTGCTCTCGGGCGCCTCCCAGGCGCTCTTGTCGCCGCTCAGGGCCTTCTGGAAGAGCTCAGGGCCCGCGATGCGGTCGTAGAGGTACTCGAACCACATCAGCGTCGGCCACTGGTCGCCGGCGCCGAGGGCGATCGGGGTGTACCCCTTGGCCTTGAGCTTCTTGACCGCGTCGAGCAGCTCGTCCCAGGTCTTGGGCGGCTGCACCCCGGCGTCGGCCAGCACCTTGCTGTTGTGGAAGAGCAGCACCGGCTGGGTGCCGCGCATCGGAATGCCGTACGGCTTCCCGTCCACGACGGCGCTGTTGAACACCGACGGCAGGAAGTTGTCCTTCAGGCCCGGGTCGTCCTTGATGAAGTCGTCCAGCGGCATCAGCAGATCGGCCTTGACGAACGGCTGGATGCTGCCGGCGCCCCAGTTGAAGAAGACGTCCGGGGCCTGCGGGGTGCTGATGATGGTCTGGAGCTTCTGCTGGTAGTCGGCGCCGGGGATGGTGTCCAGGACGGCCTTGACGTCCGAGGTCTTGTTGAAGGTCTCGATGATCTGCTTCTCGACCTTGTTGGTGGCGTCGCCGTAGACGAGGACGTGGATCTTCCCGTCGTTCGAGGATCCCCCGCTCTCGCTCCCACAGGCCGAAAGGCTCAGCGTCAGGCCAAGCGTCACGCCACCGGCAATCAGACGGGGCAACCGCGCGCGTATCGTCATCGCATACCTCTCGAAAGTTTCGACACCATCGCCGAAAGTCGCTGCTGTCGGACAGTAGGGGAGGCACCCCGGGCGGTCAACGGCCCGGTACGCGCGCGACCAAACCGTTACCAGTATCCGGTGCCCTATTCTTCGAAACATGCGCGATGACCACGAGGTGAACGGTCGAGTGACCCTGGCGGCGGTGGCCGAACAGGCCGGGGTGTCGCTGTCGACGGTTTCGAAAGTCCTCAACGGCCGTTCCGATGTCGCCGAGGCGACCCGCACCAGGGTGGAGCGGCTACTGGACACGCACGGCTACCGCCGCCGGGCCCAGGGCGCGCCCCGGGCCCCGCTGATCGAGCTGGTCTTCCACGAGCTGGAGAGCGTCTGGGCGATGGAGCTCATCCGCGGGGTGGAGAACGTCGCCAAGGAGACCAAGGCGAGTGTGGTGCTCACCGAGAGCGGCACCCGGCACGCGCCCTCGCCCGACTGGATCGAAGGGGTGCTGCGGCGCCGTCCGCTGGGCGTGGTCCTGGTCTTCTCCGCCCTCCCGGACAAGGTCAAGAAGCAACTGCGCTCGCGGGCCATACCGTTCGTCATCGTGGACCCGGCAGGTGATCCGGATCCCGATGTGCCCTCCGTCGGGTCCGCCAACTGGGCCGGCGGCCTCGCGGCCACCCGCCATCTCACCGACTACCGGCACGAGCGCATCGCCATCATCACCGGGCCCGAGGACATGATGTGCTCCCTCGCCCGGCTCGACGGCTACCGCTCGGCCATGGCGATGGCCGATCTGACGGTCGATCCGCGGCTGATCCGGTTCGGCGACTTCCATGTGCAGGGCGGCTTCGAACACGCCATGGACCTGCTGGACGGACCGGACCGGCCGACCGCCATCTTCGCCGGCAGCGACCTCCAGGCGCTCGGTGTGCTGGAGGCGGCGCGGGTGAAGGGCCTGAGCGTGCCCGGAGACCTCTCGGTCGTCGGATACGACGACGTCCCGCTGGCCCAGTGGTCGAGCCCGGCGCTGACCACCATCCACCAGCCGCTGCGTCAGATGGCCGAGGAGGCGGCCCGGATGCTGCTGCGCCCGGCCGGCCCCCGCGCCTCGTCCCTGCGCATCGAACTCGCCAGTCATCTGGTGGTGCGGCAGAGCACGGCGCCGCCGAAGAGCGCCTGAGCGCTCGACGGGAGGGGGCCGGCGCCAGCCGCCCACCCGCGTACGGGCTCGGGAGACCTTGCGGCGAGCCGAAAGTTTCGGCACTTTTCGGCCGTTGTCGCGGCACGGTAGGGGCCGGGGCTCCGCGGCGTCAACCGCCATGACAGAGGAGAACCGGAAAGCCACCCTCCGTACGGCGATCTTCGCACAACCGGTTGACCCGCCTCGCGGTCGCCCGTAAGTTCTGCCCAGCCATTCGGAAAGCCGAGCGAAACTTTCGAATGGGCTCATCTGCTCATCCGCCCTCCACTCCACCGGCCGCACCACCCCGGTTGCGGCCACCCAGAAGGGGATGACATGCCCATGATTGCCGTCGGTAGTACGCACACCTCCGCGCCGCCCCGCGGCAGCACGCCCGCGGTTCCCGGACCCCGGCGTTCCGGGCTGCGCCGGGCCCTGGTCCTCGGCATGGCGGGCCTGCTGGCCACGGCCGGCGCGACCGCGCTGGCGGGAACGGCCGACGCCGCCACCTCCCTCGCCTCCGCCGCCTCCGCCAAGGGCCGCTACTTCGGCACCGCCGTGGCCGCCGGCCATCTGGGCGAGTCCGCGTACGCCTCCACCCTGGACGCCGAGTTCAACGCGGTGACGCCCGAGAACGAGATGAAGTGGGACGCCACCGAGCCCTCCCGCAACTCCTTCTCCTTCGGCTCCGCCGACCAGATCGTCAGCCATGCCCAGGGCAAGGGGATGAAGGTCCGCGGGCACACCCTGGTGTGGCACTCCCAGCTGCCCTCCTGGGTCGGCGGCCTCAACGCGACCGACCTCAGGTCGGCGATGAACAATCACATCACCCAGGTGATGCAGCACTACAAGGGCAAGATCTACGCCTGGGACGTCGTCAACGAGGCCTACCAGGACGGTTCCAGCGGGGCCCGGCGCAGCTCGCCCTTCCAGGACAAGCTCGGCAACGGCTTCATCGAGGAGGCGTTCCGCACGGCTCGGAGCGTCGATCCCAACGCCAAGCTCTGCTACAACGACTACAACACCGACGGCGTCAACGCGAAGAGCAATGCCGTCTACAACATGGTCAAGGACTTCAAGTCCCGGGGCGTGCCGATCGACTGCGTGGGCTTCCAGTCCCACTTCAACAGCGCCTCCCCGGTCCCCTCGGACTACCAGGCGAACCTGCAGCGCTTCGCCGATCTCGGCGTGGACGTCCACATCACCGAGCTGGACATCGAGGGCTCGGGCAGCGCCCAGGCCACCAACTACGGCAATGTGGTGAAGGCCTGTCTGGCCGTCTCGCGCTGCACCGGCATCACCGTCTGGGGCGTCACCGACAAGTACTCCTGGCGCAGCGGCGGCACTCCGCTGCTGTTCGACTCCAACTACGCCAAGAAGCCCGCCTACGACGCGGTGCTGAGCGCGCTCGGCGGCTCCTCCTCCGGCGGGGGCGGCAACGGGGACGGCGGTGGCGGCACCGGCGCGACCTGCACCGCCACCTACAGCAAGGCGGAGACCTGGAGCGACCGTTTCAACGGCAATGTGACCGTCAAGGCGGGCAGTTCCCCGATCAGCAGCTGGACCGTGAAGGTCACCGTCACCTCACCGCAGAAGATCTCCACCACCTGGAACGGCTCACCGAGCTGGGACAGCAGCGGCAACGTCATGACCATGAAGCCGAACGGCAACGGCAATCTGGCCGCCGGTGCCTCGACGACCTTCGGCTTCACCATCATGACCAACGGCAACACCTCTGCGCCCGTCATCGGGGCCTGCACGGCGTCCTGACAGGCGACGGACCGGGGGGGCGGACCGGGGGGGCGGACCGGGGGGACCGGGGCCGTCCGTGGGGCTCACCCCTCACGGACGGCCCCTCACCGTGTCCGGCCCGGCCGGCGGGCGGATCGGGGCGATACGGGGCGAGTGTTGACCACTGCGGCACTAGGCTGGAGCACGAGTGATGTACTCGGTCACGGGGAGTGTGTGCAAGGGAGTGGCGTCGATGAGCCCCGTCCATCCCTCCGGCGAGGCCGCCACGGCCCGGGCAGTCGTCGACGACCACGGCCTTCTGGTGGAGTGGAACGAGCCTGCGCGCCGGCTGCTGGGCTACGCCCCGGGTGAGGCCGAGGGCCGTCCCGCCGCCGAGTTGCTCGTGCCGGGTGGCCGGGTGCCGTCACCCGGACCGGGCGGGGCCCGCTGGAGCGGCACGGTCGAGCTGCGCCGCCGCGACGGACACCCCCTGTCCCTGTGGCTGCTCGCCCACCGCCGGCGACACGAGCCCGGCGGCGGCTGGCTGGTGCTCGCTCCGCTCGGCTCCGCTCCGCCCGCCGGGCACGACCGTCTGATGCGCATGGCGACGGCCCGTTCCCCTTGTGCCATCGCCGTCTGGGACGAGGATCTGCGGCTGCGCGACGTCAACGACGCCATGGGCGAGGTGATCGGGCTGCCTCTGGAGCGCATACGCGGTCTGCGGATGTCGGAGATCGGCGGCAAGCCCGAGGCCGATGCCCTGGAGCGCCGGGCGCGGGAGGTCCTGGACACCGGGCAGGCCCGGGACGTGCGCACCCGGCTGCGCGCCGGCGTGGAGGAGTACGCGCACGGCTGGCTGGTCCGGCTGACCCCGCTGACCGACGGCGACGGCCGGGTGTGCGGAGTGTCCGTGACCGCGCACGACCTGGCCGAACAGGATCTGGCCCAGGAACGGCTGCAGCTGGTCAACGAGGCGAGCGTACGCATCGGCACCACCCTGGACGTCAGACGCACCGCGCAGGAGCTGGCCGATGTGTGCGTGCCGGCGCTCGCCGACTTCGTGAGCGTGGACCTGCTGGATCCGCCGGCCGACGGGGCCGCGCCCCGTCCGGACACGCTCACCGCGCCGCTGACGCTGCGCCGGGCCGCCCATCGGTCGGTGACTCCCGGCTGCCCGCAGGCGCTGGTGGAGCCGGGGCAGTCCGGCCTCTACCCGGCCCACTCGCCCCAGGCGGCCTGTCTGGTGTCCGGCCGGACGACGGTCAGGACGGACGTCCCCGGCCCGCTCACCGAGCCGCCCGGCCGGGGCCGTGCCCGTGCCGCACGGGCCGACGGGCTCGGTGTGCACTCCACCATGGCCGTGCCGATCATGGCCCGCGGCGGAACACTCGGGGTGGCCGTGCTCACCCGGTACCGGCGTCCGGAGCCCTTCACCCCCGACGACGTCCTGCTGGCCGAGGAGATCACGGCACGGGCCGCCGTCTGCATCGACAACGCCCGCCGGTTCTCCCGGGAACGCAGGACCGCGCTCGCCCTCCAGCGCAGCCTGCTGCCGCGCACCCTGCCGCGGACCGCCGCGCTGGAGGCCGCCTCCCGCTATCTGCCCGCGGCCCGGGCGGGGGTGGGCGGCGACTGGTTCGATGTGATCCCGCTGTCCGGGATGCGGGTCGCCATGGTGGTCGGCGACGTGGTGGGCCAGGGCGTCCCGGCCTCCGCGACGATGGGCCGGCTGCGCACCGCCGTACGGACCCTCGCCGACATCGATCTGGCGCCGGACGAGCTGCTCACCCATCTCGACGACCTCGTGGTGCGGCTCTCCCGGGACGCCGGGCAGGAGGGCACGACCGGCGAGATGGGGGCCACCTGTCTCTACGCCGTCTACGACCCGGTCTCACGCCGCTGCACGCTCGCGCGGGCGGGCCATCCGGCGCCGGTGATGATGGCGCCGGGCGAGCCGCCGCGGGAGATCAAGCTGCCGAGCGGACCGCCGCTGGGTCTGGGCGGGCTGCCGTTCGAGTCGGCCGAGATCGACCTGCCCGAGGGCACGGTGCTCGGCCTGTACACCGACGGTCTGATCGACAGCCCCGAGCGGGACGCCGACAGCAGCCGGAGACTGCTGTGCACGGCCCTCGCCGGGGCCCCGGCCGCCCCCGGCTCCGAGCCGGCGCCGTTCTCGCTCGACGACGCCTGCGCCCGCATTCTGCACACCCTGCTCCCCCGGGGCGGGGCCGCCGACGATGTGGCGCTGCTGCTCGCCCGCACCCATGGGCTGCCCGCCTCGCAGATCGTGACCTGGGAGATCCCCGCCGCGCCCGCGCTGGTGGCGGAGATCCGCAGACAGGTCGTCGAGCAGCTGGAGGTCCGGGGGCTGAGCGAGACCGCCTTCACCGCCGAACTGGTCGTCAGTGAGCTGGTCACCAACGCCATCCGGTACGGCGAGCACCCGATCCGGCTGCGGTTGGTCCACGACTCCGCCACGCTGATCCTCGAGGTCTCCGACAGCAGTCACACCGCCCCGCACCTGCGCCGGGCCAGAACCTATGACGAGGGTGGCCGCGGCCTGCTGCTGGTGGCCCAGCTCACCCAGCGCTGGGGCAGCCGCCACACCACCGACGGCAAGACGATCTGGGCGGAGCTGAGCCTGCTGGAGGAGTGAGACCGCGGCCGGCCGCCGAGGGGATCAGCGCCCGCCGTCCCGGGCGTCGTACCAGTCGTCCTCTCCGTCCGTGCCGTCGCCGTCGCCCAGGTCGCTCCGGTCGTCCGGGGCACCGCGCTCGCCGGGCCGGGCAGAGCGCGGGCCCGTCTCGGAGCCGGTGCCCGTCGGCCCGGGGACCGGCGGCGAGGCGCTCCCGGCCGCCCGGGGCGGTTCGGTGCCCGGGGGCGTCGCGGCCGGCCCGTCGGCCGCCTTCGGTGCGTCCGCGGTGTCGGCGGTGTCGGCGATCCAGCGCTGGGCGGGGTCCTCCGTACGGTTCCGGAGCACCAGCCCGGCGTCGCGCTCCGGCGAGGCGGGGGTGAGGGCCAGCTGCCGGTTCCCGCGCGGGACGATCACGCCCCGGTCGGTGACGTCGTAGCGGTCGGTCTCCGCCCCGGGCCCGGACCGTTCCGCGCAGGCGACCAGCTGGACCGCGTAGCCGAGGCGGGAGTCGAGACACAGATCGGGGGCGGCGGCGCTGCGCAGCGGTCCCTCGGTGGCGTACATCCATCGCTGGGTCGTGGCGGCGGCGCAGGGGACCAGTACCGCTTCGGCGCCCACGACCGCCTTGTCCCGGTCGAGGCCGACGCACAGACCGTTGCCCTCGTTGCGCAGCCGGCCCTCGAAGCCGGCCATGGGCACGGCGGCACCGTGCTTCGGGGACGCGCCGGGGGAAGTCGACGATGCCGGGGCGGACTTCCCGGAGGGCGCGGGCGCCCCCACCACGGCCGGCCCCTCCGAGCGGACGCCGGACCACAGGGCGAGCGGTACCAGGACGAACACCCCCACCGCGGCCACGGCGAGCACCGTCCTGCGACGGGAGGGACTGGCCTCCTTGCTCCCTTCCGAGCCGGGACCGGCGTCGCCGGCCGGCGGCTCCGCTCCGAGAGGCTCCGGCTCCGGCGGCTCCCCGGCCCCGATGCTCCGCGCGTCCTTGGTGTCCAGGTACTCCTGCGCTCCCCAGCCGAGCACCCCCTCGGCAAGCAGGAGCGAAAGCCGGTCGCGGAATCCCTCCAGCTGCCCGGCGGCGTCCCGGCAGTGCGGGCAGCCGTCCAGGTGGAGACGGAGATCGGGATCGAGGGCACGGTCCGCCCGGCGCAGCGAGACATCGAGCAGACCGGAGTAGTGGCGGCACTCCTCGTCGGGGGCCGATTCGCGGTGGACGTCCAGACAGACCTCGCGCAGCCGTTCCCGCACCCGTTCCAGCCGCACCGCCGCTTCGGCGAGGTCGATCCCCAACAGGGCCGCGGGAACGGCGACTTCCTCGCGTTCGACCTCGACATGCCACAGCAGGCAGCGGTCAGGCTCGGCCATCCGCCGGAAGGCGAGGGACATCAGCCGCCGGTTCCGGGCCGGCAGCAGCCGGGCCGCGGCGCTCTCTTCCTCTCCCGGGCCGGACCGCAACGCGGGATGCAGCAGCGCCCGACGGTGGTCGGTGTCCCACTCCCCGGCCAGCTGCCGCACGGTGACCAGCAGTTCGGGTCGCCATGCGGCCGTCGGTCCGCTCCCGCGCCCGGACTCCTCGAAGAGCCGGGTGAACGCCGCGGTGGTGAGCATTCCGGCGGGGTGCGCCCCGTCGGCGCACAGCCGGGCATAGGAGTGAACGGCCTCCCAGTGCCGGCCGAGCAGTTCACCGACCGGACGGTGCACAGGTTTCTTCCCGGCGGACGACTTCAGCTCGGCGGCGAGCTGTTCGTCCGTCATGTCGTACGGCGGAACAGGGTCGGGGGAATTCCGCCGGTCCCCAGCAGGTACGTCCACGGTTCTCCAAAGCCCACGCAGAGGTTTTCAGTACATATCAATGGAGACAGGGAAACAGAAACAGACCCGACCACCCGTCAGGACGCGGCGAACGCCCACAAATTGCCCCGTATTTCGAACATCCACCCGAGACGGCTCTTTTTCGGCGGAAGACGCACGACGCCGCTGACCACACCGAGAAGTGCCGAAAGTTTCGGGCCGACGGGAACACCTTTGCACAGGCCACCGAGACCGAACAAGAGAGCTTCTCGGTTTCCTTTTCCCGTAGGGCGCCGACGACTTGAAGAGAAGTCAACCGGACACGGGGCGCCGGGAATTCCGGAAGACCGTCCGGACCGCTTCCCCGGGAAATTCACCTCTGTGCACGGCGTGCCGGGGCCGGTGATGCTCCGGGCAGATTCCGCAGGACCGGTCGGGCCGGTCAGGCGGTGAAGGCGAGTACCGCGTCCGCGACCGCCCTCGGGTTCTCCAGCAGCATCGCGTGGGTGGCGTCGATCCCGGCGACGGTCACCTGCTCGCGTTCCTCGGCCAGCGCGGCGAGATCGCGGGCGAGTCCCTTGGCGTAGGCGGCCATCATGGGCTCGAACCAGTCGGGGCCGGTGACCGCGGGCACCGCCCGCCGGGCGCGGCCCAGCAGCAGCGGTGTGGTCATCCTGCGGAACAGGGCGAAGAGGTCGAGTCCCGCCACGGCCCCGAGCATCTGCAGGGCGTCCCGCCGTCCGGGCCGTACCTCCAGGGCGCCGTCGTCGCGCCGGCGCACGGCGCGCAGCACACCGGCCTCCAGCAGCTCGTACGGGATGCCCAGTCGGTCGGAGATCTCCCGCTGCTCGGCGAGCAGGTCCTTGAGCCCCTCCGCGGACAGTTCCCTGCCCTGCCCGGCGACGCTCAGCTCGCGCATCTTGACGAGGTGTCCGGCGACGACGTCCGGATCGAGGCCCACATACTGGTCGGGGCGTCCCCAGCCGAATCCGTCGAGGTCGACCGCGCCGGGAGTGACATCCGGGTGCTCCAGCGCGTACAGCACGGCGAGCATCCCGCCGAGGGAGTGACCGACGGGCAGGGCGCCCGGGATCCCGTGTGCCGTCAGCACCTGCTCGATGTCACCGAGGACCTCGGGCAGCCGCCAGGGCCCCGACGGCGAGCGGCCGTGGCCGCGCAGGTCCACGGACAGCACCCGGTGCCGTACCACGAGGAGGGGCGCCACGGCGGCCCAGTCGGCGAGCGTGCGTCCGGCGCCGTGCAGAAGGATCAGGGGCGGCCCCTCACCGCCGTGCTCGTGAACGGCCAGCGCGAAACGGTCTCCGGTCATGGGACGACAGTAGAACGCCGGGTCGCGGCTGACGCGGGATCCCGGGCGGGCGTTCCGCCGCTCACCCGCCGCGCAGGGCCCCGCCGGGCCCCGGGGCCGTCCCGCCGTTCACCCCGTGGGCCGTCCGTGCGCCGCGGCCGGGGTCAGCCGTGGGGTGTGAGCAGGTCCAGAGCCCCTTCCCAGTGGAACTCCCGCCGGTCCCCCTGGTCCGTCCCGCCCGCGTAGGGGTCGCCGAACCGGACTCCCATGCCGCTGAGCCGTTCGAGGCCGGCGCGGTAGGCCGGGTGGGCCGCCAGCGCCTCGCCCACACAGGGCAGCACGGCGATCGGGACGCCCAGCCCGTACGCCTCGCACAGGGTGCCGAGGGCCAGGGTGTCGGCTATGCCGGCGGCCCATTTGTTGAGGGTGTTGAAGGTGGCGGGGGCCACGACCACCGCATCGGGGTCAGGGAACGGACGCGGGTCGCCCGGGGAGCGCCAGGCGGACCGGATCGGGCGGCCGGTCCGCGCCTCGACCTCGGAGGTGTCGAAGAAGCGGAGCGCGAGCGGTGTGGCGATCACGCCCACCTCCCAGCCGCGCGCCTGGGCGGCCGTGATCAGCTTGCCGACGTCCTGGGCGATGCCCGCGGCGCAGACGACGGCGTAGAGAAAGGGTTTGGGGGCGTCTTCGGTCACGCGTGCACTGTAGGGGGTGGAGAACGCTCATCGAGAACGGGAAGGACGCCTCCCGTGAGGCGGTCGCCGTTCCCGTACGGCCGCACGGGCGCGCCGCCTCGCCGTTCTCGATGAGCGAGGTTGTGGTGCCACCGTGCCGGGCGGGTTCAGCTTCCCTTCTCGGAGACGGTGATCGCGCCCACCGGGCAGGCACGTGCCGCCTCCCGTACCAGCGGGTCGCCGCCGCCGTCCTCCTTGCCGGGCAGCAGTTCGCTGTAGCCGTCGTCGTCCTGGGTGAAGACGTCGGGCGCGGTGAGGGCGCACTGGCCCGATCCGATGCAGACGTCCTTGTCGATCGAGATGGCGAGGGAGGTGTCGTTGGTCATGGTCGCAGCCTCTTACCAGGTCACGGGGAGTTCCAGCATCCCCTGGATCGTGTCGCCCGGCTTGAAGGGGATCTCGTCCGCCGGGACGGCGAGGCGCAGTCCGGGCAGCCTTTCGAAGAGGGTGCGCAGGGCGATCTCCAGCTCGGTCCTGGCCAGGTTCTGGCCGAGGCACTGGTGGATCCCGAACCCGAAGGCGACATGGTGACGGGCCGACCGGTGCCAGTCGAGGGTGTCCGGCTCCGGGAAGGTGGTGGTGTCACGGTTGATGACGGAGGTGGAGAAGAGGACGCCCTCGCCGGCCCGGATGGTGGTGCCCCCGATGGGGATGTCCTCGGTGGCCACCCGCACCAGCCCGTCGGCGATGGACAGGAAGCGCAGCAGTTCCTCGACCGCGGTGGACATCAGCCCCGGGTCGGATCGCAGCTCGGACAGCTGTTCGGGGTGGCGGAGCAGGGTGAAGGTGCCGAGGGAGATCATGTTGGCGGTGGTCTCATGCCCGGCGATCAGCAGGATCGTGGCCAGCGAGACCAGTTCTTCCCGGTCCAGCGCCCCTTGGCGGAGCTGCTCCTCGATCAGTTCGTCGAGCAGCCCGTCGCCCGGCTCCTTGCGCTTGCGGTCGATCAGCTCGCCCAGGTAGGCGTCCAGTCGGTCCCGGGCACCCAGGCTGTCGTCCGCGGTGGGGCCGCGCAGCAGTTTGCGGGACTGCTCCTCGAAGAACTCGTGGTCGGCGTAGGGGACGCCGAGCAGCATGCAGATGACCATGGAGGGCAGGGGCAGCGCGAAGGAGCTCACCAGCTCGGCGGGCGGCCCGGCGGCCTCCATGGCGTCCAGCAGCCGGTCGGTGGTCTCCTGGATGCGCGGGCGCAGGGAGTTGGCCCGTTTGAGGGTGAAGCTCGGCACCAGCATGCGGCGCTGGGTGTGATGCGCGGGGTCGTCCTGGCCGAGCAGCGCGACCCTGCGGCGGCGGAAGGCCGCGAAGCGTTCGTTGGTGACCGGGAAGCCGGGCCGGTCCCGGTTGGTGGACAGCCGCGGGTCGGCCAGCAGCTCACGGGCGGCGGAGTGCCCGGTGACCACCCAGACGTCACGCCCGTCGTACAGGGTGACCCGGCTCAGGGGCCGCTCCTCACGCAAGGGCTCATAGGCGGTGGGCGGGTGGTACGGACAGGTGCGGTCCTGGGGGAAGGCGACGGGTTCCGAGACGATCGTATCAGGTTTTGTCATGAATGACCTCGCACGCGACGATTCGCTCTTGCCGATCATCATTAGATGCCCGAGGCATCTACGGAGCCACCCGAAGTCCGGCCAGATCCGCCGGATGCCGTATGTGGCCGAAGCATGTCGTCCGGCCGGGCGGCTCATGCCGCACACACATCACGGGGACGCAGGCTGCGCCCCCTCTCCGCTCATCGTAATTCGGTCGTGATGCGGTCGCCCGCGCATATGCCGCTCGCCGGCGGCGCGGACGGCGGTCGCGCCTCGCTGACGGAAACCGTTCCCCGGCGCGGGAGAGGTCTGGCCGGTCTCCGTACGAGGGCGGCAGGCGGGCCGGGGCCGGAAGGCGTGTGGTGTGGATGAAACCGTCGGCGGCTGGTGTTGAATCTTCGAGCGGTGCTCCCCCGCGGTCCCGGGCGGTCCCGGGCCGAGGAGGTACCCGCCATGCAGGTGACGACAGAGTGAGCGATGAGGGGACGGATGCCATGCCTCTTGAGGGCGAGTACGAGCCCAGCCCGACGCAGTGGGTGCGGGAACAGGTCGACCTGTACGAGAGCTCCGGCGGCACCCAGGGGACGACGCTGCTCGACACGGGACTGCCGGTGATCATCCTGACGACCCTGGGCTCCAGGAGCGGCAAGATCCGTAAGACTCCGCTCATGCGCGTCGAGCACCAGGGCCGGTACGCCGTGGTGGCCTCGCAGGGCGGCGCGCCCCAGCACCCGGTCTGGTACCACAACATCACCCGGAATCCCGGTGTGGAGCTCCAGGACGGGCCGGTGCGCCAGGAGATGACGGCCCGTGAGGTCACGGGCGAGGAGAAGGCCGAGTGGTGGCAGCGGGCGGTCGCGGCGTTCCCGCCGTACGCCGACTACCAGAAGAAGACGGACCGCGAGATCCCGGTGTTCGTGCTGGAGCCGTCCGGGAGGTGAGCGCGCGGGCGCCGGGTCGTACGACGGTCTCGTACGGCCCGGCGCCCGCCCCCGCTCGGACGATCCCGTGCGCACGGCTCGGATGTCCCGCCGGTCCCCGCGCCGGGCGCACCGGTTTCCGGGATCGGCACGCATGATCCGTGTACGTCCGGGCATTCGTCCGTCAGGCCCCGCCGTGTTCCCCCGTCACGGCGGGGCCCTTCTCGTCCCCGTCCCGTCGGCGGACCGCCGCGCGCGCCGGGGCGCCGGCGTCGCCCATGACAGTCCGGCCGGCCGCCGGCCGCCAGGTGGAGAACGGGGAACCCGAACGGTGTGCGGGCCGACCGCCCGTGTGAGGAGGAGTCGTATGACCGACGGCAACCGTGCGTACGGGAAGAAGAAGTTCAAGCGGTCCACGAGTCACTTCGCCGACCGCATCACGGCGGACGGGCGCGACGGCTGGCCGGTGGAGGCCGGCCGCTACCGGCTGGTGATCTCCCGGGCCTGTCCCTGGGCGAGCCGGGCCGTGATCTCACGGCGGCTCCTCGGGCTGGAGGACGCGCTGTCCATGGCCGTCGTCGATCCGATCCAGGACGACCGCAGCTGGCGCTTCACGCTCGACCCCGGCGACCGCGACCCCGTCCTCGGCATCCGCTTCCTCAGCGAGGCCTACGACGCCCGGGAGAAGGGCTACCCCGGCGGGGTCAGTGTGCCCGCGGTGGTGGACGTGCCCTCCGGACAGCTGGTCACCAACGACTTCCAGCAGCTGACCCTCGACCTGGCCACCGAGTGGTCGGCGCTGCACCGGGACGGGGCACCCGACCTGTATCCGGAGCGGCTGCGCGACGAGATGGACGACGTGATGCGCGCCGTGTACGTGGATGTCAACAACGGTGTCTACCGGGCGGGCTTCGCCACGGACCAGCAGGAGTACGACGGCGCCTGCACGGAGGTGTTCCGCCGGCTGGAACGGCTCTCGGAGCGGCTGGCGGCGCGGCGCTATCTCGTCGGGGACACGATCACCGAGGCCGACATCCGGCTGTTCACCACGCTGGTGCGGTTCGACGCCGTCTACCACGGCCACTTCAAGTGCAACCGCCACAAGCTGACGGAGGACCCGGTGCTGTGGGCGTACGCCCGGGATCTCTACCAGACGCCCGGCTTCGGCGACACCGTCGACTTCGACCACATCAAGCGGCACTACTACCAGGTCCACACGGGCATCAACCCGACCGCCGTCGTGCCGCTCGGCCCCGACCTCGGCGGCTGGCTCACCCCGCACGGCCGGGAGCAGCTGGGCGGACGTCCGTTCGGTGACGGGACCCCGCCGGGGCCGGTGCGCGCGGAGGAGGAGGTGCCGGCCGCCGGGCGGCCCTGAGCACCCGGGACGAGCGAAGGCGGCGGAGACCGTGTCGGTCCCCGCCGCCTTCGCTCGTCCCGGGTGGTCCTACGCGCGCCGGCGGCGCAGAAGCAGCAGACCCGCGGTCACCAGCACCGCTCCCGCGGCAGCGGGCCACAGCCGGGCTCCGGTGTCGGCAAGTCCGCCCGTCACCGCCTGCGGCCGGGTCTCCGACGGGGTGGACGCGGCCTGCTCGGAGACCGCCTCGGTGTCGGTACCGGAGTCGTCCGCGGCGCTCTGCTCGACCGTGGGCGCATCGCTCCGGGCGGCCTTGGGCGCGGTGTCCACCTCGGAGCCGGCCCCGGCGCGGTCGTCCTCGGCGCCGCCGTCACCCTTGGCACCGCCGTCCTTCGCACCGCCGTCCTTGGCGCCGTCACCCTTGGCAGCACCGTCCTTCGCGCCGTCACCCTTGGCGCCGCCGTCCTTCGCTCCCCCGTCCCCTGCACCGTTCTGACCGGTGTCCGCCGTGCCGGCCGGAGGCTGCGGCGTCTGGGTGCCCGCGCCCTTGCCGGGGTCCTTCGGGGTGTCGCCGCCGGAGGAGGGTTCGTCCGAGGGAGCCGGCTCCTCCCGCGAGGGATCGTCGGCGCCGGCTCCGCACTGGCGGCCGCTGTTGATGCAGTCGACCACCTTGTCCATCAGGCCCTCGGTCATGACGTTGATGAAGTCGTCATGGTCGGTGATCGGCTTGTGCAGCTGCTCGGGGAAGCCGTCCACCGCATAGGGGTTCTCGACCTGGCCGTCGCGGACGACGGGCCGCGGGGCGTCGTACACCAGACGCATCGTCAGCTGCGGAATCGCCCGGAAACCTTCGGCGCAGTTGCCGGCCTCGTCGGCGAACGCCACATGGGTGCGGTGGTTGGCGCTGTCGGTGTTCTGGCCGTCCCAGCAGCTCTGGAAGGCGAACGTCCGCACGACCTTGCTGCCCTGCGGGCAGAGCGGGTACGCGTCGGTCAGCTGGACCTTGTCCTCGAAACCGGTGCAGCTCCAGTGCGCGTTGGCGTTGGCCGTGCCATTGGTGAAGGCCTTGGCGTCACCGGTGATGATGCGCAGGAACCGCGGCATCGCGACGACCTTGCCGGTCGGGCTGCCGATGAACTTGATCTGGGCCTGCTCGGCGCTCAGGATCCTGCCGACGTTGCCCTCCTTGCCGCCGCCGTCGGCCTCCTGGTCGAAGTCCTGGGTGCCGTCCTGCACCCGCACCACCGGCCAGTAGTACGAGGACTTGTCGTCCTGGTCGCGGCAGGTCGTCTGCGCCGCGGCGAAGGAGTCGTTGGTGGCGAAGGCGTCGTTCGACTGGTTGCCGACATAGTCGTGCAGATGGTGCGCGCCGTTGGACACGCCCGGCGCCACGATCACATTGTCGGTGTTGTGGTTCTTGTTCGCGTTCACCCCGCACTCGGTGACGAACCCGCCGGTCGAGGCGCCGGACTGCCGAGCGGGCTCCTTGACGTTGGGCTGCACGGTGGTGATGTCCACGAAGTCCGAGGCGACGGGGCCTGAGGCGGCCTGGCCGTCGTCGCCCTGCCCGGCTCCGTCGCCCGGCTGAGCACTGTCGTCGTTCTGCGCCGCGCCGTCGTCACCCGTGTCGGCGACGGGCTGCGCCTGCTCGGCGGGCATCCCGGTGCACGAGGCCAGTTCGTCGATCCCGTCCGGTGCGGTGCCTCCCGCCCGTTCGAGGTCGGTCTTGATCCGGTCGATCACCGCGGTCCGCTTGTCCTTGAGCGGGCCGAGGATCGAGTTCTGGACGAACCCGTCGTCCTCCGCCTGGGCCTCACGCGTACCGGCCAGTCTGCCGTACGCCTCGGTGATCTGCTGGTCCAGCAGGGCGAGTTCCTTGTCGACCTCCGCCCTCGCCGGCTCAGGCACCTCGGTCAGCCGGGTGCCGAGATCGGGGCAGTCGATGGTGACCGTCTCCGACGAGACGGTCTGCTCACCGTCGTTCGCCCCGCCCCAGCCGACTTCGGATGCCGAGGCGTAGACGTTCGCCGCTATCAGCCCCCCTCCGCCGACGATCAGCGCGACCGCTGCGAAGGTGGCGCGCCGTGCGCCTGTCGGTCGTCTGCGCGAATTGCGTTTCAAGGGAGTACTCCTCCACGTCATGTCCGGGCGTGAATGACTGAACGGCCCCCATCCCGTACGGAGATGAGTGCGGCCGCGTTCAATGCCGTCCCGACGTCGTGGTCTGTACCAGGTTCTTGACGTTCCCTTACTTCACCTCTTGAATCAAGAAGCGAAACAACACCCCACGGAACCTTCCGGCGCGGTCGGCGCTCTGCGCCGCGCCGGTGTCCCCCCACCTCGGTCGGCACGCCCGTGCTCGGGCGGCCGTACGGAAGGGAGCGCCATGAACTCCCCACGTCTGTTGCGCAGATGCCTGATCGCCGCGTTCTCCGCGGTGCTCGCCGCGTCGGCCTTCACCGGTCCGGCCCAGGCCGCACCCCAGGCCGCGGAGGCGACCGTCTTCTCGGACACCTTCGACGGCCCCGCCGGTGCGGCCGTCAACTCCTCCAGGTGGCAGATCGAGACCGGCGACAACGTCAACAACCACGAACGGCAGTACTACACGGCGGGCGCCAACAACGCGGCGCTGGACGGCCAGGGCCATCTGGTGATCACCGCCCGCCGCGAGAACCCGTCGAACTACCAGTGCTGGTACGGCAGGTGTGAGTACACCTCGGCACGGCTGAACACCTCGGGCAAGTTCACCGCACAGTACGGCCATGTCGAGGCCCGGATGAAGATCCCGCGCGGCCAGGGGATGTGGCCCGCGTTCTGGATGCTGGGCAACGACATCGGGCAGATCGGCTGGCCCGCCAGCGGTGAGATCGATGTGATGGAGAACGTCGGCTTCGAGCCGTCGACCGTCCATGGCACCATCCACGGCCCGGGCTACTCGGGCTCCGACGGCATCGGCGCCGCGTACTCGCTGCCGAACGGCCAGGCATTCGCCGACGCCTTCCACACCTACGCCGTCGACTGGGCGCCCGACTCGATCACCTGGTCCGTGGACGGCAACGTCTACCAGCGGCGCACCCCGGCCGATCTGGGCGGGCGGAGCTGGGCGTTCAACAAGCCGTTCTTCCTGATCCTCAACCTCGCCGTCGGCGGCTACTGGCCGGGCGACCCCGATGGTTCCACCTCGTTCCCGCAGCAGCTCGTCGTGGACTCGGTGACGGTGACGACGGGCTCCGACTCCGGCTCCGGCGGCTCCGGCCGTCCGATCACCGGGCTGGCGGGCAAGTGCGTGGACGTGGCGGCGGCGAACTCCGCCAACGGCACCCCCGTCCAGCTGTACGACTGCAACGGCACCGAGGCCCAGAAGTGGACCGTGGGCTCGGACGGCACGCTGCGGGCGCTGGGCAAGTGCCTGGATGTGGTCGAGCGCGGCACCGCGGACGGTTCCAAGGTCCAGCTGTGGGACTGCAACGGTGGCGCCAACCAGAAATGGACGGTCACCGCGGCCCATGACATCGTCAACCCCCAGGCCGACAAGTGCCTGGACGTGACGGACAACAACTCCGCCAACGGCAGCCGGCTGCAGATCTGGTCGTGCTCCGGCAACGCCAACCAGAAGTGGACCGTCGGCTGACCGACCGTCCGACGCCTGTTGACCGCTCCGGACGGAGCGGTCAACAGGTCGTCCGCCGATCCGCCTAATGCGGATGCCAGCTGAGCTTGTCGCCGCCCACCCAGCGGACCACATCGGGATCGTCGAGGTCATGGACGAGGATTCCCACCTCGGCGGCGAACTCCAGCACATCGGTGAGCGATCTCGCCCGGCCGATCATCTCGCCGTCGACCTCCACGATCCGGAACGGCGGTGTACCCGGCTGGACCTTCAGCACCGTGATCCGCGGTCGGGAGATGTAGGGACTCGCGATTTCGGTCATGCAACGAGCGTAAGGCGCATCGCACGACCGAGCGGGGAGAGAGCGCTTGCACGAATGCCTCCCTCGCCACTGCCCCGGTGGCCCGGGTCGTGCGCTCCCGCCGTGCGGGCCGGGGGCGATGGGGGAACCCTGGGGTGAGGACCGGGGTCAGGAGGTGCCCATGGAGCCCCTCGCAGCGCTGGACCGGATCGCGTTCCTGCTGGAACGGGCCGGGGCCCCGACCTATCGCGTACGGGCCTTCCGCACCGCGGCCGCCGTACTGTCCTCGCTGCCTCCTCGGGAGATCGGCGAGCGCGCGGCCGACGGGACGCTGCAGTCCCTCAAGGGCATCGGTCCCAGGACGGCCGAGGTGGTGCGGGAGGCGCTGGCCGGGCGCACCCCGGACTATCTGGAGAATCTGGAGCGGGAGGCCGAGTCCTCGACGGTGCGGGGCGGAGAGGCGCTGAGGGCCCTGCTGCGCGGCGACTGCCATCTGCACTCCGACTGGTCGGACGGCGGCAGCCCGATCGAGGAGATGGGCAGGACGGCGGCGCGGCTCGGGCACGAGTGGGCGGCGCTCACCGACCACTCGCCCCGGCTCACCGTCGCCCGTGGGCTCTCCGCCGACCGGCTGCGCGAGCAGCTGGAGGCGGTCGCCGCGCTGAACGCCCGATGGGCCCCGTTCCGGCTGCTCACCGGCATCGAGTGCGACATCCTGGACGACGGCTCGCTGGACCAGGAGCCGGAGCTGCTGGACCGGCTGGACGTCGTGGTGGTGTCGGTCCACTCCAAGCTGCGCATGGACGCACGGTCCATGACCCGGCGCATGGTCGCCGCCGTCCGCAATCCGCTGGCCGATGTGCTGGGCCACTGCACGGGACGGCTGCTCACCGGGCGTGGTCGCCCGGAGTCGGAGTTCGACGCGGACGCGGTGTTCGCCGCGTGCGCCGAGTCCGGTACGGCCGTGGAGATCAACAGCCGGCCCGAACGGCTGGACCCGCCCCGGCGGCTGCTGCGGCGGGCGGTCGGGGCGGGGGTGCTGTTCTCGATCGACACCGATGCGCACGCTCCGGGCCAGCTGGACTGGGGGATCAACGGCTGCGCCCGGGCCGAGGAGTGCGGGGTGCCCCCGGACCGTGTGATCACCACCTGGACCGCGGACGAACTGCTGGCCTGGACCCGCGAGCGGACGCCACCGGCGCGTGTGACGGGAAAGGACCGTGGTACCCGGTCCCGTGCCTGAGGAGGCCCGGGGACGGGCGGCCGGGCTCGGCAGGGACGGTACGTCGGCACTGGGGCGTGTTTCGAAGGTGCCGTCCGCCCCGCGACGCTCCCCCAGCTACCGCTGGGGGTGCCCCCAGGCACGCTCGCCGCGTTGTCGGGATCGCCCACGTACACCCGGTACGAGGACGGCCCTCCGCCTCGCGATCGCACGCTCCCCCACGCTCGGCCACTCCCCCACGCTCGACTTCGCTCGAGCGGGGGACCCCCATGCGCGGGCGGTGCCCCCACGACGCCGCGGGACGCGCCCTCCGGGCGAACGACGCCGCTCTCGAAACACGCCCTGGCCGCCCGGCCAGTCCGCCGGGCGCCCGCGAGGCTTCCGTGGCGTCGTGCCGGGCTGCGGTCAGGTCCGCTTCGTCTCGCGCTGGGGTACGACGGTGTACTTCGGGTCCTCGGCCGAGGCGATCCCCGCCGCGAACACCCCGAAGCGGGTGCAGGCCGAGCCTGCCAGCAGGGCGAGACCGGAGGCGATCGCGGCGCCCCGGTGACGGCCGAGTACGGCCGCGCCCACGGCGCCGGACACCGTCAGGACCCGGGCCGTGCGCAGCAGTGTGCCCGGCCTTCCCTCCCGCCAGGTCTCGGCGACCATGCCGAGGCGCCGCTCGGCGGCGGCCGCGACCGCGGTGTCGGCGAGCGCGGCGAGACCGGCCGCGCAGCGGGCCGGACGGTTCTCCCCGGTCGGGCCGGTGACCAGGGCCATGCCCGCCGCCGCGGCGGTCGCGGACGCCACGAACAGATACGGCAGCTCGCGGTGGACCCCGTGCCAGGCGGGCACCGCGGTGTCCGCGGCCAGCACCCCCGTGTAGCTGGCGACGGCGGGGCCGACCAGCGCGGCGGCCCCGGTGCCGAGGGCGCCGATCCGGGGCGCCTTCCCGGTGACGGCGCTCGCCGCGGCCACGCCCGCCGCCGGTCCGTACGCCGACAGCAGCCAGGAGCCGACGCTCATCGGCGAGGTCGGCTTGAGCACCCTGAGCATGTTGGCGAACCGGCCCGGCCGGCCCAGGTCGTGGACGAGCGCGGCGGCCGACAGGGAGACCGCGGCGAGCGAGGAGACCTTCAGCGCGGTGGCCGTGCGCGGACGGCCCGTGAGATGGGCGCCCGCGGCGAACACCGAGCCCGCTCCGGCGAGCCCGCCGAGGAAGAAGTACCCGGCGATGTCCGTCGCGGCCCAGGAGGGCGCCTTGATGACGGGCCGCCCGTAGTACGACTCGAACTCGGCCTTCGGGACCATGGGCCGGTCCCCGCGTCGTCCGCGTGTCCTCGGCGTCGAACTCCCGGCGCTGGTCATCGTCGCTCCCTTCCGGCCAGTACGAAGGTCAGCGCGATGCCGCCCAGCAGCGAGACGGCCGCGGCTCCTGCGTGCCGCCACATCGCCGGCAGATCACGGGTGGTGACCACGGGGTCGGGAGGCAGCCCGTACACCTCGGGTTCGTCCAGGAGGAGGAAGAACGCGCCGTCGCCGCCCACCCCGTTGTCCGGGTCGTGGCCGTAGAGCCGGGCGTCGGTGACCCCGGCCCGGTGCAGTTCGTCGACGCGCAGCGCGGCCCGCTCGCGCAGTTCCTCCAGGGGGCCGAACTGGATGGACTCGGTGGGGCAGGCCTTGGCGCACGCGGGTTCCAGTCCGGTGCCGAGCCGGTCGTAGCACAGGGTGCATTTGAAGGCCCGTCCGTCGGCCGGGCGTTGCTCGATGACGCCGTACGGGCAGGCCGGCACGCAGTAGCCGCAGCCGTTGCAGATGTCCTGCTGGACGACGACGGTGCCGAACTCGGTGCGGAACAGCGAGCCCGTCGGGCAGACGTCCAGGCAGGCGGCATGGGTGCAGTGCTTGCACACGTCGGAGGACATCAGCCAGCGCACCTCCCCGCCGTCCGGGGCGGGCTCCTCGGCCGCCTGCTGCCCGTCCGCCAACGGGAGCCGGGTGCGTCCGTCCGGCCGCGGCTGCTCGACGAAGGCGACATGCCGCCAGGTGGAGGCGCCGAGCGCCCGGGTGTTGTCGTACGACATCCCGGTCAGCTCCAGCCCGTCCTCGGGGATCGCGTTCCACTCCTTGCAGGCCACCTCGCACGCCTTGCAGCCGATGCAGACGGAGGTGTCGGTGAAGAATCCGACCCGCTCCTCGCTCATGTCGTGACCTCCGTCCCGGTGGTGTCGGTGATCCCCGCGCGCCTGCGGTACTCGGCGACCAGCCTCGGCAGGTCCGGGCCTCGGGGCCGGCGCCCGGGGCGGATGTCGGCGGTGAGCGCCTTGTCCTCCTGGATATGGGCGTTGGGGTCGAGGGCGATGTGCACCAGTTCATTGGCGGCGTCACCGGTGGAGAGGCCGTTGGGGCCCCAGTGGAAGGGCAGTCCGATCTGATGGACGGTGCGGCCCTGTACCGTCAGGGGCCGGATCCGGTCCGTGACCAGCACCCGTGCCTCCACCGCGTTGCGGGCGGTGACGATGGTGGCCCAGCCGCCGTGCTCCAGGCCCCGTTCGCGGGCCAGCGCGGGCGAGACCTCGCAGAAGAACTCCGGCTGGAGTTCGGACAGATACTCCGACCAGCGGCTCATGCCACCGGCCGTGAAGTGCTCGGTGAGCCGGTAGGTGGTGACGACGTACGGGAACACCTCGGCGCCCTTCTCGTCGCCGCTGGGGTGGTAGAGGTTGCCCTCGCGGGGCAGCAGCCGCCGTACCGGGTTGCGCGGGACCTCCGGGTAGAGGGCGTTGGGGAGCGGGGAGTCCTGGGGTTCGTAGTGCGTGGGCAGCGGCCCGTCCTCCAGGCCGGCGGGCGCGTACAGCCAGCCCTTGCCGTCCGCCTGCATGACGAACGGGTCGTCGCCGCGCAGCGCGTCGGGTCCGGTCGCGTCGCCGTCGGGCACATGGTCGGGGGCGCGGTCCGGTACGAAGTCGGGGCGGTCGTAGCCGGTCCACCTGCCGGCCTCCGGGTCCCACCAGAGGTACTTCTTGCGCTCGCTCCACGGGGTGCCGTCGGGGGCCGCGGAGGCACGGTTGTAGAGGATGCGGCGGTTGTCGGGCCAGGCCCAGGCCCATTCGGCGGCCACCCAGTCCTGTTCGGTGTGCGGCTTCTTGCGGGCCGCCTGGTTGACGCCGTCCGCGTAGACGCCGCAGTAGATCCAGCAGCCGCAGTCGGTGGAACCGTCGTCCTTCAGCTCCGTGTGTCCGCTGAGCGGGGCGCCGTTCGGACCGTGGCCGTTGATCTCGGCGAGCACGGAGTCCGCGACGGGTTCCCGCAGCGGTCCGCTGAGCGGGTAGTCCCAGGTCAGATCGAGGAACGGCCGGTCCATGGGGTCGGCGGAGCCGGCCAGCGCCTCCTTGATGCGGCGGCCCAGGTGGTACATGAACCACAGGTCGCTGCGTGCCTCGCCCTCCGGTTCGACGGCCTGGTGGCGCCACTGCACCCAGCGGTTGGTGTTGGTGAAGGAGCCGGACTTCTCGGTGTGCGCGGCGGCGGGGAAGAAGAACACCTCGGTGGCGATGTCCTCGGTGCGCAGTTCGCCGCTCTCGATCTCCGGTCCGTCCTTCCACCAGGTGGCGGACTCGATCAGGGAGAAGTCCCGTACCACCAGCCAGTCGAGCCGGGCCATGCCGAGGCGTTGCAGCCGGGTGTTGGCGGATCCGACGGCAGGGTTCTCGCCCATCAGGAAGTAGCCCTTGCAGACGCCGTCCAGTTGGGCCATCACCGTGTCGTAGTGGCCGTGGGACCCGGTCAGTCGTGGCAGGTGGTCGAAGCAGAAGTCGTTCTCGGGGGTGGCCGCGTCGCCGTAGTAGGCCTTCAGCAGGCTGACGAAGTACGCCCGTGCGTCCGCCCAGTAGCCCTTCTCGGTGCGGGTGGCCTCCACCCAGTCGTCGAGGCTCAGATGGGCGTGGGCGTGCGGCATCGGCAGATAACCGGGCAGCAGGTTGAAGAGGGTCGGGATGTCGCTGGAGCCCTGGATGGAGGCGTGTCCGCGCAGCGCCTGGATGCCGCCGCCCGGGCGCCCGATGTTGCCGAGCAGCAGTTGGAGGATGCTCGCGGCGCGGATGAACTGCGAGCCGGTCGAGTGCTGGGTCCAGCCGACCGCGTAGACGAACGAGCTGGTCCTGTCGCGGCCCGAGTTGGCGGTCAGTTCCGCGCACACCCGCAGGAACGTCTCCTTCGGGACACCGCAGATCTCCTCGACCGCTTCGGGGGTGTAGCGGGCGAAGTGGCGTTTGAGGACCTGGTAGACGCAGCGGGGGTGGCGCAGCGTGGGGTCGGCGGGCGCGTGCTGGCCGGTGCGGGCGCCGCCGGAGCCGTACGCCTCGGAGCCGGCGGTGCGGTGCAGGCTCTCCTCGTACTGCTGGTCGACGTCGCCCAGGGGCTGCCGCACCTCCACACCCTCGTACTGCCAGCTGCACGGGTCGTAGTGCCGGGTGTCCTGGTGGAGCCCGGAGAAGACGCCGTCGAGGTCCTCGGTGTCGCGGAAGTCCTCGCCGACCAGGGTGGCCGCGTTGGTGTAGTGGAGGACGTACTCGCGGAAGTCCTTCTCCTCGGTGAGGACATGGTTGATGATCCCGCCGAGGAAGACGATGTCGCTGCCCACGCGGATCGGGACGTGCAGGTCGGCGAGCGCGCTGGTGCGGGTGTAACGGGGGTCGACATGGATGACGGTGGCGCCGCGCAGCTTGGCCTCCATCACCCACTGGAAGCCGACCGGATGGCATTCGGCGTAGTTGGAGCCCTGGATGACGATGCAGTCGGAGTGCTGGAGGTCCTGCATGAAGGTGGTGGCGCCGCCGCGGCCGAAGGAGGTGCCGAGGCCGGCGACCGTGGAGCTGTGGCAGACCCGGGCCTGGTTCTCCACCTGGACCACGCCGAGGCCGGTCAGCAGCTTCTTGATGAGGTAGTTCTCCTCGTTGTCCAGGGTCGCGCCGCCCAGGCTGGCGATGCCCATGGTGCGCACCGTGCGGACGCCCTCCTGCTCCCACTGCCAGGTCTCCCGGCGGGTGCGGATCACCCGTTCGGCGACCATGTCCATCGCGGTCTCCAGGTCCAGGGGCTCCCAGTCGGTGGCGTACGGGCGCCGGTGGAGGACCTGGTGGCGGCGGGCCGGTCCGGTGGTGAGCTGAAGGCTGGCGGCGCCCTTGGGGCAGAGCCGGCCACGGCTGATCGGGGAGGCGGGGTCGCCCTCGATCTGGACGACCTTGTCGTCCTTCACATACACCTGCTGGCCGCAACCGACCGCGCAGTACGGGCAGATGGAGGACACCACCCGTTCGGCGGTGTCCGTGCGCGGCCTGAGGCGTTCGGTGGCGGAGGACTTCACCGCGTTCCCCCGGCCGGTGGGGTCGTCTCCGGTGAGCTGGCGGTGGACGGGCCAGCGGCGCAGCCGGTCTGCCAGGGACATGGGGCCTCCTGTACGGGTCAGGCGGGGGGCTCGTCCGGTACGGGGTGTTCGGGGTGGACCGCGCCCGACCGGGGGGCGCCCTTTCTGCCCGTGCCCGCCTCGTCCGTGTCGGGGACGTCCGTGGCGGCTTCGTCCCCGGTGTGCCGACGGGCGTCCCATGGGTCTTGACCCGTGCGGGCCTGCTGGTCCGGCATGTCCCGCGGGATCGGGCCGGCCTTCCCGCCGCGCTGCCGGTGCCGGTGGTGGGTCACGGCGTCCTCCATTGTTCGTCAGGGCCAGAGGTCCCGCGAGCGCAACGCGGACCCCGGTGAGCGAGGCCGCGAGTACCGCGACGGACTTACGCGAAACCCCGGGCCGCCGCCCGGGCCCCGCCCTCGCCCGTGGGGCGACCCCGCCTGGGCGCTGCGGCGTCGAGGCCCACGGGCCGGGCCGGTCGTACGGCGTCCGAGCGCCTGCCGACGGCGGCGCCATCGGGGCACGCGCTTCCGGGCACGCCGTACGAGGGCCACGGGTACCGCGGCTCGGCGGGGCGGTGGCGCGCGGCATCCCCGGGCGCCGGGCGCACGACCAGTCGAGGCCCGGAAGCCGAGCGGGCGCCCGACACATGGGGTGAGAGCCAGCACGTCGTCCCCACGCCGGGCGCACGACCAGCCGAGGCCCGGAAGCCGGGCGGGCGCCCCACACATGGGGTGAGAGCCAGCCCCCGGGGAGATCGGCCGGGCGGCGGGGGCACGTCGTCCCCGCGCCGGGCGCACGACCAGCCGAGGCCCGGAAGCCGGGCCGGGGCCCGACCCATGGACGAGGGCCAGGCCCCGCGAGGTCGGCCCTCGTCCATGTCAGGGTCCGCGCCCTGTCACGCGGGACATCGCCCGTCAGCGTGGGGTGCGTTCCTCCAGGGCCGTGCGCCAGGCCGGGGGCTGCCCCTCGCTCACGGGCTCCGCGCGACGGCCGCCGCGGGCGAAGAAGTCGGCGAGCGGCAGGATCGCGGCGCCGACCGTGACGGCGTCCGGGCCGAGCCTGCCGAGGTCGATCGAGACCCGGTCGGCCGGATAGCGCAGCGCGTACGAGGTCGCGTACCGGCGCACCACGGACAGGAACCGGGAGCCGAGCTGGAGGCCCGCCCAGCCGCCGATCAGGATCCGCTCGGGCTGGAACAGGTTGATCAGGTCGGACAGCCCCGCGCCCAGATACTCGGCGGTCTCCTCCACCACGGCCTGCGCCACCGGGTCGGCCTCGGCGCCCTCGGGCGGATAGGCGGCGGCCAGCAGGGCGGTCAGCGCGGTCTCCTCGTCGGCGTCCCTCGGCGGCCGTCCACCCTGCTCGCGCCAGCGGCCGAGGAGGGCCTCCGCGCCCGCGTACGCCTCCAGGCAGCCGAGCGCGCCGCAGCGGCAACGGCGCCCCCTGACCCGGACGGTCAGATGGCCCCACTCCACGGCCCGGCCGCTGCCGACCTCCTCGGTGACCAGGCAGGCGCCGACGCCGGAGCCGAAGAGGACCACGACCGCGTTGTGGGCGCCACGTCCGGCGCCGAACCACATCTCGGCCTGGCCGAGGGTCTTGGCCCCGTTGTCGATGAAGAACGGCACGGATTCGGGGAGCCGGCAGGTGGCCCGGAGCAGGGACTCGACCGGGACGGCGTCCCAGCCGATCGTCTGCCCGTGCACCACGGCGCCCCGGTCGGGGGTACGGGCGACGATGCCGGGCACGCCGATACCGACGCCGAGGAGCCGTTCGGGTGAGATGTCCGCCGTGGCCAGGACCTCCGCGATGCCGTCACGGATATGGCCGACGACGACCTCGACGTCGTACCGCTGATGTTCGAGCGGGCGTTCGGTACGGGCGAGTTCCGTGAGGGTCAGGTCGAACAGTTCGACGCGCACCCGGGTCTCGCCGACATCGACGCCGATCATGTGTCCGCTGGTGGGCGCGACCCGGAGCAGGGTGCGCGGGCGGCCGCCGTCGGAGTCCACGCTGCCCGCCTCCTCGACCAGGCCCTCCGCGACCAGTTCGGCGACCACATTGCTGATCGAGCCGGAGCTCAGACCGGTCGCCGGACCCAGCTCGAAGCGGCTCATCGGGCCGTCGAAATAGAGCCGTCGCAGCACCTCGGCTCGATTGGCCCGGCGCAGATCACGCACCGTGCGCCCGTTCCGCCCCGCCATGTGGCTCCCTCCGAACCTGCTTGACCTGCACAATACCGCTGCGCCACCACCGAACGCGCGGTTCCTCCCACTCTTAAATCAGACCCTAATTTAAGACATGAGGACGCAAGGGCCCGGGCGGGTGCGCGATGTGGTCCGCACGGGGGCTTCGAGCGGGGTCACCGTACGCCCCGTTCGCCCGTTTCGGCGGCTCCGGGCACCAGGGTCCGCACCTCGAACGACCGCCTTCAGGGCCGACCGGTCGATCTCGGGGTCCGCCGTGCGGGTCGCGGAACCGGGCCCCCGGTGAGCCCGCCTAATATCCGGGGCCGTGGCGACGACGTTTGAGGAACTCGTGGAGATGCAGCGCGCGGCGAACGAGGCGGAGGCGCAGGCCGCCGAACTGCGCGAGCGCTACGGCCCTCCCACCCTCGCCTCGTGGACCAGGCAGCAGAGCGATCTGTACGAGACCGCCGTCCGCGCCTGGCGCGACCTCGACCGCGACCTCCAACTGGAGATCACCGAGTACGCCAAGGAGCACGACCGGACCCGCAGCGACGTCGAGGCGGAGATCCAGGCCCGGGCGGGCAAGCCGTCCGAGAGCGACTAGCGCACCTCGCATCCGTGCGTGCGGGTGCCGGAAATTCATTGGCGTATCCCCTGGGAGCTGGATACCTTAGCTGGAAACCTAGGGCACCTAGGTTGATAAGCGCCCAGAAGGATCCTCATGAGACCACTCAGCGAGCAGGACATCCGCGCCTCGTTCATCAACTGCTCGAAGGGCGAGGCCAAACGCCTGTCGATACCACGTGACCTCGATGAACGCCCCTGGGGCGACCTGGACTTCCTCGGCTGGCGCGACCCCGGGGCACCCGATCGCAGCTATCTGGTCACCGAGCACGCCGGCCGGCTGATCGGGGTCACCCTGCGCTTTCCCTCCTCGCAGCGCGGCTTTCTGCACCGGAGCATGTGCTCACTGTGCCTGACCACCCACCCCGGCAGCGGCGTCTCCCTGATGACGGCCCGCAAGGCGGGGGCCGCGGGACGCGAGGGAAACTCGGTGGGCGTCTATATGTGCACCGACCTGGCGTGCTCCCTCTATGTACGCGGGAAGAAGGTGTCCGAGGCCGGGGGCCGCTTCGAGGAGAGCCTCACCACCGAGGAGCAGATCGCCCGGACGGTGGGCAATCTCTCCTCCTTCCTCGACACCCTGTTCGTCTGACCTCCCCACCCAGGTCAGGGGACATGCGCTCCCCCCTGTCCGGGAAACCCGTTCCTCGGATACGTTCCTGCATACGTTCGTCGCCCACGTGGAACGGGAAGGCCCCCTGGGATGCGAGATGTTCATGCTGCGTGGACGGGGGGCGTCTCCCGGATCGCGAAGTGGCGCCAGGAGCCCGAGGTCGTCCAGGCGGTGCGTTCGACGGGGGCCGCGACCATCGCCTATGTGGTCGCGCTGCACCTCAGCCCCGAACCGGCCCCGCTCACGGCCCCCCTGACGGCGCTGCTCGTGGTCCAGGTGACGCTCTATGCGACGCTCACCACGAGCGTGCGCCGGGTGAACGCCGTGGTGACCGGCGTCGTCATCGCCATCGGCTTCAGCATCCTGGTGGGTCTGACCTGGTGGAGCCTCGCCCTGATCATCCTGGCCTCACTGGCCGTCGGTCATCTCGTACGGGTCAGCGAGTTCGTGCCCGAGGTGGCGATCAGCGCCATGCTGGTGCTCGGGGTGACCCAGGTGGGCAGCACGGCCTGGGCGCGGGTGGTGGAGACCCTGATCGGCGCGGCGGTGGGCCTGGGCACCAACTTCGTCTTCGCTCCCCCGGTGTGGGTGAGCGCCGCCGGGGAGTCCATCGAGGGGCTGGCCCGTCGGATACGGCAGTTGATGCTGCGGGTCGCCGAGGAGACCGCGGGCCGCGGTGCCGCCACCCGGGCGACCGTGAACCTGTATGAGGCGCGCCGGCTCGACCATGAGATCGTCCTGGTGGACGCGGCCCTGCGGCAGGCCGAGGACAGTCTGAAGCTCAACCCCCGGGTCCGTGAGGGCCTGCTGCACCGCATCGTGCTGCGCACCGGACTGGACACGCTGGAGATCGTCACGGTCGTGCTGCGGGTGATCGCACGCACCGTCGCCGACCTCGCGAAGGAGCGGGACCCCGAGCCGCTGTTCGAACCCGAGACGGGGGCGACGCTGGAGCGGCTGCTGTCCGAGATCGGTGACGCGGTGGTGAGCTTCGCGGTGCTCGTCACCACCGAGGTCAGCAGCAACGCCGAGTCCGCCGAGGCCCGGCTCGCCGAGCAGCTGACCACGGCGGGCGCGACCCGCGACAAGCTGGCCGGACTGCTTCTCGAGGACGCCCGGCGGGACGCACGGTGGTGGCACTTCCACGGCGCGGTCCTCACCGAGGTCAACCGCATCCTGGACGAGCTGGACACGGAGCACCGCGCTCGCCGGCTGCTGGAGGAGCTGGACCGCGGCACCCGGGAGGAGCGCGAGCGCAACCCGCGCCTGGCCAGACTGCGGGACCTGGTGCGCGACGGACGGGCGGCCCGGCTGCGCGCTCTGCTCCCGGGCGGCCGGAACCGTCCGGCTCCCCGGCGTCGTTTCCGATGACGACCGTCGCGATGACGACGGGCGCACGGCGGCGGGACCTCCCCGGTTCGACTGCTGCTCCACGGCGGGACGCACCGGGCAAGCCCGCCCTGGTCGGCGACTGACAGTCACCCCCGTTGCACCCCACGCAACGGGTATTGCTCACCTTGCACTCGGCGGTCGATCCGCGCCATGGTGACTGTCATAGCTGAGGTCGTCGATTTCCGAGGTACGGGCATGGACACAGACGCGAAACCGGCACGGGGTTCGCTGGGCGACCGCTGGAGCAGACGCCGTTTCCTCGGCGCCGCCACGGCCGTCACCGCGGTCGCGGCGATCCCGGCGCCCGTCACGTCCCGGAGCGCACCGACCGCGCCCCGGGAGGCTCCGGTGTCGTCCCCGCCGAGCCGGCCCGCCGGTCCCCGGCCGCTCTACATCGGCACCTACACCTCGATGCGGGGCGGCGGACGGGGCATCGGCCTGGCGGCCTACGACCCGAGGACCGGCAGGATCAGCGGCAAGGGGACACTGACCGGGGTGCCCGATCCGTCGTATCTGGCGGTTCACCCGAACGGGCGCACCCTCTACGCCGTGGACGAGCGGCAGGACGGCACGGTGACGGCCGTGCGCCTGCCCGGGCACGAGATCCTCGGCAGTCGCAGCACGGGCGGGGCGGGCCCCTGCCATGTGTCGGTGCATCCCAGCGGGCGCTGGCTGCTCAGCGCCAACTTCGCCTCGGGCAGTGTGGCCGTGCATCCCATCAAGGCCTCCGGTGCGCTCGGTGAGCGCACCGCCCTCGTCACCCATTCCAGCCCGCCGCCCGGACCGGGCCAGCAGGGGCCGCACGCCCACCAGTTCCTCACCGCGCCCGACGGCAGGCATGTGATCGCGGTCGATCTGGGCACCGACACCGTCTACACCTACCGGCTCGACCAGTCCCGGGGGACGCTCACCGAGGTCTCCCGGGCGCGCACCCGGCCGGGCGCGGGACCGAGGCATCTCACCTTCCACCCGGGCGGCCGTTTCGCCTATCTGGCCAACGAGCTCGACAACACGGCCGTCGTCTGCGCCTACGACCCGGCGAGCGGGCGCCTGACCCTGGGCGAACCGCAGTCCACGGGCGGGGGCAGAGGCACCAACTACCCCGCTCAGTTCGCGGTGACCAGGGACGGGGCGTACGCGTATCTCGCCAACCGCGGTCACAACACCGTGACCCGCTACGGGATCGAGGCCCGAGGCGCCCGCCTGCGACTGCTCGGCAGTGTGCCGGTGGGCGGGGACTTCCCCCGCCATCTGGCGCTCTCCCCCGACGGCGGGCTGCTGTTCACGGCGAACCAGCGGTCGTCCACGGTCAGCGTCTTCCATGTCGACCACGGCAGCGGCGAACTGCGGTCGGCCGGCGAGCCGTTCGCCTCACCCGTCGCCGTCTGTGCGCTGCCGCTGTAGCGGGCGGGCACAGGAGGTCCGGGCGGCGTGGGCGAGCAGCACCTGCATGCGCTCGGTCAGCCCGGCGACATCATCGGCGGGCTCATGGAACGCCAGGCGCACATCGCCGTGGTCGCGGACCCGCTCGACGCGCAGCGTCAGTCCGTGACGGTCGACGGCGAGCGGCTTGACACGGACGGCACCGTGCAGACTGCGGGGGTCGACAAGGCGGGTGAGCCGCTCGACGGCCTCCGGGTGGGCGTCGGCGAGATGGGTGAGCAGCCGCGCCTCGGCCCCGGCGAGCGGGTCGGGCCCGGCGGCCGCGTACTCCTCGGCGTCGATCGAGACGACCTGGCGCGACCGGCGCAGGGCGAGTCGGCTCGGCCGGAACACCAGATGGTCCTCGTCGGGCAGGAACGACCCGGCCAGCCAGAGCCGGGCACGGATCCGGGACCGTACGGGGACGGGCGCGACATCGGCGAACTCCAGCACCGCGGAGGCCTCGCCGCGCGGTGCGCAGATCGCGGCGGAGAACAGCACACTGTCCTCGGGCGGGCGCAGCAGCACCCGGCCGTCCGGGGCGACGGAGTGCGCGCCGACGAGCTCCTCCCGGCCACCGTCGGTGGTCACCGCACAGGACCAGGCGACGGCCACCAGGGTCCGGGCGCGCTCCGCCGCCGCGGGCGCGGCCATCCAGGCGTGTCGGTCGGCCATTCCAACCTCCTTAGGTAAGGCTTGCCTAACTTACCGGAGATCGCGACGCACGCCAACCAGGTCAGGGAATCCGGAACGAACGCGTCCACCGCCGCGCCGGATCCGCCGGCGGCGCGGTGTCAGGCGCACGCCGTCCAGTGGGCGGGCCGCGTGACCGAGTGCGGAAGCCTGGTGCCCGCGCCGCCCCGTGCCGCGTCGACCTGGGGCTGGGTCAGAAAGAGGGCGCCGGTCAGATCGGCGTCGGTGAGGTCCGCGTCCCGCAGATCGGCGCCGATCAGATCCGCGCCCCTGAGGTCGGCGCCCGTGAGGTCGGCGGCTATCAGGCGGGCGCCGCGCAGACTCGCCCCGCGGAGGTCGGCCTTCCGCAGCCGGGCACCGATCAGATCCGCGCCCCGGCGGTCCTTCCGCCCGCGCCCGGCACCGGCGTGCGCCAGCTCACTGGTGCGCAGCAGCAGGACGTCGACCTCCTGCCGGTGGGCCCCCACGTCCAGCCGCCCGAGTTCCTCCGGGGTCCCCAGAGTGAGCCGCTCGGTGGTCTCCAGCATGCGGCGGAGGTCGGCGTGCACCGGACGGGCCGCGGGCAGGGCGAGCGCCTCGGCCAGATACCGGAGCAGTTCGTGCAGTTGACGCATCACGGGGAACACGTCGAACATCCGCCGGGCGTGCTCCCGGCCGACCGACCGCCAGTCCTGTCCGCCGAAGGTGATCTGCGAGACCTTCTGTCCCGCGCCGAAGCAGTCATAGACCGTGCAGCCGGAGAACCCACGGGGCCGCAGCTCGGCATGGATGCCGCAGCGGAGGTCGTCCCTGAGGTTGCGGCAGGGCGTACCGGCGTCCTTGTCGACGGCGAAGTCCGCCGAGCAAGCGAAGGGCAGCGCGACACAGCACAGGGCGAAGCAGCGGGCGCAGTCGGCGCGGAGCCCGGAGGGGTCGGCGGGCGGCGGGGACGTGTGCATGACGTTCACCTCAGAGGCCCGTCCCGGCAAGGTCCAGCCGCTCCAGGCGTTCCGGGTCGGACAGGATGTATATACGGGTGATCCTGCCGTCGGCGACGGTGACGGCCATGACCGACACCGGCCGCCCCTCGGGCGCCGTGACCAGCCCGATCTCACCGTTGACCAGGACGAGCCGGGCATACCGGGAGGTCCCCCGGAACATGAACGCCCCCTCCGCCACGGACTTCGCGCCGCGCAGCACCTTGGACGCCGCCATCCCGGTGGCCAGAGCACCGGCGTCGGCCCGCAGCACCACCTCCGGATCGAGCACGGCGACCAGGGCGTCGAAGTCTCCGCCGCGCGAGGCCGCGAGGAACGCCTCCAGCACCTCGCGCCGGCGCCCCGGGTCCGGATCGGCCGCGGGCTCGGCGTCCTGCACCCGGCGGCGGGCCCGGCTGGCGAGCCGGCGGGTGGCGACGGAGGTGCACCCCACGACGGGTGCGATGTCGTCGAAGGGCACGGCGAACAGGTCGTGCAGCACAAAGGCCAGTCGTTCGGCGGGCCCCAGCGTCTCCAGCACCACCATCAGGGCCAGCCCGACCGAGTCGCCGAACAGCGCCTGCTGTTCGGGGTCGACCCGGTCCAGCGGGGTGACGACGGGGTCGGGCACAAAGGTGTCCGTCAGGGGTTCCTCGCGGCGCGCCCCGCGGGAACGGAGCAGATCGAGACAGATACGGCCGACGACGGTGGTGAGCCAGCCGCCGAGATTCTCCACCTCGCTCACATCGGAACGGCTCAGCCTCAGCCAGGCCTCCTGGACGGCGTCCTCGGCCTCACTCAGCGAGCCGAGCATCCGATAGGCGACGGCCCGGAGATGGCCGCGGTGCGCCTGGAAGCGTTCGGCCAGTTGCTTCTCGTCGTCCATCGGTCCCCGTTTCGCACGGCCGTCCGTATACGTCCGCGACCGATCCAACCATGCGGCCGCGTCCGGGTGATGCGGCACCACCCGGAAGCGGTCGTACGGCGGGGCGCCCTCGTGGCCGAGGGCTGGGGGTCGCCCGGAATCAGGCCTCGTCCCGGATCAGCGCCAGCAGGCGGTCCAGGACCCGGGGGCCGCCCACCCGCACACCGTCGTGTTCGAACTCGTTCGTGACCCAGGTGCGCAGACCACGGATCGAGCGAGCCGTCCGCAGGGCGTGGGCGGTGTCGACATACATGTCGTCGTGGTAGATCGCCGCGGCCGCCGGAACCTCGTTGGCGGCCAGCCGGGCGGTGTCGTACAGCGGCGTCCAGTCGGTGCGCTCGGCGAGCAGTTGCGCGGTCTCGCGCAGCGGGCGCAGCGCCGGATCGGTGTCGAACATCCAGGGGTGCACGGACTCGCCCGTGAACAGCACCGGTCCGTCGCCCGCCAGCGCCTTGGCGGCGTCGAACTGCGGGAACTCGGCCCGCATCCGCTCCGCCGACCAGGCGGTGGGACGGTCGTCCTGGCCGTAGATGGCCTCGTGGACCAGCGCGTACAGGGGGTGGCCCGCGTACGAGAGCAGCGCCTGGACCTGCTCCTGGAAGGCGTCGGAGAGCGCGAGGCCCCCCGGGGTGCGGACGAAGGCGTCCTCGAGCAGGTAGTGCAGGCGGTGGCTGCCGTCGCCGCTGCCCAGCAGGATGCCGAGGGACTGGAAGGCCTCGACGGTGAGCCGGTGACCGCCGCTGAGGACCGGCTCGTGCTGGAGCAGGTGTTCGGCGATCCGCCGGGCGCGCTCCACGTCCTGCGGATAGCGGGCGTAGTGGGCGGCGACCTTGCGTTCGATGCGCGGATAGGCGGCCCGGTAGACGTCGTCCGCGTGGGCGTCGAGGGAGGGCAGCCCTCCGGTGATCACGGCGGCACTCAGGCCCTCGGGGGCGGTGGAGAGGTAGTTGACGGTGCAGAAACCGCCGAAGCTCTGCCCGAGGACCGTCCACGGGGCCCCTCCGGTGACCCTCGGCCGGATGGCCTCGCAGTCGCGGACGATGGAGTCCGCGCGGAAGTGCGTCAGATAGTCGGCCTGCTCACGGGGGCCGCCGCGCAGCGGGAGCGTCTGCCGGTTGGCGGGGGTGGAGGCCCCGGTGCCGCGCTGGTCCAGGAGCAGGACCCGATGGTCCTGAAGGGCGCGGCCGAGCCAGGCCTGCTTCCCGACGAAACGATTCGCCCCGAAGCCGGGGCCGCCCTGGAGGTAGAGCAGCCAGGGCAGTTCGGCGTCCGCCCGGTCACCCGCGACGACCTCCCGCGCATACAGCTCGATCGTCTCCCCGTCCGGGTCGTCATGGTCGAGGGGTACGACAAAACGACGGTCGGTGAGGACGATGCCGGGCTGGCGGTAGCTGAGACTCAACGGTGCTCCCGAGTGGACGGATTCCAGGCCGCGTCCCAGTTGAGCACACCCTCCCGGGAGACCGGGGACCGGGACCGGCCACCGGGGATCCCGGGTCCGCCCGGGTCCGCCCGGGCGCGGCTCAGCGGGGCGCCAGACTGGAGCGGCGCACCACCAGCTCCGGCTGGAGCACCACCCTCCGGTGCTCATGGCGCCGCTGCCCCGCCTCCGCCCCGGTCTCCTCCAGCAGCAGCTCCGCGGCGAGCGCGCCCAGGGTGACGGCGGGCTGCCGTACGGAGGTGAGCGGCACGGCGGCCGCGGCGGCGAACTCGATGTCGTCGTAGCCCACGATGGCGAGGTCGTCGGGGACGCTCACCCCGGCCGCGTACATGGCCTGCAGCACACCGAGCGCCAGCAGGTCGTTGACGCAGAACACGGCGGTGGGGCGGTCGGCGAGCCCGAGCAGACGGGCCCCGGCGTCCCGGCCCGCGGCCACATCGAGCCGCTCGGTCGGCAGCTCACGCAGTGCCTCGGGGCCGAGTCCGGCCTCGGCCAGCGCGTTCAGGGCGCCGGTGCGCCGGTCCCGGACCTGGTGGAGTCCCGGCGGTCCGCTGACATACGCGAGGGAGCGGTGCCCGGCGTCGACGAGATGCCGTACGGCCAGGGCGCCGCCCGCGACGTCGTCGACCGAGACCGAGCACTCGGTCGTCCCCTCGGCGACCCGGTCCACCAGCACGAACGGGATGCCGTGACGGCGGAACGCCTCGATGTTGCGGCCGGTCGCGTCGGCGGGGCTGAGCAGCACCCCGCGCACCCGCTGCTCGGCGAAGAGCGCGAGGTACTCGGCCTCCTCGGCGGGGCTCTGCGCACTGTTGCAGACCATGACGCCGAGCCCGGCCGCGCGGGCGGCCCGTTCGGCGCCCCGGGCCACGTCCACGAAGAACGGGTTGCCCATGTCGAGGACGAGCAGCCCCATGATCCGGCTGCGCCCGGCCCGCAGCTGCCGCGCCGACTCGCTGCGGACATAGCCCAGGCGGTCGATCGCGGAGAGCACCCGGGCCCGGGTCTCGGACGCGACCGTGTCGGGGCGGTTGATGACGTTCGAGACCGTGCCCACGGAGACTCCGGCGGCACGGGCGACGTCCTTGATACCCACCGACTGAGCCATCGGGCGGGGACCTCCAGCAGAACGAGGGGCGGCGGGCAGGCCTTCACATTACCGCCGCCTCCCGCGTGACCTGCCCACTCGCGCGGCGGCGCACGGTCGACGGCACCGGGCGCCGGGGGCGTCGTACCGCCGGACCTCACCGACGGCGGACGGGCCGCACGGGAGGCGGCGACCGGGTCAGAAATCGAACCGGTCGATGTTCCCGGCGTCGAAGACGGTCGGCTTGCCGAGGCTGATCACGCCGTCCTCGCCGAGCGTGAACGTCCCCATGGCGCCGGCCTCGAAGGTCTCCCCCGCCTTGCCGGTGATCTGCCCGGAGGCCAGGGCGACGGCGGTGCGGGCGGCCAGTTCGCCGAGCCTGGCCGGGTCCCACAGCTCGAAGGCGTCCACGGTGCCGTTCTTGATGTACCGGCGCATGTCGTTCGGGGTGCCGAGACCGGTCAGCTTCACCTTGCCCTTGTACCGGGAGCCGGAGAGATACTGCGCCGCGGCCTTGATGCCGACGGTGGTCGGGGCGATGATCCCCTTGAGGTCCGGGTACTGCTGGAGCAGGCCCTGGGTCTGCTGGAAGGACTGCTGGGCGTCGTCGTTGCCGTAGGCGACCTTGACGAGCTTGACGTTCTTGTACTTGGGGTCCTTGAGCTCGTCCTTCATATAGCCGATCCAGGTGTTCTGGTTGGTCGCGGTCTGCGCGGCGGAGAGGATCGCGATCTCGCCCTTGTAGCCGATCTGTTCGGCGAGCAGTTGCACCTCGGTGCGGCCCAGGTCCTCGGCACCGGCCTGGGAGACGAAGGCGTTACGGCACTCGGGTTTGGTGTCGGAGTCATAGGTGACGACCTTGATGCCGTTGCTCATGGCCTGCTTGAGCGCGGTGCACAGGGCACCCGGGTCCTGCGCGGAGACGGCCATCGCGTCGACCTGCTGCTGGGTGAGCGTGTTGACGTAACTCACCTGGCCGCTGGTGTCGGTGGCGCTGTTCGGCCCCACCTCCTTGTAGGCGGAGCCCAGTTCGGTCAGCGCCTTCTGGCCGCCCTTGTCGGCGGAGGTGAAGTAGGGGTTGTTGACCTGTTTGGGCAGGAAGCCGACGGTCAGCCCCTTCTTCAGGGGTGCGTGGGGGTCGGCCCGGCCCGTCGGGGCGGTCGCGCCGCCGCCCGATTCCTCGACGTCGTTCTTGGTGGTGCCGCCGCAGGCGGTGGCGGCCAGCGAGAGGGAGGCGACGGCGGCGACGGCCGCGCAGGCACGGCGGAGCGATGACTTGCGCACGGGGAACGTCCTTTACGAGGGGGAGGCGAGTGACGGGGCCGGCGTCGAGGCGGCCCGGCGGCCCGCCCTCGCGACGGAGATCCGGCGCGCGACCCGGGGGCCGAGCACGGAGACGACCAGCAGGACACCGGTCACGACGATCTGCGACTGTGCGGAGACGCTGAGCAGGCTCATCACATTCCCCAGCGCGCCCAGCAGGAACACCCCGGCGACGGCCCCGCCGAGGGTTCCCCGGCCGCCGTCGAAGTCGACGCCGCCGAGCAACACGGCGGCCACGACGGAGAGTTCGAGCCCGGTGGCGTTGTCGTAGCGGGCGCTGGCGTAGTGCAGGGCCCAGAAGACCCCGGTGAGCGCGGCCATGAAGCCGGTGGCGGTGAACAGCAGCAGCCGGGCCCGCTTGACCCGGATCCCCGCGAACCGCGCGGCCTCCTCCCCGGCGCCGACCGCGAACAGCGACCGGCCGAACGGGGTGGCGTGCAGCACGAGCACGGCGATGGCGAGCAGCACCAGATAGGGCACGAACGCCCGGGGGAGAAAGGTGTTCCCGATGCGTCCGGCCGCGAAGTCGAGGTACTGGGCGGGGAAGTCGGTCACCGCGTCCGCGCCGAGGACGATCTGTGCGATGCCCCGGTAGGCGGCCAGGGTGCCGATGGTGACGGCGAGGGAGGGCAGTCCGAGGCGGGTCACCAGCAGGCCGTTGACCAGCCCGCACACCACCCCGAGCAGCAGACACAGCGGAATGATCGTCTCGATCGCCATGCCCTCGTTCCACAGCCTGCCCAGCACGGCGCCCGACAGGCCCGCGGTGGAGGCCACGGAGAGGTCGATCTCACCCGCCACCACCAGCAGGGTCATGGGCAGCGCGATCATCGCGATCGGCAGGGTGTTGCCGATCAGGAACGACAGATTGAGCGCATTGCCGAAGCCGTCCACGAAGGAGAACGACAGCAGCAGAAGGACGAGCAGCAGCGCGCCGACGACGGTGTCCCAGCGGATCGCGCGGCTCAACGGGTCAGGCACGGCGGGCGTTCCTCCTCTTCAGGGCGGAGGCCACGCGCAGCCCGACCACCCGGTCGACGGCGATGGCGAGCAGCAGCAGCACTCCGTTGACGGCGAGCACCCAGACGGAACTGACCCCGAGGGCGGGCAGCACACTGTTGACGGAGGTCAGCAGGAGTGCGCCCAGGGCCGCGCCGTAGACACTGCCGGAGCCCCCGGTGAAGACCACCCCGCCGACCACGACCGCGCTGACGACGGTGAGTTCATAGCCGCTGCCGGTGCCGGAGTCGACATTGCCGAAGCGGGCCAGATAGAGCGCTCCCGCGAGCCCGGCGAGTCCACCGCAGCAGACGTACGCGGTCAGGATCCTTCTGCGTACGGGGATACCGGCCAGCCGCGCGGCCTCCGGGTGGGAGCCGAGCGCGTACAGCTCGCGTCCGCCGGCGTAGTGCTTGAGGTAGTACGCGGTCACCACCAGGACGGCCAGGGCGACGAGGGCCGGCCAGGGGATCGCCGAGATCCCGCCGGAGCCGAAGTCGACGAATCCCGCGGGGAGATCGGACGCCGTGATCTGGCGGGCGCCGACCCAGATGGAGTCGATGCCGCGGATGATGTAGAGCGTGCCGAGGGTGACGACGAGCGCGGGAACCTGGCCGAGGCTGACCAGCAGCCCGTTCAGCAGGCCGAGGCCCACGCCGAGCAGGATCGCCAGCACCACCGCCAGGAACGCGTCACCGCCGCCGTGCAGAAAGGTTCCGGCCGCGAAGGCGCTGATGCCGAGGGTGGAGCCGACCGACAGATCGACGTTCCCGGTGATCACGACCAGGGACTGGCCGGTGGCGACCAGCACCAGGATCGTCGCGTTCAGAAGCAGGTCCTTGATGCCCTGCTCGGACAGGAACGCGTTGTTGCCCAGCCAGGTGACGGCGATCATCACCAGGAAGACGGCCAGGATGGCGAGTTCACGCATCCGGACGACGCGTTCGACCAGCCGGGTGCCGCTGGACCTGGGCACGTCCGCGGCGGGGGCGGGGTGGGGCGCGGTCACCGTCATGCGGCGGCCCTCCCGGTGGCGGCGGCCAGCACCGTCTCCTCGGTGGCCTCGGAGCGCGGGATCTCGGCGGTGAGCCGGCCCTCGTGCATCACCAGGACCCGGTCGGCCATGCCGAGGATCTCGGGCAGATCGGAGGAGATCATCAGTATCGCCACACCGTCGGCGGCGAGTTCGCCGAGCAGCCGGTGCACCTCGGCCTTGGTGCCGACGTCGATGCCGCGGGTGGGCTCGTCGACGATCAGCACCTTGGGGCCGGTGGCCAGCCACTTGGCGAGGACGACCTTCTGCTGGTTGCCGCCGGACAGGGTGGACACGGCGTCGGCGATCCGGGCGTACTTGACCCGGAGCCTGACCGCCCAGTCGAGGGAGCGGCTGCGTTCGGCCCGGCGGTCCATCAGTCCGGCCCGGACGGTCGTCCGCAGCCCGGTCAGGCCGATGTTCCGCTCGATGGAATGGCCCATCACCAGCCCCTGGGCGCGCCGGTCCTCGGGCACCAGGGCGAGCCCGGCGGCCATCGCGGTGGAGGGCGCGCCGTTGGTGAGGGGCCTGCCGTCGACCCGGACCTCGCCCGCGTCCCAGCGGTCGACGCCGAACACGGCCCGCGCCACCTCCGTACGGCCGGCGCCGACGAGACCGGCGAGACCGACGATCTCCCCGCGCCGCACCTCGAAGGACACATCGGTGAAGACACCCTCGCGGGTCAGCCGCCGCACGCTCAGGGCGACCCGCCCCGGTTCGGCGTCCCGTTCCGGATAGAGCTCGTCGAGGTCCCGTCCCACCATGCGCCGTACGAGATCGTCCTCGGTGATCCGGTCCAGTGGTTCGGTGGAGATCCGGGCGCCGTCGCGCAGCGTGGTGACGCGCCGGCAGATCCGGAAGATCTCCTCCAGCCGGTGGGAGATGAACAGCACCGCGGCGCCCTGGTCGCGCAGGGTGCGGACGACGCCGAAGAGCCGGTCCACCTCGCTGCCGGTGAGTGCCGCGGTCGGCTCGTCCATGATCAGGACACGGGCGTCGAAGGAGAGCGCCTTGGCGATCTCCACTATCTGCTGGTCGGCGATGGACAGGCCGCGCGCCGGGCGCTCCGGGTCCAGTTCGACGCCGAGGCGCCGCATCAGGTCGACGGTCGCCGCGTGGGTGGCCCGGTGGTCGACCCGGCCGAGGGAGCGCCGGGGCCGGCGGCCCATGAAGATGTTCTCGGCGATCGACAGATCGGGGAAGAGGGTCGGCTCCTGGTAGATCACGGCGATACCGGCGGCGCGGGCGTCGGCCGGGCCGTGGAAGACGGTCGGCTCGCCGTCGAGCAGCAGCCGGCCGGAGTCCGGGCGGTGCACACCGGCGAGCGTCTTGATGAGGGTCGACTTGCCCGCGCCGTTCTCCCCGGCGAGGGCGTGCACCTCTCCGGGTGACAGTTCCAGGGACACATTCCTCAGGGCCCGCACCGCGCCGAAGGACTTGGAGACGTCCCTGAGCGCCAGCACCGGGGCGGGACCCGTGTCGGACGGGTGGGTCATGGGGGCTCCTCGACGACACCGGCGGGTGGTGCTCACGGTGGCGTGAAAGGTTTCAAACGGGTTGCCGGGACGGTAGGCGTGCCCGTCAGGCCGAGTCAATGGGGCCGCATCGAAAAAGTTCCGGCGGTCGGCGATCGCGCCTGAACGGGCGGGAATCCAGGGGGCTTTCGCGACTCCGGAGGGGTTGACAGCCGCCGATGAGGCTTTTAGCTTCGCGTTCTGAATCGTTTCATGAAATCCGCCGTACCACTGACCCCGCAGGAGCCCCGAGTGACCGACCTCGCCGCGGTGAAGGCCGCGCTCAGGACCCAGTCCGTCGAGACGCCGTCATGGGCGTACGGGAACTCGGGCACCCGGTTCAAGGTGTTCACCCAGGCGGGTGTCCCGCGCAGTCCGCGCGAGAAACTGGACGACGCCGCCCAGGTGCACGAGTTCACGGGTGCGGCGCCGACCGTGGCGCTGCACATACCGTGGGACCGGGTGGACGACTACGCGTCGCTGGCCGCGTACGCGCAGGAGCGCGGGCTGCGGCTGGGCACGATCAACTCCAACACCTTCCAGGACGACGACTACCGGCTCGGCAGCGTCTGCCATCCGGACCCGGCGGTGCGGCGCAAGGCGGTGGGTCATCTGCTCGAGTGCGTCGACATCATGGACGCGACCGGCTCGCGCGATCTGAAGCTGTGGTTCGCCGACGGCACCAACTACCCCGGCCAGGACGACATCCGGGCCCGCCAGGACCGGCTGGCCGAGGCCCTGAGCGAGGTCTGCGCACGGCTCGGCGACGGGCAGCGCATGCTGCTGGAGTACAAGCTCTTCGAACCGTCCTTCTACACGACCGACGTCCCGGACTGGGGGACGGCCTACGCACACTGCCTCAGGCTCGGTGAGAAGGCGCAGGTCGTCGTGGACACCGGACATCATGCGCCGGGCACCAACATCGAGTTCATCGTGGCCACCCTGCTGCGGGAGGGAAAGCTGGGCGGCTTCGACTTCAACTCCCGCTTCTACGCCGACGACGACCTCATGGCCGGTGCCGCGGACCCCTTCCAGCTCTTCCGGATCATGTTCGAGGTGGTGCGCGGCGGCGGGTTCGGCCCGGGTGTCGCGTTCATGCTCGACCAGTGCCACAACATCGAGGCCAAGATCCCGGCGATCATCCGCTCCGTGATGAATGTGCAGGAGGCGACGGCCAAGGCGCTGCTCGTCGACCGGGACGCCCTGGCCGCGGCGCAGCGGTCCGGGGACGTACTCGACGCCAACGCGGTGCTGATGGACGCCTACAACACCGATGTGCGCCCCCTCCTCGCCGAGGTCCGCGAAGAGCTCGGCCTCGATCCCGACCCGGTCGCGGCCTATCGGCGCTCCGGCTGGGCCATGAAGATCACCGAGGAGCGGACCGGCGGCCGGCAGTCCGGCTGGGGCGCCTGAGGTGGAACGATTCAGAAGGGACTCCCCAGCCATGGCACCCCTCGCACCTGACCCCGAGGTCACCGCTCTCCTGGCGCGTTCCCGTCGGCTCGGATCCGATCCCCGGAACACCAACTACGCGGGCGGCAACGCCTCCGCGAAGGGCCCCGGCACCGATCCCGTCACCGGCGGGGACGTCGAGCTGCTGTGGGTCAAGGGGTCGGGCGGCGACCTCGGCACCCTCACGGAGGCGGGGCTGGCGGTGCTGCGTCTGGACCGGCTGCGGGCCCTGAAGGAGGTCTATCCGGGCGTCGAGCGCGAGGACGAGATGGTCGCCGCGTTCGACCACTGTCTGCACGGCAGGGGCGGTGCGGCCCCCTCCATCGACACCGCCATGCACGCCCTGGTGGACGCGGCCCATGTCGACCACCTCCACCCCGACTCGGGCATCGCGCTGGCCTGTGCCGCCGACGGGGAGCGGCTGACCGCGCGGTGCTTCGGCGACACGGTGGTGTGGGTGCCCTGGCGCCGTCCCGGCTTCCAGCTCGGTCTGGACATCGCCGCCGTCAAGGAGGCCAACCCGGGGGCCGTCGGCTGTGTCCTGGGCGGTCATGGCATCACCGCGTGGGGTGACACCGCCGAGGAGTGCGAGCGCAACTCGCTGCACATCATCCGCACCGCCGAGGAGTTCCTGGCCGAGCACGGGAAACCGGAACCCTTCGGGCCGGTGATCGAGGGGTACGGGGCGCTGCCCGAGGCGGAGCGGAGGGAGCGGGCCGCCGCGCTCGCCCCGTATGTGCGGGCCCTCGCCTCCCAGGACCGGGCACAGGTCGGCCACTTCACCGACTCCGAGGCCGTCCTGGACTTCCTGGCCCGCGCCGAGCACCCACGGCTGGCCGCGCTCGGCACCTCCTGCCCCGACCACTTTCTGCGTACCAAGGTCAGACCGCTGGTCCTGGATCTGCCGCCGGCCGTCCCCCTGGACCGGGCGCTCGCCCGGCTGAAGGAACTGCACGCCGCCTACCGGGAGGAGTACGCCGCCTACTACACGCGGCACGCGCGGCCGGACTCCCCCGCGATGCGCGGCGCCGACCCGGCGATCGTGCTGGTGCCCGGGGTCGGGATGTTCTCCTTCGGCAGGGACGAGCAGACCGCCCGGGTGGCCGGCGAGTTCTATGTCAACGCGATCCGGGTGATGCGCGGGGCGGAGTCCGTGTCCAGCTATGCGCCGATCGAGGAGTCGGAGAAGTTCCGTATCGAGTACTGGGAGTTGGAGGAGGCCAAGCTGCGGCGGATGCCGAGGCCCGGGCCGCTGGCCACGCGGGTGGCGCTGGTGACGGGTGCGGGCAGCGGGATCGGGAGGGCCGTGGCGCACCGGCTGGCCGCCGAGGGCGCGTGTGTGGTGGTCGCGGACATGAACGCGGCGGGCGCGGCGGCCGTCGCCGCGGAGCTGGGCGGTCCGGACAAGGCGGTCGCCGTCACCGTGGACGTCACCTCCGAGGAGCAGATCGCCGCCGCGTTCAGGGCGGCGGTGCTGGCCTTCGGCGGGGTCGATCTGGTGGTCAACAACGCGGGCCTCTCCCTCGCCGGGCCGCTGCTGGAGACCTCGGCCGAGGACTGGGACCTCCAGCACGCCGTCATGGCCCGCGGCTCCTTCCTGGTCTCGCGCGAGGCGGCCCGGGTGATGACCGCTCAGCGCATGGGCGGCGACATCGTCTATGTGGTCTCCAAGAACTCCGTCTTCGCCGGGACCGGCAATATCGCCTACTCCGCCACCAAGGCCGACCAGGCCCATCAGGTGCGGCTGCTCGCCGCGGAGCTGGGCGAGCACGGCATCCGCGTCAACGGCGTCAACCCGGACGGTGTGGTGCGCGGTTCGGGCATCTTCGCGGGCGGCTGGGGGGCGAAGCGCGCGGCGGCCTACGGGATCGAGGAGGAGAGGCTCGGCGAGTTCTACGCCCGGCGCACCCTGCTCAAGCGCGAGGTGCTCCCCGAGCATGTCGCCAACGCGGTCTTCGCGCTCACCGGCGGGGAGCTGACGCACACCACCGGTGTGCACCTCCCGGTCGACGCCGGTGTCGCCGCCGCCTTCCTGCGATGAGCCCGGCCGTGCAGGCGTATGCCGCGGTCGACCTGGGTGCGTCCGGCGGGCGGGTGATGGTCGGCCGGGTGGGCCCCGGCACCCTGGAGCTGACCGAGGCGCACCGCTTCCCGAACCGTCCGGTGCGGCTCCCCGAGGGGCTGCGCTGGGACGTCCTCTCCCTGTACCGGGGTGTGCTGGACGGGCTGCGCGCGGCCGGCGAGGTCGCCTCGGTGGGCATCGACGGCTGGGCCGTGGACTACGGCCTGCTGGACGCGGACGGGGCGCTGCTCGGCAACCCGGTCCACTACCGGGACACCCGCACCGAGGGGATCGCGGAGCGGGTGTGGTCGACCGTCCCGGCCGAGGAGCTGTATGGAGCCACGGGGCTGCAGTACGCCCCGTTCAACACCCTGTACCAGCTGACGGCGGCCCGGGGTTCTCCCCAACTGGCCCAGGCGCGGCGGCTGTTGCTCATCCCGGACCTGATCGCCTACTGGCTCACGGGGGAGGCGGGAACCGAACTGACCAATGCCTCGACCACCCAGCTCATCGACCCCCGCACCCGCGACTGGTCGTACGGCGTCGCCGGCCGGCTGGGCATCGACCTGGGCCTGTTCGCCCCGCTGCGGCGCCCCGGTGACCCGGCGGGGCTGCTGAGGCCGCAGGTGCTGGAGGAGGCCGGGCTGTCCGGGCCCGTCCCGGTGACGACGGTCGCCTCGCACGACACGGCGTCCGCGGTGGCCGCCGTGCCCGCCGCGGGTGAGCGGTTCGCGTATGTCTGCACCGGCACCTGGTCCCTGGTCGGCCTGGAGCTGACGGCTCCGGTGCTGACCGGGGCGAGCCGCGCCGCCAACTTCACCCATGAGCTGGGCCTGGACGGCACGGTCCGCTTTCTGCGCAACATCATGGGGCTGTGGCTGCTCCAGGAGTGCCTGCGGGAATGGGGCGACCCGGATCTTCCGGCGCTGCTGGCCGCGGCGGCCGAGGTGCCGGGGCTGCGCTCGGTGGTGGACGCGGGTGACACGGCGTTCCTGGCCCCCGGCCGGATGCCGGCGCGGATCGCCGCGGCCTGCCGTTCCTCGGGGCAGCCGGTGCCCTCCTCCCCCGCCGAGTTCACCCGCTGCATCCTCGACTCCCTGGCGCTCGCCCACCACCGGGCCGTCCGCGACGCCGGGCGGCTGTCCGGTCAGCCGGTCGACGTGGTGCACATCGTGGGAGGGGGCGCCCGCAACGCCCTGCTGTGCCGGCTGACCGCCGACGCCTGCGGTCTGCCGGTGGTGGCGGGCCCCGCGGAGGCGGCGGCCCTGGGAAACGTACTCGTCCAGGCCCGGGCCCAGGGGCTGGTCGGCGACCGCGCCGAGATGCGGGCCCTGCTCGCCCGTACCCAGCCCTTGACCCGCTATGAGCCGCGGGGGGACCCGGCGCGCTGGCGGGAGGCGGAGGCCCGGCTCGCCACGCCGTGAGCCGAGGTCTGCCCGGGGCCCTCCCCGCCGATTACCCTGCACTCGTCCGATGATCGACCACAAGGAGCCACCATGCGTGTCGCTCTTTTTCTGACCTGCGTCAACGACACGCTCTTTCCGGACACCGGGCGCGCCGTGGTGAAGCTGCTGACCAGGCTGGGCGTCGACGTCGACTTCCCGATGGCGCAGACCTGTTGCGGCCAGGCCCACTACAACACCGGGTACCGGCATCAGGCCGAGCCGCTCGCCAGAAGGTTCTCCGAGGTGTTCCGGGAGTACGAGGCCGTCGTGACGCCGTCCGGGTCGTGCGGGGCGATGGTGCGGGACCTGTACCCCCGGCTGGGTGAGCGGGCACGGACGGAGGGCCGCGGGGACATTCTCGCGACCACCGTGGCGCCGGTGGTCCCGAAGACGTACGAGCTCACCGAGTTCCTGGTGGATGTGCTGGGGGTGACGGACGTGGGCGCGTACTACCCGCATCGGGTGACCTATCACCCGACCTGCCACGGGCTGCGGGTGCTGGGCCTCGGCGACCGGCCCACCCGGCTGCTGCGGGCGGTCGGGGGGCTGGAGTTGGTGGAGCTGCCGGGTGCCGAGGAGTGCTGCGGCTTCGGTGGCACCTTCGCCGTGAAGAACCCCGATGTCTCGGCGGCGATGGGCACCGACAAGGTGCGCAACGCCGAGTCGACGGGCGCCGAGGTGCTGTGCGCGGCCGACAACTCCTGTCTGATGCACATCGGCGGGACCATGAGCCGGCTGGGCGTCGGGATGCGGCCCGTCCACATCGCGGAGATCCTGGCGAGCACGGAGAAGGAGCCGCTGGTGGTATGAGTGACGTCGTCGTGGTGAAGGGACGCATCGCATGAGCGGGACGTTCGTGGGGATGCCCGCGTTCCCGGAGGCCGCGCACCGGGCGGTCGGCGACCGGACCCTGCGCGGGAATCTGCGGCACGCCACCCACACCATCCGCGCCAAGCGCGCCGGGGCGGTCGCGGAGCTGTCCGACTGGGCGGCGCTGCGGGAGGCGGGGCGGCAGATCAAGGACCATGCGCTGCGTCATCTGGAGCGCTGTCTGGTGCAGTTGGAGGACGCGGTCACGGCGGCGGGCGGGGTCGTCCACTGGGCCGCCGACGCCGAGGAGGCCAACCGGATCGTGACCGGTCTGGTCAAGGCGACCGGGGAGTCCGAGGTCGTCAAGGTCAAGTCGATGGCCACCCAGGAGATCGGCCTCAACGAGGCCCTGGAGGCCGCGGGCATCCGCGCCTATGAGACCGATCTCGCCGAGCTGATCGTGCAGTTGGGCAAGGACCGGCCCTCCCACATCCTGGTGCCCGCGATCCATCGCAACCGCGGGGAGATCCGGGACATCTTCCGCTCCGAGATGGGTGCGTGGGGCCGCCCGGCGCCCGAAGGCCTGACCGACGAGCCCGCCGAACTCGCCGAGGCATCCCGGCTCCATCTGCGGGAGAAGTTCCTGCGCGCCAAGGTCGGGATCTCCGGCGCCAACTTCATGGTCGCCGAGACCGGCACCCTGGTGGTGGTCGAGTCGGAGGGCAACGGGCGGATGTGTCTGACCTTGCCCGAGACCCTGATCTCGGTCGTCGGCATCGAGAAGATCGTGCCGACCTGGCAGGACCTGGAGGTGTTCCTGCAGACCCTCCCACGCTCCTCGACCGCCGAGCGCATGAACCCGTACACCAGCATGTGGACGGGCACCACCGACGGGGACGGCCCGGACACCTTCCATCTGGTCCTGCTGGACAACGGCCGCACCGACACCCTCGCCGACCCGGTGGGCCGCCAGGCCCTGCGCTGCATCCGCTGCTCTGCCTGTCTGAACGTCTGCCCCGTCTACGAGCGGGCCGGCGGGCACGCCTACGGCTCGGTCTACCCCGGCCCGATCGGCGCCGTCCTCACCCCTCAGCTCCGCGGCGTCCAGAGCCCGATCGACGCCTCGCTGCCGTACGCCTCCTCGCTGTGCGGGGCCTGCTACGAGGTGTGTCCGGTGGCCATCGACATTCCCGAGGTGCTGGTGCATCTGCGGGAGCGGGTGGTGCAGGGCGGACCCGTGACACGGGACGGCGCCAAGGTGATCCTGAAGCCGGCGAAGGGGCATGCCGCCGAGCGTGCGGCGATGCGGGCGGCCCGCTGGGTCCTCGGCCACCCGGGCGCGCTGCGCACCGGCCAGCGGCTGGCGTCCCGGGCGCGCCGCTACCGTCCCCGGACGCTCCCCGGGCCCGGCCGGGCGTGGACCGCGAGCCGGGATCTGCCCGCGCTGCCCACGGAACCCTTCCGCGACTGGTGGCAGCGCACCCATGGCGAAGACCACCGCCCGGCCGGAACCGAAGGGAACGCGGGATGAGCAGCAGGGACCTGATCCTGGGCCGGGTGCGGCGCGCGCTCGCGGACGTACGGGACGACACCCCGTACGAGCAGGCCGTGGGCCGGGACTATCTGCTGCGGCACGGCCGGCTCTCCGCCGGGGAGACGGTGGATCTGCTCGCCCGGAACCTGGCGGACTACCGGGCGATCGTGCACCGTACGGACGTCCGGGAGCTGCCCGGCACCATCGGCCGGCTGCTCGGCGCGCACGGGTCCCGGAACGTACTGGTGCCCCCGGGACTCCCGCCGCAGTGGATGCCGGCCTCCGGCCCCGCCCGTGTCCAGGACCGGGCCGAGAGCACCCCCTACGACCTGGACGAGGTCGACAGCGTGGTCACCGGCTGTGCGGTCGCGATCGCCGAGACCGGCACCCTGGTGCTGGACGGCTCGCCGGACCAGGGCCGCCGCCGTGTCACGCTCGTCCCCGACCATCACATCTGCGTGGTGCGGGTCCCCGGGCAGGTGGTGTCCTCGGTGCCCGAGGCCCTCTCCCGGCTCGTCCCGGCACGCCCCCTGACCTGGATCTCCGGACCGTCCGCGACCAGCGACATCGAACTGGACCGGGTCGAGGGGGTGCACGGTCCCCGCACCCTGGAGGTGGTGCTGGTGAGCGAGGAGTGACGGACGCCGTTAGCGTGGGGTGATGATCCGGTTCGAGGAGGTCGGCAAGCGGTATCCGGACGGCACCACGGCCGTGGAGAACCTCTCCTTCGAGGTCGCGGAGGGCGAACTCGTCGCCCTCGTCGGACCGTCCGGCTGCGGCAAGACCACCACCGTCATGATGGTCAACCGGCTGATCGACCCCACCTCGGGGCGGATCCTGGTGGGCGGCCGGGACATCGCCGGCGTCGACCCGGTACGGCTGCGGCGCCGGATCGGCTATGTGATCCAGCAGGTGGGCCTGTTCCCGCACCGGACCGTCCTGGACAACACCGCGACCGTGCCGTACCTGACCGGCTGGAAGAAGGCGAGGGCACGGGCGCGGGCCGCCGAGCTGCTCGCCCTGGTGGGCCTGGACCCGAAGACCTACGGGCCGCGCTACCCCGACCAGTTGTCGGGCGGCCAGCGGCAACGCGTCGGGGTGGCACGGGCGCTGGCCGCGGATCCGCCGGTGCTGCTGATGGACGAGCCGTTCGGGGCCGTCGACCCGGTGGTGCGGGAACAGTTGCAGGAGGAGTTCCTGCGGATGCGGGAGTCGGTGCGCAAGACGGTGCTCCTCGTCACCCATGACATCGAGGAGGCGGTACGCCTCGGCGACCGGATCGCGGTCTACGGCCAGGGGCACATCGAACAGTTCGACACGCCCGGGGCGGTGCTGGGCAGGCCCGCCACGCCGTATGTCGCCGAGTTCGTGGGCGCGGACCGCGGGCTGAAGCGGCTCTCGGTGACCCGGATCGAGCCGAGCGACCTCGAACAGCCGCCCGTCGCCCGGCTGGACGAACCCGCCGCGCGCGTGGTGGCCCGGCTGCACGCTCAGGGGGCACGCTGGGCCGTGGTCCTCGACGCCGGGGGCGATCTGCACGGCTGGACCGGCGTCGGCGAACTCGACGCGGGCGGACCGGTCGGCGACCACGTCCACCGGATGAACTCCTGGGTCCCGGTGGGCGCCCCGCTCAAGCAGGCCTTCGGGGTGATGCTCCAGCACGACGCGGGCTGGGTGGCGGTCCTGGACGGGGCCCGCTTCCTGGGCGTCCTCACCCCCGCCAAGCTCCATGAGGCGCTGCGCCGCTCGGTGGACGCGGACGCACGGGGCGTCCCTCGGAGCCTGGTGCCCTTCGACTCGGTGGCGGACGCGTGACCGGTACGCGCACGTCGTGCACACCCCCGCACCGGCCGCCGTTCTTCAGGCCGGCCGAGGGTGCGGGGTCTTGTCGGTCGGCGGACACTGGACGGCATGGTCGGTGCGTCCGGTTCCGGGAGTCGGCCGGTCGAGCGGCGTGTCGTGCTGCTGGGCGGGGCCGGTGCGCTGCTGGCCGCGGCCGGCTGCACCGGCGGGGCGCCCGGGCGGGGGACGGCGCCCGTCACGCCGACCACGGCCCCGGCCACCCGTGGTTCCCTCCCCCGTGCCACGCCCTGGCGGCCCCTGTCCGGGGAGATCCACCCCGAGGTCAAGCTGCGGGCCGCCCGGCTGGTCGAGGCCCTCGGCACCTGGCCGAGCGGGAAGAGCGGCAGGGCCGCGGCGAAGGCCCGGGTGACGGCCCTTCGGCTGCCCGCGGGTCTGGTGGACCGGGCGGGGCCGCTGCTGCCGTCCGCCGACGCGGCCGTGTTCCAGGTGGTGTACGCCCAGTACGGCGGGATCCTCAGTGACGCGGCGAGCGTGCTGGTGGTGGGCCGGCAGTGGACCCGGCACGGCGACCGGGTGACGGCCGACGGTACGACGGTCGATGTACGGCTGGCGCGGACCGGGGCCGGATGGAACGTCACCGACCTGCGCCCGGCCCGTCCCGGCGCCGCGGTGGTGTCGCTCTCGGCGCCCGTGCGCAAGGCGCTCGCCGACGGCACCCGGATCGCCCTGCCGCCCGCGGCGGAGGCCGATCTGCGCAGTGGCCTGGTCCACGACAGCGTGGCCGACGCGATGCTGCGGCTGGCGCGGACGTACCGGCTGGAGGTGAGCGTGGTCCGCTCGGGGCACCCGCTGCATGTGTTCGGCACGGACCGGCCCAGCGACCATCCGCGGGGCCGGGCGTTCGACGTCTGGCGGATCGACGGCCGGGCCGTGGTCGACCCCTCGACGCCCCGGGCCCTGATCGAACGCCTCATGCGGGACGCGGCGGCCGCAGGGTCCTACAACGTCGGCGGACCCGTCCGGCTGTCCGGCGGTGCGACGCCCGACCAGTTCTTCAGCGACAACACCCACCACGACCATGTGCACCTGGGCTTCCGCCGCTGAGCCGGCCGATTGCCGCGTCACTTCAGCAGTCCCCGGTCCTCGAGATAGCTGCGGGCCACGTCCTCGGGAAGGCGGCGCCAGCCGTCCACCTGGCGGTTCAGCGAGGTCAGGTCCTCGGTGGTGAGGACGGGGCCGAGGGCGCCGAGCGCCCGCGCGACACGTGCGCCGCCGGCCCGGGAGCGGTTGACGACCGGGACGACGTAGTCGGCGTTCTGGAGATGTCTGTCGTCGGCGAGCAGGACCAGGCCGAACTCGTCGAGGGTGGCGTCCGTGGTCGTGGTCAGCACCATCTGGTCCCGCCCGTCCCGGACGGCCCGCTTGGCCTGGACGGTGCCGACGCCCTTCGGGTCGACGCCGGTGATGTCGATGCCGTAGGTCTTCTTCAGACCCGGTGCGCAGTACGGCCGTCGGACGCACTCGTCACCGGCCGCGAGCCGCACCTTCAGTCCCGACCTTCCCAGGTCGCTCAGCGTCCTGAGGCCATGACGGCGGGCGTAGGCGCGGGTCACCGCGAAGGCGTTCCGGGCGACCGCGCGGCCCGGTTCGAGCACGGTCAGCCCGCGGGGCGCGGCCAGTCTCCGCAAGGCCGTCATGGTGACGGCGAGGTCCGGTGAGCCGACGGGCGCCGCCTCGGCACCGTGAGCCCTGGAGTTGAGCCAGTCCGCGAAGGTGGCCGCGTACTCCGGGACGACGTCGATCTGCCCCGACTCCAGGGCCGGCTCGTAGAGTTCGCGGTTGGCGACGGTGAGGACGGACGTCGTATAGCCGGCCTTGTCCAGCAGCAGCGCATAGAGGTGGGCGAGTACATCGCTCTCGGTGAAGCCGGCCGAGCCGACGGTCAGACGGCTGCTGTCGCCGGGCGGCGCGGTGACCCGGCCCCGGGTCTCCAGGGAGGGGCCCGACATACAGCCGGCGACCAGGAACAGACCGACGATCGCCGCGCACCGCCTCATCGTGAGCTCCCGGTCCGGCTCGGCGCCAGCCGTTCGACGGCCTCGAAGACCCCCTCGACGAGCAGGGCGAACCCGGCCACCAGCACGGCCCCGGCGACGACCTGAGGGGTGCTGGCCAGATTGAAGCCCGCGGTGATGATCCTGCCGAGTCCGCCCCCGCCCGCCAGTGCGGCGAGCGTGGCGGTCGCGACGAGCTGTACGGCGGCGATCCGCACCCCGTTGAGAACCAGGGGGAGCGCCAGCGGCAGCTCCACCCGGAACAGCATCTGGCGGCCCGTCATCCCCATCCCCCGTGCCGCCCGGACCACACTGCGGTCGACCTCGCGCATGCCGACATACGCGTTGGTGAGCAGCGGAGGCACCGCGAACAGCACGAGGGCGACGACGGTCGGCCCCTCCCCCCAGGTGCCGATCGGGGTGAGCAGCAGAAGCACCAGCACCGCGAAGGTGGGGACGGCGCGGCCGACGTTGGAGATGTTGACGGCCAGCGCGCCGCCCCTGCCCAGATGGCCGAGGACCAGGGCGACCGGCAGTGCGATCACACAGCTGACGACCAGGCAGACGACGGTCAGGACGAGATGCTGCAGCAGCCGGTACCCGATGCCGTCGGTGCCCTGCCAGTGGGCGGGGTCGGCGAGCCAGTGCCAGGCGGCGCCGAGGACCGTCATCCCTGTCTCGCCCCGGCCCAGGGGGTGAGCAGCCGCTGCACCCCGAGCAGCAGCAGATCGGCCGCCACCGCGATCAGCACACACAGCACGGACGCGGTCAGCACCTGGGCCTTGAACCAGGTGTTCATGCCCGCGTAGATCAGGTTCCCCAGCCCGCCGAAGCCGACGATCGCCCCGACCGTGACCAGGGAGACCGCCGAGACGGTGGCGATCCGCAGCCCGGCCATGGCGGCGGGCAGGGCGAGCGGCAGCTCGACGGTGAGCAGCAGCCGGACCGGGCCGTAGCCCATGCCACGGGCGGCCTGCCGGGTCTCCTCGGGGACCCCGCGCAGCCCGGCGAGGATGTTCCGCACCAGCAGGGTGAGCGAGTAGAGCACCAGACCGGCGACGACCAGCGCCCCCGACAGCCCGTACAGGGGAAGCAGCAGCGAGAACATGGCCAGGGACGGGATCGTGTAGAGGATCGTGGTGACGGCCAGCACGGGCCCCGCGGCCAGGCCCCAGCGGCGCGCCAGCAAGGCCAGCGGCAGGGCGACGGCCAGGCCGATCAGCACGGAGACGGCGGTCAGCTGCAGATGCTGGAGCACCGCGTCGAGAAGGAGATGCCGGCGGGTGCGCAGATACTCGCCGCAGATCCATTCGTTGCGGGCGAGGCAGTCGTCCGGGGGCGCGGTCACGCGTCCATTGCACCGGGAGGGCGAGCGGGCACGCGCGTTCTGCTCACCCGTCCGGGCGTCCTGCCGGGTCTCCGGGCGCGTCGTCGTCCGGCCTCGCGGTGCTCCCCCGGGCCCCTGGCCACCGCATTCCCGGCTCGCACACATCTGGCCGAATGGCGACGATGGGAAGGAAACCGACACCGCCGAACGCCACGCCGCCCCGGAGGGACGATGACCTCGAAAGCCTGTCCGGGAAACGAGGAGCCGGACGCCGTCGTTCCAGAAGCGGCGCGGATCTTCGAGCTGGAGGAGGAGGTCGGCCAGCTCAAGGAGGCGGTGACCTCGCACGCGGTGGTGGACCAGGCGATCGGCATGCTGGTCGCCCTCGCACATGTCTCCCCCGACGAGGGATGGGAGATGCTCCGGGAGGTCTCCCAGCACGCGAACATCAAACTGCGCAATGTCGCAGAGATGATCATCATCTGGGGGCGCGACGGGGAGCTGCCGGGTCATCTCCGTGTGCTTCTGGAGGACACGCTCGACCGGCACGGTCCCACCCGGCTCCCCGAGGATCCACCGTCCCCCTGACGTCCAGGGCCTGGTACGGGGTCCCCGCCAATCGGCGCGTGTTCTCGCCGCGTTGCCGCACCGTGCGGCGTGTTTCAAATACCCTCTCGCGGATAGTCCGGAAGGTGTCGGCGCACTGGCCCAACCGTTCCCGGGAGGGTTCGGCAGTGAGCCCGCCGCAGACGGCCGCCCGGTCGACGAGCGGGTCGGGCGGCCGGATGCATCCCGGCCCCCGGGGGCCGCAGGACGGACTCGTAGCGTACGGCGGCGCGGTCCGTGTCCTCAGCCGCGGTCCGTGCTCTCGGCGGCCGAGGTCGCGAGTGCCTCCTCGCGCACCCGTGCGCAGCAGCCGCTCAGCAGCCGTGAGACATGCATCTGGGAGATGCCGAGCTGATGGGCGATGCGGCTCTGGGTCATACCCCGGAAATAGCGCAGATAGAGGATGGCGCGCTCACGCTCGGGCAGGGACCGCAGGCACGGCTTGACGGCCTCCCGGTCGACGATCAGGTCGTATCCCGAGTCGGACTCGCCCAGGGCGTCGCCCAGCGCGTATCCGTCCTCACTGCCGGCCACCTCCGCGTCCAGGGACAGGGCGGTGAAGCTGTCCATGGCCTCCAGACCCACCCGGACGTCCTCCTCGCTGAGGTGCGCGTGCTCCGCGATGTCCGCGACGGTCGGCCCGTGCCCCGGGGTCTCCTGGGAGATCTCCTTGGCGGCCACCCGCACCCGGTTGCGCAGGTCCTGGACCCGGCGGGGGACGTGCAGGACCCACATATGGTCCCGGAAATGCCGCTTGATCTCACCGGTGATGGTGGGGATCGCATAGCTTTCGAAGGCGTATCCGCGCTCCGGCTCATAGCGGTCCACCGCCTTGACCAGGCCCAGTGCCGCGACCTGACACAGGTCCTCGACGGACTCGCCCCGCCCGCGGTAGCGGCGGGCGATCCGCTCGGCCATCGGGAGCCAGGACCGGACGATCTCGTCACGCAGCGCCTGGCGCTCGGGACAGTCGGACAGACCGCAAAGCCGCTCGAACGCCTCCCCGGTGTCGGGGGCGTCGTCGTGCGGATGCTGCTTCGCCTTGACCGTGATGCGCATGTGCTTTCAACTCCCTCGAGGGGCTGACTGGAGAGTCACCGTGGGAGGGCGCACACACAGCAGGGACACACCCGGGATCGCTGGTGGCCAGCTCCCACGGACGTGCCTCCTGTCCGAAGCACTAGTAGCCCCCATTCCCGCATCGCGTCCCGCCAAACAGCTTCTTCCTGCTGTCACCGGAGGATTCCGGGACACCGAGGGACACGGTGACCGTGGGCGGTCGCCCGAGTCCCACCGGTGACATCACCGGCACCCGATTCACCCGGTGACGTCCCGCTCCGCAGGGTGTTCGCCGTCTCGCCCTTACGCGGGCCGCAGCCAGAGGGTGGCGAGGGGTGGCAGGGTCAGGCGGATGCTTGTGGTGTGGCCGTGGCAGGGGGTGGGTTCGGGTGTGAGGGGTTCGGGGTTGTGGATGTTGCTGCCGCCGTATCGGGTGTGGTCGGTGTTGAGGGTTTCGTGCCAGGTGTGGATGTCGTGGGGGACGCCGAGGCGGTAGTCGTGGCGGACGGCGGGGGAGAAGTGGGAGACGGCGAGCAGGGGTGTGCCGTGGGTGTCGTGGCGGAGGAAGGCGAGGACGTTGTCGTCGGCGGCGTCGGCGGTGATCCAGTGGAAGCCGGTGGGGTCGGTGTCGTTCTGCCACAGGGCGGGGGTGTGGCGGTAGTGGGTGTTGAGGTCGCGGACGAGGTCGCGGATGCCGCGGTGGTCGGGTTCGGCCGGGTGGGCGGGGTCGAGGAGCCACCAGTCGGGGCCGTGGGTGTGGGACCATTCGGTTGCCTGGGCGAACTCCTGTCCCATGAAGAGGAGTTGTTTGCCGGGGTGGGCCCACATGTAGGCGAGGTAGGCGCGGTGGTCGGCGCGTTGCTGCCACCAGTCGCCGGGCATCTTGGAGACCAGGGACCGTTTGCCGTGGACGACTTCGTCGTGGGAGAGCGGCAGGATGTAGTGCTCGGTGTGGGCGTAGGTCAGGGAGAAGGTCATCCGGTGATGGTGGTGGCGGCGGTGCACGGGGTTGTGGGCCAGGTAGGTGAGGGAGTCGTGCATCCAGCCCATGTTCCATTTGAGGTCGAAGCCGAGGCCGCCGTGGTGGGTGGGGCGGGTGACGCCGTTCCAGGCGGTGGATTCCTCGGCGAGGGTGATGACGTCGGGGTGGCGGCGGTGGAGGGTGGCGTTCAGGTCCTGGAGGAAGGCGACGGCGTCGAGGTTCTCGTTGCCGCCGTGAATGTTGGGGGTCCACCGGCCCGGGGTGCGTGAGTAGTCGAGGTAGAGCATGGAGGCGACGGCGTCGACGCGCAGGCCGTCGAGGTGGAACTCCTCGCACCAGTACAGGGCGTTGGCGATCAGGAAGTTGCGGACCTCGCGGCGGCCCAGATCGAATTCCAGGGTGCCCCAGTCGGGGTGGGCGGCGCGGTGGGGGTCCTGGTGCTCGTACAGGGGGCGCCCGTCGAACTGGGCCAGTGCCCAGTCGTCGCGGGGGAAGTGGGCCGGCACCCAGTCCAGCAGCACCCCGATCCCCGCCCGGTGCAGCGCGTCGACCAGGAACCGGAAGTCGTCGGGAGTGCCCAGCCGCGCGGTCGGCGCATAGAACCCGGTGACCTGATAGCCCCACGACCCGCCGAAGGGATGCTCCGCCAGCGGCATCAGCTCCACATGGGTGAACCCCAGATCCCTCACATACCCGGGCAGCTGCTCCGCCAGCTGCCGGTAGGTCAGCCCCGGCCGCCAGGACGGCAGATGCACCTCGTACACCGACAACGGCGCCCGACACACCGCAACATCACCACGCCCGCCCATCCATTCCGTATCGCGCCAGGCGTAGGCCGACTCCGTGACGATCGACGCGGTCGCCGGCGGAACCTCGGTACGGCGCGCCATCGGATCCGCCCGCAGAGTGGTGGTGCCGTCGGGGCGGGTGATCTCGAACTTGTAGAGCGTGCCGGGCCCCACCCCGGGCACGAACAACTCCCACACCCCACTGGAACCCAGCGAACGCATCGGATACGCACGACCGTCCCAGTGACAGAAGTCCCCACAAACCCTGACGCCCCGCGCGTTGGGCGCCCAGACGGTGAAGCGGGTCCCCCGGACGCCCGCATGGGTCATCGCCCGCGCGCCGAGCGCCCTCCACAGCTCCTCGTGCCGCCCCTCGCCGATCAGATGCAGATCGAAGGCGCCGAGCGCGGGCAGAAAGCGGTACGGGTCGTCGGTCTCCAGCACCACGCCCTCGTACGCCACCAGAAGCCGGTACTCGGGGACCTCGCGCAGCGGCAGCAGCCCCGAGAAGAAGCCGTCACCGTCGTCGTACAGCTCCGCCCATGCCTCGCCCATCACAAGGGTGACCGACAGCGCGCCCGGGCGCAGCACACGGAAGGCCACCCCGTCGGGCACCGGGTGGGCGCCGAGCACCGTATGAGGGTCGTGATGGGTGCCCGCCAGCAGCCGTTCCCGGTCGCCGGGCTCCGCGGGGGCGGGACTCGGGGTGGCCAAGGAAGAGGAGGACAGGGGCGGTTGGTTCGTGGTGTGGACGGTCACGGGATGGGCCTCCTCGAGCCGGGGCGTTCGGCGAGGCGTGCGATCGCCGCCATCGGCACCGGCAGCCAGTCGGGGCGGTGCCTGGCCTCGTACAGGACCTCATAGACCGCGCGGTCCGTCTCGTACGCGCGCAGCAGCCCGGGGTGTTCCCGGGGGTCCCAGCCCGCCCCGGCCGCGTACCCCGCGCAGTACGCCTCGCGGCAGCGCAGCGCCCAGTCCGGGCGCCAGGGGCTGCGGGCATGGGCGGCGTAGTCGAAGGAGCGGAGCATGCCCGCGACATCCCTGACCGGGCACTGGATGCGGCGGCGCTCCGGGAGCGGGCGGGCCGGCTCGCCCTCGAAGTCGATGACATGCCACTGCCGTTCGGCCCTCAGCACCTGCCCCAGATGCAGATCGCCATGGATGCGCTGGGCGGGGCGGGGCGTGTCCAGGGCCGCCAGTTCGGTGACGGCGGACCGCAGTTCGGGCGCGTACGGCAGCAGTTCCGGTACGGCGTGGAGGGCGTCCCGCAGCCGCCCGACCATTCCGGAGGCGAGCCGCTCGCTCTCGGCGGCGCCCCGTGACTCGACGGGGAACGCGGCGGCGAGCGCCAGATGCACCTCGGCCGTGGCGCGCCCCATCTCATGGGCCTCCGCGGTGAAGTCCCGCCCGGCCTCCAGGGCTTCGAGCGCCTGCGTCCAACCGTCGACCCCGCCCCGCAGAAACGGCTGGAGCACCCCGAGGGTCGCGTGCCAGGGGCTCGATGTACGGAACCAGGCGACCGGGGCGGGTACCCGGGTGCATCCCTGCCGGGCCAGGGCCCAGGGCACTTCCAGATCGGGGTTGATGCCGGGCCGTACCCGGCGGAAGAGCTTCAGGATGTAGCTGTCCCCGTACACCAGCGAGGAGTTGGACTGCTCGGCCTCCAGGAGGCGCGGGGGCAGTCCCGCGGGGAGCTTCACCCGCCGGTCGCGTTCGAAGCGGAGGGCCCCCGTGGTCCCCGGAGTGCGCAGCCGCTCCAGGAGCAGGGCCGCCCAGTGGGGTTCCTGGAGCGCGTCGTACACCGAAAGCCCCGTCAGAGGTCCCTCGGTGACGCGTCCCAGGACGGCGGCCGGAAAGAGCCGGGGGGACGGTGGCTCCCCGATGCCGAGGAGGAGTTGATAGCAGTCATGGACCGGCGCCGGGCCGGGCCCGCGTATCGCGGGCAGTTCGGCGTGGTCGGCGCGTATCAGCACATGCAGACAGTCCGGGTGGAGTTCGGTCACCGACAGCAGGGCCAGATCCGTGACGGGACGGCCCTTCCCGGCGAACCAGCGCTGGCGCGGCAGCCACTCCCGCAGCAGTCCGGAGAGCGAGGGCAGCAGCGAGGGATGGCCGACGCGGTCCGGGCGGATCGTCGCGGTCTCGGTCTTCGGCATGGCGTCGTCTCGTCCTTTCCCTGGCGGCCGGCAAATCGGGGGTCATGAATCAGCTGCCCACGAACACATTCACCCTGGTGGCCGGGGAGGCGTCCTTGCGGAGTCGGAACCAGTAGAAGCCGTGGCCGGCGAGGGTGAGGAGGTAGGGGAGGTCGCCGATGGGTGGGAAGCGGACCTGGCCGATGAGTTCGACGGGGTGGCGGCCGTGGAAGCGGGTCAGGTCGAGTTCGGTGGGCTGGGCGAAACGGGAGAAGTTGTGGACACACATCACCAGGTCGTCCTTGTACTCACGCAGGAACGCCAGGACGGCCGGGTTGGAGGAGACCAGCTCGGTGTAGGAGCCGAGCCCGAACGCGGGGTTCTGTTTGCGGATCTCGATCATCCGGCGGGTCCAGTGCAGCAGGGACGACGGGGAGGACATCGAGGCCTCGACGTTGGTGACCTGGTAGCCGTGGACCGGGTCCATGATCGTGGGCAGGTAGAGACGGCCGGGGTCGCAGGAGGAGAAACCCGCGTTGCGGTCCGGGGTCCACTGCATCGGTGTGCGCACGGCGTCGCGGTCGCCGAGCCAGATGTTGTCGCCCATGCCGATCTCGTCTCCGTAGTAGAGGATCGGGGAGCCGGGCAGGGACAGCAGCAGCGCGGTGAACAGTTCGATCTGGTTGCGGTCGTTGTCCAGCAGCGGTGCCAGACGGCGGCGGATGCCGATGTTGGCGCGCATGCGGGGGTCTTTGGCGTATTCGGCCCACATGTAGTCGCGTTCCTCGTCGGTGACCATCTCCAGGGTCAGCTCGTCGTGGTTGCGCAGGAAGATGCCCCACTGGCAGTGGGCGGGGATCTGGGGGGTCTTGGCGAGGATCTCCGAGACGGGATGCGCCGATTCACGGCGCACGGCCATGAAGATGCGGGGCATGACGGGGAAGTGGAACGCCATATGGCATTCGTCGCCGCCGCTGGGATAGTCGCCGAAGTAGTCGACGACGTCCTCGGGCCACTGGTTGGCCTCCGCCAGCAGGACGGTGTCGGGGTAGTGGGCGTCGATCTCCTTGCGGACCCTTTTGAGGAAGGTGTGGGTGGCGGGCAGGTTCTCGCAGCAGGTGCCTTCCTGCTGGTAGAGGTAGGGGACCGCGTCCAGCCGGAAACCGTCGATGCCCAGATCGAGCCAGAACCTCAACGCGGCCAGGATCTCCTCCTGCACGGCCGGGTTGTCGTAGTTCAGATCCGGCTGGTGGGAGAAGAAACGGTGCCAGTAGTACTGCTGGCGCACCGGGTCGAACGTCCAGTTGGAGGCCTCGGTGTCCACGAAGATGACCCGCGCCTGCCCATACTGTTTGTCGTCGTCCGCCCACACGTAGTAGTCGCCGTAGGGGCCGGTCGGGTCGGTGCGGGACTGCTGGAACCACGGATGCTGGTCACTGGTGTGGTTCATCACGAAATCGATGATCACCCGCATGCCCCGCTGGTGGGCGGCGTCCACGAACTCCACGAAATCCGCGAGATCCCCGAACTCCGGCAGCACCGCCGTGTAGTCGGACACGTCGTAGCCGCCGTCCCGCAGCGGCGACCGGAAGAAGGGAGGCAGCCACAGGCAGTCGACACCCAGCCACTGCAGATAGTCCAGCTTCGCGGTCAGCCCCTTCAGATCCCCCACCCCGTCCCCGTCACTGTCCTGGAACGAGCGCACCAGGACCTCGTAGAACACGGCACGCTTGAACCACTCCGGATCCCGCTCCGCCACGGGAGTGTCCTCGAAGGTGTCCGGGACGGGCTCGTTGACGATCATCGTGTGGGTGACCCTCCGGTTCGCGGTGCAGACGGTCGCAGAACGGTCAGCACGTGCGCGGGAGCAACGCCCGGCGACAGACGCACATAGTTGGCCCTGCCCCAGTGATAGGTGACACCGGTGAGCTCATCACGCACCGGCACCGACTCGTGCCAACCCAGCCCGAGCCGCGGCATGTCCAACGACACCGTCGCCTCCTGGGTATGGCACGGATCCAGATTCACGACCACCACAACCGTGTTCGAACCCGAACACTTGCTGTAGGCGATGACCTGATCGTTGTCCGCGTCATGAAAATGCAGATTCCGCAGCCGCCGCAGTGCCGGACTGGCCCGCCGCACCTCGTTCAGCCGCGTCACCAACCCTGTGATGCTGCGCCCCTCACGCTCGGCCGCCTCCCAGTCGCGGGGCCGCAACTGGTACTTCTCCGAGTGCAGATACTCCTCACTCCCCTCATGCAGAGGCTCGTTCTCGCACAGTTCGAAACCCGAGTACATGCCCCACGACGGAGACAGCGTCGCCGCCAGCACCGCCCGCACCTCGAACGCCGGGCGCCCCCCGTGCTGCAGATACGCGTGCAGGATGTCCGGCGTGTTCACGAACAGGTTCGGCCGCATATACGCCGCCGTCTCACCCGTCAGCTCCCCCAGATACTCCGTCAGCTCCCGCTTCGTGTTCCGCCACGTGAAATACGTGTAGGACTGCTGGAACCCCACCGCCGCCAGCGCCCGCATCACCGCCGGACGCGTGAACGCCTCCGCCAGGAACACCACATCCGGATCCACCCGGTTGATCTCCCCGATCACCCGCTCCCAGAACACCACCGGCTTCGTGTGCGGATTGTCCACCCTAAAGATCCGCACCCCCAAACCCATCCAGAACCGCAGCACCCGCACACACTCCGCCACCAGCCCCTCGAAATCCGTATCGAAGAACACCGGATAAATGTCCTGATACTTCTTCGGCGGATTCTCCGCGAACGCCACCGACCCGTCCGCACGACGCCGGAACCACTCCGGATGCTTCTCCACCCACGGATGATCCGGAGAACACTGCAACGCGAAATCCAGCGCCACCTCAAGCCCCAACGACCGCGCCCGCCCCACGAACCACCCGAAATCCTCCACCGTCCCCAACTCCGGATGCACCGCGTCATGACCCCCCTCCGACGACCCCACCGCCCACGGCACCCCCACATCCCCCACCCCCGCCGACAACACACCCTCCGGCCCTTTACGAAACGTCGACCCGATCGGATGCACCGGCGGCAGATACACCACGTCAAAACCCATCCCCGCGATCACCGGCAACCGCCGCGCCGCCGAACGCAACGACCCGTGCGGACACCCCACCGTCCCCTCCGAACGCGGAAAGAACTCGTACCAGGACCCGAACAACGCCCGCTCCCGCTCCACCACCAACGGCAACACCCCCGACCACGACACCCCCACACGCAACGGAAACCGCGCCAACACCTCCACCACCCCCGGCGCCGACACCGCCGCCAGCCGAGCCACCGGCGGACGGGACTCGTCGCGCAGCGCCTCCACCGCGGCCCGTACCGTGTCCCGCAGCGGTCCCTCCGGGACTCCGGCGGCGGCCCGCTCGTACAGATCGGCGCCCTCCTCCAGGACCAGTGCGACATCGATGCGCGCCGGGATCTTGATCTCCGCCTCCCGACGCCAGGTGGTGACCGGGTCCTTCCACGCCTCCACCAGGAAGGTCCAGTGGCCCAACGATGTCGGTGTCACCTCGGCGCCCCAACGGTCGGTGCCGGGTTCCAGCTCCCGCATCGGGGTCCGGGGGCCGGGGCGGCCCTCGGGGTCCCTGAGCACCACATCGGCGCCGATCGCCTCATGTCCCTCACCGAAGACCGTGGCGGTGACCTCGAAGGTCTCCCCCTCCACCGCCTTCGCCGGGCGCCGTCCGCCGTGCACGGAGGGCCGGACGTCCAGGATCGGTACGCGTCCGATCGTGGACCCCGGGCATCCGGCGACGGGGGACGTCCCCTCCCGGTGGGCGGACTGCGGTTCCATGGACTTCACCTCCTCCCCCGTTCTTGAGCCCGGGCGCACACGCCGGGTCCCGCTGGAATGCGGTGCACCGCTCCCACGACCGTTCCGCGGCGGTGCGGCCCATGCGCCGGCACGGCGACCTGGACGGGCACCGACGGACGTTCGGGCACGACCGGTGCACGAAAGGCCGCTCACGGAGTGGGGGTGGCTCCGTCGCGGCACTCAAAGTCTTCACTCATGGTGCACGGTGCGCCACACAGCGTCCTGTTCAGAATTCAACCGCCAGAAGCCGAGGTCACCGGGGCGGGCGTGGCTCGTGTTGCACGAATGGAGTAGCACTCTCACTCTGGTACTGACTCAGAAGCGATGAGTGCTCACGCTTCGTGTTCGGGGCTCGGCCCGAAGGGGCCAGGAGGAGCAAGGACTTCGCCGGTGAGGAGCCAACGACGATGAAGACCGCAGCACCCTGTTACTACCACCTCGACATGGAGATCAGCCCGGAGCGCATCGGGCAGGTCCGGCGGATTCTGGCCGCCCATCTCCGGTACTGGGACCTGGAGATGCTCGTCGACACCGTCTGCCACTGCGCAGACGCACTGTTGCGCACGATCGACGCACATACCCGGGACAAGCGCACCACCATCGAGATGTGGTGGAACGGCCAGCATCTGATCACCGCCGTCCAGGACGCCGAACGGGACATCCGGCCGCACTACGCGCCGACCGGCTGCCTGGCACAGATCGCGGCCCTCAGTAACGGCTGGGGGTACTGCGCCACGGACACCGGCGGCAAGATCATCTGGTTCTCCCAGCGCGCCCGGTCCGGTGACCACGCTCCACTGGTCCCCGTGGCCCCCGCGCCGCTCCTGCGCCAGACACGCCCCCTGCCGCGCGCCCTGCCCCTCACGGCGAACGCCATCGCACGGGAACGCCACAGCATTTCAGCCGAACGGCCGGAGCCGGCGGTGTCCTCCGTCTGAACGGCCACTCCCCCGGGCGCGCCCCGCTCCTCCTGGCGGCGGGGGCGCGCCCGGGCCGAACCTCCGGGCCACCACGCCCGGCACCCGACGGCGTGCAAGCCGCCCCTGCCGTCGCCCCCTTCCGTGTGCCCGGAGCCCGGTCGCATGGACAGGTCGCCCTCCGGTGATCGAGACTCGGCGGATGGCGAAGTACTTCGACGTTCACCCCGACAACCCCCAGCCGCGCACGATCCACCAGGTCGCCGAGAGCATCAGGGACGGCGCGCTCGTGGTCTATCCGACGGACTCCTGCTTCGCGCTGGGGTGCCGGCTCGGCAGCCGCGACGGCATCGACCGCATCCGTACGATCCGTCATCTCGACGACCGTCACCACTTCACCCTGGTGTGCCGGGACTTCGCACAGCTGGGCCAGTTCGTGCACGTCGACAAGGACGTCTTCCGCGCGATCAAGGCGTCCACGCCGGGCAGCTACACCTTCATCCTGCCCGCCACGCGCGAGGTGCCGCGCCGGCTGCTGCACCCGAAGAAGAAGACGGTCGGGGTCCGCATCCCCGACCATGTGGTGGCGCAGGCGCTGCTGGCCGAGCTCGGCGAGCCGCTTCTCTCCAGCACGCTGCTCCTTCCGGATGACGAGGAGCCGATGACCCAGGGCTGGGAGATCAAGGAGCGGCTCGACCACGCGGTGGACGCCGTGGTGGACTCCGGCGACTGCGGCACCGAGCCGACGACGGTCATCGACTTCTCCGGCGGCGAGGCCGAGATCGTACGACGGGGCGCGGGCGACACCTCACGGTTCGAGTGACCTCCGGCCGCCGGGGCTCCCCGACGCCCCGGCGGCCGTCCGCCTGGCCCGGCGCCGACGACGGGTGCAGGCTGAGAAAGGAGCGCTAGGGCGTGTTTCGAAAGTGCCGTCTGCCCCGCGACGTCTGGCACGCACGCTCGCTGCGTTGTCGGGATCGCCCACGTACACCCAGTACGAGGACGACCCTCCGCCTTGCGACCGCACGCACCAGACGCCGCAGGGCCCGCCCTCCGGGCGAACGACGCCACTTTCGAAACACGCCCTAGGCCCGTTCGGCCGAATCGTCACGCGGAAGTGATCACCATGGAAGCCAAGCAGTGGACCGTGCAGATCTATATCACCGAGGACGGCGACGACACCCATGCGCGTGCCGTGCTGTCCACCCGCGACCCGGCGCCCGTCACCGGGCGGGGCGTGGCCCGGCGCAATCCGATCGACCGGCCCATCCCGGAGATCGGCGACGAACTCGCCGTCAGCCGCGCGCTGGAGGACCTCGCCATCCGGCTGCATGACGTCGCCTCCGACGACATCGTGGCCCTGACGGGCCCCGTCGCACCGTGACGCCGGAGGCATCGCCCAGCACCCCGGTGGCGGCTCACGCGACATCGCAAGCCGCCACCGGCACGCCTCTCTTCCTTCTCACGCCTCAGGGCAGGGTTCCGGTGGCCACGGAACACGCCGTCACTGGTGGGGGACGACGGCCACCGGGCAGCCGACGTGATGGATGACGGCGTGGGTGACGGGGCCGGTGCGCGGGACGGTGGGGCGCTCGGCCAGGCGGCGGCCGACGACCAGCAGGCTCGCCGAGGAGGCGGCCCGGACCACGGCGTTGGACGCCCGGTCCGCCACCACCGACTGGACGGCCTCCACATCGGGGTACTTGTCGCGCCACGGCTGGAGCACGGCCGAGAGGAAGCCCCGCCATTCCTCCGCCCGTTCCGGGCCGCTCACCAGGCCGATGTCCCCCGCGCCCAGGCCGACCGGGGACGGGCCGTTCCAGGCGTGCACGGCCCGCAGCCGGGCCCGTCGGAGGCGGGCGGCCTCGAAGGCGAACTGGATGACCTCCTCGCAGGGGTCCCCGACGTCGATGCCGAGCACCACGTCCCGATAGCCGGTGCGTGCGGAGGTCTGCCCGCTGTCGGCGGGGAACCGCTCGTCCTCGGCCTCCTCGCCCGCCCGCACCAGGACCACGGGCCGGGTGGCCTTGGCCACCGCGCCGAGAGCCACCGACCCCACCAGGAATCCGGTGAAGCCGCTGAGTCCGCGTGAGCCCAGCACCAGGAGTTCGGCCCGTTCGGCCGCCTTCACCAGCGCCGGGGCGACCGGGCCCTCGATCTGCTCCTCGAACAGGCGTACGTCGGGATAGTGGTCGTGGAGGTGTTCCTCCGCCTCCCGCAGGACGCGCTCCGCCCGGCTCCGCCGGGCCGTGTCCGTCGCCTCGTCCCGCCCCTGACGCGGCTGCCAGTTCCAGGCGTGCACCAGGCGCAGCGGACGCTCACGGCGCAGTGCCTCACGGGCCGCCCACGCGGCAGCGGACAGGCTCTCGGCCGATCCGTCGACTCCGGCAACGACGGGCGCACGCATGAGGCCCACCTCCAGCGCTCGGTCTCCTCAGTCCAGTAGTAGCGTCCCGCCGCGCACCCCGCGAGGCGATGGGCCCTCAGGACCCGGCGCGGGACCGTCCGGCCCAAGCCCCGGGTTTCTGCCGTCCCGGGGCTGATGTCACGGCTGTTCAGGCCCCGGACGTCACGGTGTGCCCGGTCTCCAGCGGCAGCCGGCAGGTCTCCCCCGGACGGACGCACACCGAGCGGTCCGGCAGCCGGACGTCGATCGGGGAACGGCCGGACGCCGGCACCTCGATCTCCAGCACCCCGTACCCGAGGCGCAGCCGTACACCCCAGTGGCCCCGGTAGTGGACGGCGAACCCGTACGACAGCTCCGGCGGCACCACGGGGTCGAGCCAGAGCGCCCCGTCACGGGTCTCCAGGCCGGGCAGTCCGCGCTGGACGACATCGAGGGTGCCCGCCATGGCGCCGAGGTGGATGCCCTCCCCGGTGGTGCCGCCCTGCACATCGGCGATGTCACCGCGCAGCGCCTCCAGACAGAAGGTCCAGGCCTCGGCGCGCCGGGCCCTGGCCAGCACCCAGCCGTGGACCACGCTGCTGAGGGTGGAGCCATGGCTGGTACGGGCCAGGTAGTGGTCGACGGTGCGCCGCCAGGTCTCCTCGTCCAGCCGATGGCCCAGACGGGCGAAGATCTCCTGGAGCTCGCGCGGTGCGAAGAGATAACCCAGCATCAGCACATCCGCCTGTTTGGAGGCCTGGTAGCGGTTGACGCTGTCGCCCTCCGCCTCCAGGATCCGGTCCAGACGGCGGATGTCGCCGTACCGCTCCCGGTAGCCGTCCCAGTCGAGTTCCGTGAGGTCGCCATAGCCGTCGAACTGGCTGATCACCGCGTCGTGGAAGGGCACATGGAGGGTGTGGGAGACCTCGTCCCAGCGGACCAGTTCCCCGTCGTCCAGACCGGTGCGCTCGGCCAGTTCCCGGCGGCGGGGCTCGGGGAGGGCGCGCAGCACCTCCAGGGTGCGGGCGAGCACCCAGGCGGCGGTGACATTGGTGTACGCGTTGTCGTCGAGGCCGGGCCGCCGCGCGCCGGGGTAGGCGTCGTGATACTCGTCGGGGCCGACCACGCCGCGGATGCGGTGCCGGCCCAGGCTCTTGTCGTAGGTCGCCGAGTCCGCCCAGAAACGGGCGATCTGCAGCAGCATCTCGGCGCCCTTGGTGTGCAGGAACTCGGCGTCGCCGCTCGCCTCGCAGTACTGCCACACGTTGTACGCCACGGCCGAGCCGACATGCCACTGGAGCCGGGTGTGGTCGGGCAGCCAGCGTCCGGAGCGCGGGTTGAGGTGCAGTTCCTGGGTCTCCTCGCGTCCGTCGCTGCCGCTCTGCCACGGATACAGCGCCCCCCGCCTGCCGATCGCGCGGGCCGCGGCGCAGGCCCGCTCCAGACGCCGGTGGCGATAGCGGAGCAGGGCCCGGGACACCTCGGGGAAGTGCAGATTGAGGTAGGGCAGCACGAACAGCTCGTCCCAGAAGACATGCCCCCGGTAGGCCTCCCCGTGCAGTCCCCGGGCGGGCACGCCCACATCGAGGTCCTCGGTGTGCGGGGAGAGCGTCTGCAGCACATGGAAGAGGTGCAGCCGCAGCACTCGGCCGGCCTCGCCGGGGACATCGAGGCGGGCCCGGCGCCAGAGCTGGCTCCAGGCGGTGAGATGGGTCCTGAGCAGGGCGTCGAAGCCGGGTGCCGCGGCCACCCGGTCCAGCGCCGCGTCCAGCGGGTCGCTGATGGCGGGGTCGCGGGAGGTGTGCAGGGCGACGGTCTTGTCGACGGTGACGGTCCGGCCGGGCGTCAGCAGCAGAGAGACCCGCTGGAGGGCGCGGGGGAAGGTGTGCCGCGCGGTGACGGGCGCCCCGGCGGTCAGCCTGGCCGCCAGACCGATCCGGATGTCGGAGGTGCGGGTGCGGCAGCGCAGCCATACGGTGTCCGCGGCGGCGTCACCGGAGTGCACATGCACCAGATGGCGGCCGTCCAGGTCGTGGTACCGCGGCACACCGGCATTGCTGACGCCCCCGTCGAGCGCGGCCTCGACCTCCAGTTCGCCGGTGAAGCCGTCGGCAGTGAACTCGGTGCGCAGTGCGGCCATATGGGGGTCGGCCATATGCACCAGACGCAGCTGGCGCACGGTCAGCGTGCCCCCGGTGCGGAGCCCGTAGCGGGTCCGGCGTTCGAGCAGCCCCGCGGAGAGATGCAGGACCTGGTCGTGGGCGAGCACGGTGCCCGTGTCCGGGGTGAGCCAGCGCTCCCCCGCGGGGCGGAAGCGCAGCGGCAGCCAGTTCGGCAGGTTGACCATGTCCTCGTTCTGCACCTGGTGTCCCGCCACCAGCGAGGTGAGCCGGTTGTAGCAGCCGGCCACATAGGTGCCCGGATAGTGGAACGGGCCGGCCCCGCATTCGGGCAGCGTCCCGCGCGTGGCGAAATAGCCGTTGCCCAGGGTGCACAGGGACTCCCGCAGGCGTTCGCCCGCCGGGTCGTACCCCTCGTACTGCCAGGTCCAGCCGGTCACTGCGGGGGTGTCTCCCACGAGCGGCCTCCGGGGTCGGTACGGCGCTGTCCGCACCAGTCTCCGTCGTCCGGGGCGCTCACACCCGCCGGGGCACGATCGCGACCGGGCAGTGCGCGTGGTGCAGCAGGGTATGGGCCACCCGGCCGAGCTGGAGGCCGAAGTGGCTGTGCCGGCGCAGTGTCCCGATGACGACGAGATCGGCGGCGGCCGAGCGTCTCAGCAGGACCGTACGGGCCGCTCCCTCGGCCGTGGCGCGGCGCACCCGGACGTCCGGGTGCGCCGCCGTCATCTCGTCGAGCAGGTCGTCGAGCGCTTCGGACGCCTGTTCCTCGTGCCGGTGTGCGAGTTCCCCGGTGAGCAGAGGGTGCCCGGCGGGCTCGTGCGCGGGGCGGCGCCAGGCCCGTACGACATCCAGGACGCAGTCGCGCGCCCGCGCCTCCCGGAAGGCGAAACGCACCGCCTCGTCGCTCGTCGCCGGGTCCCCGGCACCGAGCAGGATCCGTTCGTGCACCCCGGCCAGACCGGCCTTGTCGCCGCGGACCACCACCACCGGGCAGCGGGCCCGGGCGGCCACGGCCAGGCCGACCGAGCCGAGGAGCAGTCCCCTCAGCCCGCCGAGGCCCCGGGAGCCGGTCACCAGTCCGGCGGCGTGGTCACCCTCGCGCAGCAGGGCGACCACCGCGTCCTCGGGCAGCACCTCCGTGGAGACCTTCACCCCGGGGTGGCGCCGACGGGCGCGTTCCGCCGCGGAGGCGACGACGTTCTCGGCCATGACCTGCTCGGACGGACGTTCGACGGCACTCTCCGACACGCCGACTTCATAGCGCTCCCAGAGCGAGGCGTACACCAGCCGGAGCGGCAGCCGGTGCCGGGCGGCCTCGTCCACGGCCCAGTCGACCGCCGTCAGACTGGAGTCCGAGCCGTCGACCCCGACGACCAGGGGCAGTCCCCTCTCCGCCACGCTCCCTCACCGCCTTTCACCGGACCTCATATTTCACCCCTTATACATATATTCGCGCCTTGTCGGCGACGGTCACGTCCGTGGCCCGGGCCGGGGGCCGTACGGTCACGCCTCGCCGCGGGGTGGGGCCGGTCGGCCCTGGCGGTTCCGGTGCTCTCGTGGTGTCCTGAAGATGACGGGAAGGACCCCGTGAAGAGACGCGGGGAAGCGGCCGGCGGCCGCGCACCGCGCAATCAGGATCCGGGAGAACCGGATGGGGCCCTTCCCGCCCCTTCCCGGGGTATCGGTGCCGGCCATGTGCCACGCAGCCGGGACGACCGTGTCCTCCCCCGCTCCGTCCCGGCGGGCACCGTGCCCGGGAGGCCGGAGAACCCGGGACGTGCCCCGCCGCGGGATCCCTTCGCTCACGCCTCCGCGCTCCGTCCCGTCCCCGTCCGCCAGGTGGGGCCGAACGACCCCCGCCGGGGACCGCTCGGCCCGTGGTGCCGTCGGCCGTCGGACACCCACCCTGTAGGCAGAAAGGCACGGCACTCCGGCACGCGGGACCGGCATCGGCACCGGGGCGAGCACGGCACCGCACGGCGGACTCGCCGAGGGGCCGCGTCGACACGAACGGCCGACGAGCCGCGTCGACAGGAACGAAAGGACACGGAGCGATGACCTCTGTCACCACCATGACCGCCGCCCTTCCGGTCGAGTACCGCGAGCGGCTGATGCGGATCGCCCGCGAGGTCTCCTTCGAGGAGGGGGCTCGGCTGTTCGAGGAGGGCCGGCGCGCCGACCGGTTCTGGATCGTACGGACCGGGACCGTGGCCCTGGACCTGCATGTGCCCGGCCGCCGGGCCGCCGTCATCGAGTCGCTGGGCCATGGTGAACTGGTGGGCTGGTCCTGGCACTTCACGCCCCATGTGTGGCAGCTGGGCGCCGAGGCCGCGTCCCCGGTGCGGGCCTACGAGTTCGACGCGGTGACCGTGCGGGCGATGTGCGAGGAGGACCCCGAGTTCGGCCGTGCCGTCGCGGTCTGGGTCGGCCGGGTGCTCGCCCACCGGCTGAACGCGGCCCGTACCCGGCTGCTCGACCTGTACGCCCCCTACGGCAGCGGCGGCTGACCGGACACCGGAACCGCCCCGCGATCCATGCGGCCCGTGCCCCGCCCCTCCTGCCCCCGTTCCCCGTGCGTTCCGGCCGCCCGGCCTCACCGCCGGGCCCGTCGGACCGCACCCGACGTCCCGTGGAGGAGACCGTGACCGGCAATCCGCACGTCGTGAGCGACGTGATGACCCGCAGTGTCGTCGCCGTCAGCCGTGACGCGCCGTTCAAGGACATCGTCAGGCTCATGGGGCAGTGGAAGGTCAGTGCCCTTCCGGTGCTGGAGGGGGAGGGCCGTGTGGTCGGGGTCGTCTCCGAGGCCGATCTGCTGCCCAAGGAGGAGTTCCGCGACAGTGATCCGGACCGCGGTACGCAGCTACGGCGGCTGTCCGATCTGGAGAAGGCCGGCGCGGTCACCGCGGGAGAGCTGATGAGCACGCCCGCGGTCTGTGTCCACGCCGACAGCACGCTCGCCCAGGCCGCCCGGCTGATGGCCCGGCGGAGGATCAAGCGGCTCCCGGTGGTCGACGCCGAGGGCATGCTCGAGGGCGTCGTCAGCCGCGCCGATCTGCTGAAGGTCTTTCTGCGGCCGGACGGCGAGATCGCCGACGAGGTGCGGCGCGACATCGCCGACATCCTCTTCCCGTCTCCGGTGGAGCCCATCCATGTCATGGTCACCGAGGGCGTGGTCACCCTCACCGGGAAGGTCCAGGACACGGCGCTGATCCCGGTGGCCGTCCGCCTGGCGCGCGCCATCGAGGGCGTGGTGGACGTGGACTGCCATCTGTCGGGGGTGAACGACTGACGTCCCTCCTCGGACGTCCGTCGGCGGTCAGGTCCGCCTCGGGGCCGGTGGCTTCGCACCGGGGCGGCACTCAGCCGATCGTCCTGCGCCACCGGGGGCCGACGGTCTCCCACTCCTTGTCCCACGCCTCCAGGCGCTGCCGCTCCAGACGACCGCGTACCAGCCATCCGCAGACCAGCACCCCGCTCGCGGTGCCGAGCCCGACCAGCGAGCCGACGAGCCCCGCCTGCAACCGCATCTGTTCCGCGGTGGCCGGCCGGGAGACCAGATCGCCCCGCTGATCCGTCCACACGGTGACCGGGCTGCCCGCCTTCAGCCCCGGCTCGACCGCGACCAGGCCCTCGTGCGGCGTGCCCGCGGCGGTCCAGCGCACCTTCGCCCACACGCTGCCATTGCCGTACTCGGGCACCGCCCGGGAAGTCACCGCCGCGTTCTCGGCCAGCACGGCGGCCACCGGATGCGCCCGGGCGCCGCGCTCGGCGAGTCCGTACTCCACCGCCCCCGCCGCGGCCCGCCCCGCGAGCACCCCGGCCAGCAGGACCAGTACCCAGGTGGCGAGGACGACCCACGCCTCCAGAAGGTCGCTCGGGCGCCTGAGCGGGTTGCGCCGCCACCGCCACAGCCACACCTTCGCCCCCGCGGTACGACGTGTCGTCGCCATCGGTCGTCACCTTCTTCCGCGTACGCGGGCCGTGACTTCTCCGGGGACGTCCCTGAGACGGGGGTCACATCCTGCTCTCGGCCCTCCCCGGCCACCGGGTCGCGTCCTCACCGGGAAGGTCGGCGTCCAGGTCCGGACGGCGCGGCGGCCCGGCGAGACTGCACTCCACGTCCACCACGCCCGCCACGGACAGCACCAGGCGGTTGGCGACGGGTACGAGGGTGGTGTCCCGGATACGGCCGGTGAGCTTCACGACGCCGTCGTGCACCTCCACCCGGACGGGTTCCAGCGGGGCGGGGAAGAGACGGGCCACGACATCGTGGCGGATCTCCTCCGCGATGTCCTCGTCCTCCCGCAGAAACACCTTGAGCAGGTCGGAGCGACTGACGATGCCCAGCAGCGTGCCCTCGTCGCTCACCACGGGCAGTCGCTTGACCTTGGTGTGCGCCATGGTGCGGGCGGCGCTCCCGAGGGAGTCGTTGGCGTAGACGGTGACGGCCGGGGAGGTCATCAGGTCCTCCGCGGTCACCGCGCCGGCCTTGACGAGCTGGGAGAGCCGCTCGAGGCGCTCACGGCGGTCCTGTTCATGGCCGCGGAACTCCTCCTTGCGCAGCAGGTCCGCCTCGGAGACCACGCCGATGACCCGGTTCTCCTCCTCCACCACCGGCAGGGCGCTGACCTTCCAGTCCCGCATGGCCTTGACGATGTCCTTGAAGGTCGCCGCACGGCCGAGCGCGACGACTCGGCGGGTCATGACATCGCTCACGAGACGAGGAGTGCCGTTCATGGTGTCCTCCTCCGGTTGGTGCCGGGGCGGGGACGCGGGACCGTGACGTCTTCGACGTCTTCCGGGGCGTCCGGCCTCTTCAGGGTGAGTCGTCGACGGGCCGACGGCTTGGGCCGGGTGGCCCTCCCCCGCATCCCGACCGGCTCCGGTCCGGGCCTCGTACGCCCCGGGAAGCGACGCGCGGTGGCGCCCGGGCCCCGGGGCCTCACAAGGTCCACGGTACGCGTCGGAGCGCGACCTCGTACGCCGCGACCGTCCGCACGGGCGCGGGGCCCCTCGCCCGTCACACGGTGATACGCCGTCCGGTGACGCTCTCGGGGTCGACACGGATCCACAGGTCCCGGTGGCCGCCCGCCCAGGGCGTGCTGTACGCCTGCTCGTCCAGCCGCCGCACGGACTCGTCGTCCGTCACGGCGCTGGCGTGTCCCCGGACCAGGACGCTCCAGCCCTGGCTGAAGGCGGCGTCGATACGGTCCACCTCGAAGGCCACCTGGGAGCCCGCCGCCTGGGCCGGCACCGAGCCGGGAGCGGTTCTGAAGACGACCGAGCCGCCGACCACGCCGTAGTTCACCGGGACGATCTCGGGCCCCTTGGCCGTGTGCACCGCCAGTCGTCCCACCCCGTGCGTGGAGAGCAGGTCCTGGCACTCCTGCGGGGTCAGTTCGGTGAACTCGGGGTGCCGGCCGGCCTGCCCCAGCCCGGGCGGCAGGTCCACATCGCCGCCGGTCAGCTCCAGCACCGTGGTCTCCAGGGCGCCGGCCATCCTGAGGAGTGTGCTCACCCCGGGCGCTGCGGTGGGCTGCTCCTCCAGGTACTGCACATAGCTGGAGGCCATGCCCGCCCGGTTGGCCACGTCCTCCCGGGACAGTCCGAGTTCCTCGCGCCGCAGGGCGATCCGGCGCCCGAGATTGCCCGTGGGATGGCCCTCCACCGCATCCGACGGCTCCTGTGCGGCCATGACCCCTCACTTCCTCTCCTCACGCCGCCCGGACGGCGACCACTTCGTGCTGCTCACCGCCTAGTACCACCTTCAGCGCCCCGGTGTCGGCGCCCCGGCCGAAGACGTCGTACGCCTCCTCCATCTGGTCCAGCGTGAAGGTGTGCGTGATCAGCGAGGAGGTCGGTATCCGGCCGGCAGCCGCCATCCGCAGCAGCGTCGGCGTGGAGTAGGTGTCGACGAGTCCCGTGGTGATCGTCAGATTCCTGCTCCACAGCTCCTCGAGGTGCAGGGTCACGGGCCTGCCGTGCACCCCGACGTTCGCCACATGCCCGCCCGGCCGCACCACCCGGGTGCACAGCTCGAAGCTCTCCGGTGCGCCGACCGCCTCGACGGCCACATCGGCGCCCAGCCCGTCGGTGAGGTCGGCGATCAGCTGCTCGGGGGCCTCCCGGGCATCGGCGAGGGCGTCGGCGCCCAGCTGTTTGGCGGCGTCCAGCCGGGAGGCGGCCAGGTCCACGGCGACGATGCGCCCGGGGGCGAACAGCCCGGTCATGGCGATCGCCGCGAGACCGATCGGACCCGCGCCCACCACGGCGACGCTGTCGCCCGGCCGTACGTGTCCGTTGAGCACGCCCACCTCGTAGGCGGTGGGGAAGATGTCGGCGAGCAGGACGGCGTCCCTGCCGTCCATGGCGCCGGGCAGGGTGTGCACGGACAGGTCGGCGAAGGGGACCCGGACGAATTCGGCCTGCGTACCGTCGATCACACGGCCGAGGATCCAGCCTCCGCCGCCACGGCACTGGCTGTAGGTCCGCTCCCAGCAGTAGCCGCATCGCCCGCAGGCGGTGATGCAGGAGACCAGGACGCGGTCCCCCGGCTGCACCGTGTGCACATCGCCGCCTATCTCGACGATCTCGCCGACCGCCTCGTGCCCCAGCACCGTGCCCGGGCGCACCTCGGGGACGTCGCCCTTGAGGATGTGCAGATCCGTTCCGCAGATGGTGGTGGTCTCGACCCGCACGATCGCATCGGTGGGTTCCTTGATGCCGGGGTCCGGGACCTCCTCCCAGGCGGACTTGCCGGGGCCGTGGAAGACGAAGCCCTTCATGGCGATCCTTCCTTCCTCTCCCCGGGCTCGCGCCCGGGGTTCTGCGGAAGCCGGTACGGCCGGGCACCCGCACATTGCCGGTATCACCCGGTAGACCCCAGCTTGTCCGACCTCGGCGGAAATCCGCTTGGGCCGGTCGGCCCTGATCGCCCACAGGCCGCCATGACACCCCGTGACGCTCCGTGATGACTGGTAGCGGCCGAACGTACCGGGCGGCCGGGCCCGAACGGCCCTATCGGGGCCCGGCCGCCTTCGGCTTCTCTGTCACCATGTCCCCCACACCGCCCAGGCTTCTGCCGCCCCTCACGGAGCGCACCCTCGGTGGCACGACCATCGTGGAACTGCGCGATGAGATCGATGTCGTCACCTGCGCGCTCCTCAAGTCCCCCCTGGACGTCCTGACCGACACCCCACGCCTCGACCTGGTGCTGGATCTGCGCCGGGTGTCCTTCATCGACTGCAGCGGTGTGGGGTTGCTGTGCCGCGTACGGAACCGGGTCCTGGCCCGGGGCGGTCGGCTGCGGCTGCTCACCGGCAGCGCCGCCTTCCGGCAGATCCTGCGCCGGGTGCACCTGACCGGTGTGTTCGAGCTCTGCCACCGCCTCCCCGAGGACCTGATGACGGTGTAGGCCCGACCCGTGGGTGAGGAAGGCGGATCAAGCATGCGGCACATGATCGTGGCCCGTACCGACCGGCCGGAGCGGCACAGCCCGGACACCGGCACGCCCGACGGAGGCACCGCGGTGTCCGCCTGGGCCGCGGAGGAGGCGGCGCTGCGCGGGCTGCCCCTCCGGACGGTCCGTGTCCCGCCTCCGGACGGCTGGGACGGGACCGGTCTGGTCGTGGTCGGCATCCCCGAGGCGGAGGGCGCCGCCGGCCTCGCGCCCGGCTCGGCCGCCGCCGTCGCGCTCGGGACCGCCCCCTGCCCCGTGGCGCTGGTGCCGGAGCGCGCGGTCCTCCTGGGGCCGGTACGACGTGCCGGCCCCGTCGTGCTCGGCGTCGACGCCCGCCGCCCCGCGCGCGGGGCGATCGAGTTCGCCTTCGAGACGGCCCGGACACGGGGCGTAGGGCTGCACGCGGTGCACGCATGGACGCTGCCGCCCGACGCCGACGCGTTTCGCTTCGGCATACCGGAGGAGGACCGCGCCGCCTGGGAGGACCAGGAGGTGCAACTGCTGGCCGATGTGCTGCGGCCATGGCGCGCCGGCCGTCCGGAGGTGCGGGTGACCGAGGACGTACGCCTGCTCTCCCCGGCGCGGGCGTTGCTCCACACCGCCGCCGGTGCCGGGCTCCTGGTGGTCGGGCGAGGGTCCGGCCGCGGACCGGGAGGCGTTCTGCGGGCCCTGGCGGCCCGGACGAGGTGCCCGGTCGTCGTCGTGCCCGGGTGATCTGCCGGACCCGGCGCGCACGGATCCCGGTGCCCCTCCCCGACCACGGCACCGGGATCCGCCCCCCTGCTGTCCCACCGAAGCCCTGCCACTGCGCGGCCCCTTTCGAGGGGCCGCGCTTTCGACGGGGCCGCGCCCGCTTCATGCCCGGGACGCGCCGTTCCGGGCCCGGAACGGCGTCCGGACGGAGCCCACGTCATCAGCCGGGGAACGGCCGATCGGTCGCACAGGAGAAGCGGCGGCAACGGCGCGGGAAACCACGGATGTTCCCGGGCCGACGACCGCCGGGCGTTCGATCCCGCGTACAAGACCGTTCGCAGTCGCTACGATCAGGCGAACGGGGCCAGGAGCGGTCACCGCGGCCGCCGCCCACGCGCAAATTCGAACGCCGTGCGGTCACTTTTCGAACGTTGTGGAGTCACTAAGTGACATACGCCCGCAGAGCCGTCCGGGTTGCGTTGAGATGGCCCGTCTCATCGTGAGCCTGGGGACGGGGATGAAAATGAGCGACCTGGCCGAGGCGGTACCACCCGGTTCCGCCGACGTCATGGAACCCGGGGCCTGCCGGTGCGGCGCCCGGACCCAGGCGGGCGTCCCGGGGGCCGCGGAGGAGAAGTTCCGCGGGCTGCTGGAGGCGGCCCCGGACGCCATGGTCATCGTCGACGACACCGGGACCATCAGGCTCGTCAACGCCCAGACCGAGGCGCTCTTCGGCTACCGCCGCGACGAACTTCTGGGCCGCCCCGTGGAATTCCTCGTCCCCGGCCGCTTCCGCACCCATCACACCGCGCATCGCCACGCCTACGTCCAGAACCGGCAGGTCCGCCCCATGGGCGCCGGACTCGACCTCTACGGGCTCCGCAAGGACGGCACCGAGTTCCCCGTCGAGATCAGCCTCAGCCCCCTGGAGACCGCCGACGGCCTCCTCGTCTCCGCCGCCGTGCGCGACGTGAGCGAACGCAAGGCCGCCGAGGAACGCATCAACGAGCTCGCGGCGCTGGTCGAGTCCTCCCAGGACGCGATCCTCGCCAAGACCCTCGACGGCCGCATCACCTACTGGAACGCGGCGGCCCAGCGGTTGTACGGCTACACGGCCGCCGAGGTGCTGGGGCGGCATGTGTCGCTGCTGGCTCCGCCGGAGCGGGAGCACGAGATCACCGCGCTCCTCGACCGGCTCCGCGAGGGCGAGAAGGTCGAGCACTTCGAGACGTTACGGCTCACCCGCTCCGGCGGGATGCTGGACGTCGACGTCACCCTGTGGCCGACCCGGGGGCCGCACGGCACGGTCGTCGGGGCGTGTGCCATCGTCCGGGACATCAGCGACCGCAAGCGCGCCGAGGCGGAGCTGACGGAGCTGTACGAGCAGCAGCGGCACATCGCCCTCACCCTGCAACGCAGTCTGATGGGAACGCCGCCCGCCATCCCCGGACTGGACACCGCGAGCCGCTATCGGCCCGCCACCCAGGGCGCCGGTGTCGGCGGCGACTGGTTCGACCTCGTCCCGCTGGGGGCCGGCCGGGTCGGCGTGCTGATCGGCGATGTGATGGGCCGTGGTCTCGAGGCGGCCGCCGTGATGGGCCAACTCCGTTCCGCCGCCCACGCACTGGCCAAGACCGGGATGCAGCCCCGTCAGTTGATGCAGGCCCTGGACTCCGTCGTCGCCGATCTCGATGTGCCCGACCAGCTGGTCACCTGCTGCTATCTGGTCATCGCCGCCGATGCGGGAGAGGTGACCCTGTGCTCCGCCGGCCATCTGCCGGTTCTGATCGCGGTACCGGGCGAGAGCACTCGGACGCTCCCCGCTCCGGTGAACCCGCCCCTGGGGGTCGGCGGGGTGATCTACCAGCAGCGTTCCGGCACGGTCGCCCGGGGCGCCACCCTGGTGCTCTACACGGACGGTCTGATCGAGACCCCGGGCACGGACATCGAGGACCAGCTCACCCATCTGGTCACGGCCCTGGACAAGATCGTGACGGCGGCCCCCGGCCTGGAGGCCGCCGCCGACCAGGTGCTGTCGGCCCTGCTCCCCGGCGCCGACGGCCATGACGACGTCACCCTGCTGCTGACCCGGATACCGGAAGCTCCACTGGCCACGGCGGCGACGGAGCTGCCCGCCGTGCCGGAGTCCGTGGCGGCGGGCCGGGGTTTTCTCGACCGCACGCTCGGCAGCTGGGGCTGCGCGGATCCGGCGGGCGACGCGCGGCTGCTGCTCTCCGAGATCCTCACCAACGCGGTGCGGCACGCACAGGGCCCGATCGGGGTACGCCTGTGCCGCACCGACACCGAGCTCACCGTCGAGATCAGCGACCGCAGTTCCCGGCTGCCCCAGCCCTGCCCCGCGGCCGAGGACGACGAGTCCGGCCGTGGCCTGCTGCTCGTCCGTGCCCTCGCCGACGACTGGGGTGTACTCCCCACGGACGAGGGCAAGACGATCTGGTTCAGCCTCGCCCTGTGAGGGCGGGGGTCAGGACGACCAGGTCCACTCGGCGACCTCGGGCAGGTCCGTGCCGTGTGCGCGGATCCAGTCGTGGTGGCGGGTGCGGGCGTCGGCCATCTGCTGGCGTACGGCGGCGGCCCGCACCGCGAGTCCGGGCACCCGGTCGATGACGTCCATGACCAGGCGGTAGCGGTCCAGATCGTTGCGCACCACCATGTCGAAGGGCGTGGTGGTGGTCCCGGACTCCTTGTACCCGCGCACATGCAGGTGCGGGTGGCCCGTGCGGCGGTAGGCGAGGCGGTGGATCAGCCATGGATAGCCGTGGTAGGCGAAGATGACGGGCTTGTCCGTGGTGAAGAGGCCGTCGTACTCGAAGTCCGTCATCCCGTGCGGGTGGTCCTCGTGCGGCATCAGCCGGGTCATGTCGACCACATTGACCACCCGGACCGCGAGCTGGGGCAGATGGCGGCGCAGCAACTGCGCGGCGGCCAGCACCTCCTGCGTCGGCACATCGCCCGCGCAGGCCAGCACCACATCCGGTTCGCCGCCGTTCTCGGTGCCCGCCCAGTCCCAGATGCCGGCGCCGCGCGCGCAGTGGACACGGGCCTGGTCCATGGACAGCCAGTCGAAGCAGGGCTGCTTCCCGGCCACGATCACATTGACGTAGTCCCGGCTGCGCAGGGCGTGGTCCGCCACGGACAGCAGGGTGTTGGCGTCCGGCGGCAGATAGACCCGCACCACCTCGGGGCTCTTGTTGAGGACATGGTCGACGAAACCGGGGTCCTGGTGGGAGAAGCCGTTGTGGTCCTGGCGCCACACATGGGAGGTCAGCAGATAGTTGAGGGAGGCGACCGGGGCGCGCCAGGCCAGCTCCCGCGCGGTCCGCAGCCATTTGATGTGCTGGTTGACCATGGAGTCGACGATGTGCACGAACGCCTCGTAGCAGGAGAACAGTCCGTGCCGTCCGGTGAGGAGGTAGCCCTCCAGCCAGCCCTGGCAGAGGTGTTCGGAGAGGATCTCCAGCACCCGGCCGTGCCGGTCGAGGTGTTCGTCCACCGGGAGGATCCGCGCCTGCCAGGCCTTGCCGCTGGCCTCGAAGACGGCCTGCAGCCGGTTGGAGGCGGTCTCGTCCGGGCCGACCAGCCGGAAGTCCCGTCGCGCGGTGGTGTCCTCCATGATCTGTTCCAGGAAGCCGCCGAGGACCCGGGTGGGTTCGTGCAGGGTCGCGCCCGGTTTGTCGACGGGCACCGCGAAGTCCTCCAGGGCAGGCATCGGCAGATCGCGCACCAGCAGCCCGCCGTTGGCGTACGGGGTGGCGCCCAGCCGCCGGTCGCCGTCGGGCACCTGGGCGAGCACCTCGGGGCGGGGGTGGCCGTCGGCGTCGAAGAGCTCCTGGGGCCGGTACGACTTCAGCCATGCCTCCAGTTGCCGCAGGTGCTGCGGGTTCTCCCGGACACCGGGCAGCGGGACCTGGTGGGCGCGCCAGGTGCCCTCGACCGGCACCCCGTCCACCTCGGCGGGCCCGGTCCAGCCCTTGGGGGTGCGCAGCACGATCATCGGCCAGTGCGGCCGTTCCGGTACGTCCTCCTCGCGTGCCGTGCGTTGCAGCAGTGCGATGCGGTCCAGCGCGTCGTCCAGGGCCCGCGCCATGTCCCGGTGGACCTGGAGGGGGTCGTCGCCGGTGACATGGATCGGCTCATGGCCGTATCCCCGCAGCAGCGCGTCGAGTTCGGACTCCGGGAGACGGGACAGCACGGTCGGGTTGGCGATCTTGTACCCGTTGAGGTGGAGGATCGGGAGCACCGCGCCGTCGTGGACCGGGTCCAGGAACTTGTTGGAGTGCCAGGACGCGGCGAGCGGCCCGGTCTCCGCCTCACCGTCGCCGATCACACAGGCGACCAGCAGATCCGGGTGGTCGAAGGCGGCTCCGTAGGCGTGGGCGAGGGAGTAGCCGAGTTCACCGCCCTCATGGATGGAGCCGGGCACCTCGGGTGCGACATGGCTGGGTACGCCGCCGGGGAAGGAGAACTGCCGGAACAGCGTGGCCATCCCCGGCCCGTCCCGTGTCACATCCGGGTAGGTCTCGCTGTAGCTGCCCTCCAGCCAGGAGTTGGCGAGCACGGAGGGCCCGCCGTGCCCGGGCCCCCAGATGCACAGCGCGTCCAGGTCGCGCGCCTTGATGACGCGGTTGAGGTGGGTGTACACGAGGTTGAGCCCGGGTGAGGTGCCCCAGTGGCCCAGCAGCCGGGGCTTGATGTGCTCGGGCCTGAGGGGTTCGGTCAGCAGCGGGTTGGCCATCAGATAGATCTGTCCCGCGGCCAGATAGTTGGCGGCCCGCCAGTGGGCGTCCAGGGTGCGCAGTTCCTCGTCGGTGAGCGCGGTGCCGTGCGGGTGTGCGGCCTCGGGCATGGTGACTCCACAGGTCGTCGACGGTGCTGATCGGGCGCGGCGGGCGGTGGGCCCGCCGCGCGTGACACGGGGCGGCCGCCGGTCACATCCCTGGGGGTGCGACGGCGACGGGGCGGTCGGGCGGGGGTGGTCCGGGGTGGGCGACGAACCCGGGCCGAGGCAGCGGTTCCGCGGGCGCCTCCGGGCGCCCACGAGCAACGGTCCGGCGGTGTACGGGGCCGGCGGCCGGGCGTCTCGTCACCTCGTCACCCACGCCCAGCACGATACGCCGATCCGCACCGGTTCCGGCCCGATTGTCCCGACTGCCGCACCACCGGGCGCCGGACCCTCCCGGTGCGCGATGGTGGTGCGGCCGGCCGACCGGCGGGGCGGCCTCCGCGGACGCGGGCCCTGGACCGGCGCACCGGCGCGGCGCGACGGGGCGACGGCCGCCACGGCGGTCACCGCCCCGGCCCGAGGGGGCAGGTCCACGGCGTCACCGGCCCGCGCCGAGGTCGAAGACGACCCGGGCCTTGACCCGGCCGGAGAGCACATCGTCGATGGACTCGTTGACGGTGGACAGGCGCCGGGTCTCGTAGATGACCCGGGTGCGCCCCTCGGCGTGCAGCTGGAAGACCTCCGCCAGGTCCTGGCGGGTGCCGACGATCGAGCCGATCACCGAGGTGCCGTTGAGGACCGTGTCGAAGACGGGGATCCGGACGGTGCCGTGGGCGGGCAGGGCGACCATGACGAGCCTGCCGCCGCGCCGCAGACCGGCGTTGACGGCCTCGAAGGCGGCGTCGTTGACGGCGAGGGCGATCGCGGCATGGGCGCCGCCGTGCCGTTTGAGGGTCTCGCCGACGTCCTGGGTACGGGCGTCGATGACGAGGTCGGCGCCCAGTTCGGAGGCGAGTTCGAGTTTGTCGTCGGTGATGTCGACGGCGGCGACCCGGGCTCCGGCGATCTTCGCGTACTGCACGGCGAGATGGCCGAGACCTCCGATGCCGGAGACGGCCACCAGCTGGGAGGGGCGGACGCCGGCCACCTTGAGCGCCTTGTAGGTGGTCACCCCGGCGCAGGTGAGGGGCGCGGCGTCCAGGGCGCTCACGCCGTCGGGCACGGGCTGGACGAAGTCCGCGTGGGCGAGCATCTTCTCGGCATGACCGCCGTCGCAGCCGTACCCGGTGTTGATCTGCTGCTCGCACAGGGTCTCCCAGCCGGACAGACAGTGCTCGCAGCGTCCGCAGGCCCAGCCCAGCCAGGGCACCGCGACGCGCCGGCCGGGGGCCGTACGGGTGACGCCGGCGCCGAGTTCCTCGACGATGCCGACGCATTCATGGCCGGGGACGAAGGGCGGGACGGGCCGGACGGGCCAGTCGCCCTGGGCTGCGTGGATGTCGGTGTGGCAGAGTCCGGACGCCTCCAGCCGGATACGGACCTGGCCGGGGCCGGGCCGGGGGTCGGGGCGTTCCTCGATGACCAGGGGCTGACCGAAGGCCCGGACTACGGCTGCTCTCATGGAAACACTCCTCCGACAGGGGGACGGGTCCCACAGAGGGGACGAGGTCGGTCAGGGGCGATCACGGCGACCGGGGCTCCGGCCCGGCTCGGGCGGGCCGACGGGGCCCGGGGGGCACGGTCCGCGCCTGCTGGTCGGATGCCGGCTCCGGTCGTCCGCGCTCACAGCGTCCTGTGCCCCGAGGGGCCGGGGCAGGGGCCGGGGGTCCCGAACCGCCGCCGACCGGCCCCATGGACCGGTCGGTGCGGGAGGCTGTAGGGTCCGCGCCCCCGGTACCCCTCAGCGGAGCCAGCGGTTGTCGCGGACGACGGGCAGCCTGGCCCAGAGCCGTCCGAGGCCGAAGGCGTCGCCGGCCGAGACCGCGGCCAGCGCGATCAGGACGACCGCGTAGATCACGTGGTAGTCGACGAACGGGTTGGTGGACATGGTCGGGGTGCCGTCCGAGAGCTGCTTGGCGGGCGGCCACTCGGCGATCCACATCAGAGCCATCATCGCGGTACCGCCGAGAGCCGCAATCCGAAGCGCGACACCGCCGATCAGGGCGAGCCCGATGCCGAGCATTCCGGCCATGAACATCCAGTCCGCCCAGGTCTGCCCGGCCCAGGAGTGGAACGTGGACTGCATCGGGCCGGCGGCGACCCCGCTGAGGAACCCCTTGGTGGGCGAGCCCCCGTCGACCCATCCCTTGCCGGAGGGGGTGGCGTAGCCGAGGCCGAACGTCTTGTCGAGGAAGGCCCACAGGAAGACGAAACCGGTGAGCAGGCGCAGGGACGCGGCGGTGTAGGCCCATGCGGTGTGGGTGTCGGTACGAGCCGGGACGGCGGGCTCGGAGTCCGAGGCGCTCCGGTTGTCGCGGAACGACGGCGCTCGGAAGCCCGTGCTCCCCTGGGAGTGCTCGTGCACGGCCATGGCGGTGAATCCCTTCGGGACGGTCGGGGCGGTGCCTGACAGCACTCACTCTCCTGGTCGCCGTCCGTGTCCGCCGGGTGCCGAAGGTCCGCGGCCGACGGGCGGAACGGCCCTTCCCCCAGGGCCGGTCGGCCGCCGCATGCCGTTCCCCGTGCGCGCGACGGCGGCGTGGTCGTCCCGAATCGCCGCGAAGCACTACGATGCCACGAGCGGGCCCGTCGTCCCCGCCTGCGGACTCCCCGTACGGGCGAGCGGGCCCCGTCAGTCCCCGGCGGGTCCTGCGGTGAGCCGGACGCCCGTGACCAGGTCGGGGTGGATGCGGTACGTGTGGTCCATCGGCCCGTCCAGCCAGGGGCGCAACACGGAGCGGTAGTAGGCGAGTTCGCCGGGGTCGGTGACCGGGCGCGCATAGCCGGTGACCACGACGCTCCAGCCCAGATGGGTCACGGGGTCGATCGCGTCGGCCTCGTACGCCACGACCACACCCCGGCCGTTCGTCTCCCGTGCGCGTGAGGTCAGGGCCGCGCCCTCGTGGGTGCGGATGACGATGTCGCCGTTGTGGACCACATGGTTGACGGGACGGATCGTCGGCAGCGCATGCCGGGTGAAGACGAGCCTGCCGAGTGAAACCTTGCTCAACAGCCGCAGCGCCTCGTCGCCGTCGATCTCGACGGGCCGACGCGGCGCCGGGGCGGTCGGAGCGGAGTGGTCGCTGGACATGGTGCTCTTTCGTACGGGTTCGTACCTCGTGCCGTGCCGCGGATGAGACGGCGGACCACGGCGGCGGGCGGAGCAGTCTCCATCGAACGGTGGATCGATCGCGGCCCGATAGGGCCGTTCGGCCCTGATCATCGGGCCGCGCGACTCCTACCGCGCGGAAAGCACCGGGTCCGCCCGCCGCGTCGCTTCCTTCCGGCCTGCTCGGAGGTGGCGAACGCCCCGGTGCCGGTTCACCCGTTCAGGCGTACGGGACGACCACCACCGGGCACCCCACATGGTGGAGCACGGCGTGTGTGACGGAACCGATGTGGGTGCCGAGCCGGCCTTCCCGTGTCCGGCGCCCCACGACCATCAGCGAGGCATGGGCGGAGGCCTGTACCAGCTCGGTGGCGGCCCGTCCCACGGTGACGGTCTCGGAGACCGGGACCCCGGGATACTTCTCGCGCCAGGCCCGCAGCGTGGCGACCATCAGCTGCTCCCGCTCGGTGATCAGTTCCGTGGTGCCGGCCGCGCCCGAGCGGCCGTCGCCCGGCCGGCCCGGTACCTCGTCGAAGGCATGGATCACCCGCAGCACCGCGCCGCGGCGCCGGGCGGCGTCGAAGGCGAACTCGATCGGCTCGTCGCACGGATGGCGGGTGTCGAGGCCGAGGACGACATCGCGGTAGGGGGTCTCGGGGATCTCGTCGGGCGAGACCCCGTTCAGGGCCGGCAGATGTTCGTCGGCGGAGGTCTCACCGGCGCGCACCAGTACCACGGGGCGCCCCGTCCGGGCGACGACGCGCTGGGAGACCGAACCCACCACGAACCCCGCGATGCGTCCCAGTCCCCGGGAGCCGAGCACCAGCAGATCCGATTCCGCGGCCGCCGCGAGCAGCGCCCCGACCGGGGAGGCGGACAGCAGCACCTCCTCCACCGGCAGCCCCGGGTGCGCCGCGCGCACACTGCGCACCGCCCGCTCCAGGGTCTGGTCCGCCCAGGCGCGCTGGGTGGTGCCCAGCGGCACCGAGGGCGCCGGCTGGGGCTGCCACTTCCAGGCGTGGACCAGGCGCAGCGCGGCACCTCGGCGCAGGGCCTCACGGGCGGCCCAGTGGGCGGCGGCGAGACTCTCGTCGGATGCGTCGACTCCCGCGCTGACATGCCGGACCATGGACGGACCTCCTGCGTCGGTGTACTTCCGCTGCTGTTGTCGAGCCTCGTGCGGGGACGGCCCGGTGCGCAGGGGCCGCAAGGACCCGCCGGAGGGCCTGTCGGCCCCACGCCGCCCCTGCTCGGCCGCGGTCCGCCCCGGCCGTTCCCGCGGTGGCGGCGGGCGGTACCGGACGGCCGGCCGGGGGGCCGGGTGGCCCATGGCCCGCACCGGGGCGCGGGGAGAATCTGGAGGCGTCGGGTCCCCGGCACCCTGGAGGCGGTCATGAACGCACCCCCGACGACCAGCATGCTCCGCGCACTGCCCGCCGAGTACCGGGAGCGGCTGATGCGTACCCCCCGCGAGGTGTCCTTCCGCCCGGGGACGCGCCTCTTCGAGGAGGGCGGGCGCGCCGAGCGGTTCTGGATCGTCCGCAGTGGCACGGTCGACCTCGATCTGCGGGTGCCCGGGGGCCGCGCCATCGTCGAGACGCTCGGCCCCGACGAGCTCATCGGCTGGTCCTGGCTGTTCACCCCGCATGTCTGGCATCTGGGCGCCGAGGCGACGACCGCGGTCCGGGCCCATGAGTTCGACGCGGCGGCGGTCCGCTCGATGTGCCGGGACGACCCGGCGCTCGGGCTCACGGTCGCCCAGTGGGTGGGTGGCATCCTGACCCACCGCCTGTGCTCGGCCCGTACCCGGCTCCTTGACCTGTACGCACCGCGCGACGGCGGCGGCAGCCTCCGCTGATCGCGGCCCTCGACCGGAGGAGACCTCATGCACGGCACCCCGCACATCGTCGACGACGTGATGACCCGTACGGTCGCCGCCGTCGGCCGCCGCGCGACCTTCAAGGAGATCGTGCGGATGCTGCAGGACTGGAAGGTCAGCGCCCTGCCCGTCCTGGAGGGCGAGGGCCGCGTCGTCGGCGTCGTCTCGGAGGCCGATCTGCTGCCCAAGGAGGAGTACCGCGACGACGGCCCCGCCGGGGACCCGGCTCTCCGGGACCTCCCGGAGCGGAGCGCCGCCCGTGTGCTCGCCCGGGCCGACGCGCGGACGGCTCAGGAACTGATGACCGCTCCGGCCCTCACCACCCGCGCCGACGCGACGCTCGCGCAGGCGGCGCGGACCATGACGCGCGCCGGGGTCAAACGGCTCCCCGTCGTGGACGAACTGGGCATGCTCCAGGGCATCGTCAGCCGCGCCGACCTGCTGAAGGTGTTTCTCCGCGAGGACGAGGAGATCGCGGAGGAGGTCCGGCGGGAGATCGTGTCGTATCTCTTCCCGCCGCCGGACTCGGCCGTGCGCGTCGAGGTCGAGGACGGGGTGGTGAGGCTCGGGGGCCGTATCAGGGACACCGCCCTGGTCCCGGTCGCCGCCCGTCTGGTGCGGGCCGTCGAGGGCGTGGTGGACGTACGGTTCGAGCTCGGGGAACGGGAGACGGCGCCGGTGTAGTACGGCGGCCGGGGCGCGGTGCTCCTGCGCCACGCCCCGGTCCCGTCGTCATCGGGTCGTCCGCCGCCACTGCGGGCCGACCCGCTCCCACTCCGCACCCCACTGCTCGACGGCCCGCCGCTCGATCCTCAGCCGCACCGCGCATCCGCCCGCGAGGATCACCAGTCCCCCGGCCGCACCGGCCCCCGCCCCGCTGACGGCGATGCGCAGCGCGGCCCGGGCCGGCCCGGCGGGCGCGGGCACCAACCGGCCGTGCCCGTCCGTCCACGCCCGCACCTCGGTGCCCTCCTCGGTGCCCGTGCGCACGGCCGTGGTGCCGGTGCGCACGGTGCCGCGGTCGTCGGTCCAGCGGACCGTCGCCGTACGGGCGTACGCGAATCCGGTGCCCCCCGGGCGTGCGTCGTGCGGCGTCGCCTTCAGCACGACCGCCGAGACCGGTTCCCGTTCCGCCCGCTGCTGCCGCAGCGCGCCGTCCACCGCCCGGGCGCCCACGGCGCCGACCGCCACCGCGACACCCGCGGCCGTCACCCAGGTGGCGAGAACGACCCAGCCCTCCGCCACGTCGCTGCGCCGCCGGAGCGGATTGCGCCGCCACCGCCATCCCAGGACCGTCCTGCGCCTGATCCTCCGCATGGGTCACGCCCCTCCCGGGTATCACGAGCACCGACACTGCGGGCACCGTCCCATGCGTCCGGCGGCGGCCGTCAGGGGCCGCTGGTCCGGGAAGTGGGGGCCGGAGGGGGAGCCCGGCCGGCGCCGGTTGGGCCGGTCGGCCCTGGTGCTCGCGGCCCCCGGCAGGCGATGATCGGCGTAGGGGCGGTCCGCAGTCCGTCCGTCACCGGAAGCGAGAGGTACCCATGGCCGAGGCACCCACCTTCAGCGAGCAGAACCCGATCCGGGTCTTCCTGCTGGACGACCACGAGGTGGTGCGTCGCGGCCTGGCCGACCTGCTGGACGCCGAGCCCGACATCTCGGTGGTCGGTGACGCCGACACCGTGGAGCACGCGCTCGCCCGGGGTCCGGCGGTGCGTCCGCATGTGGCCGTCCTTGACGTCCGTCTCCCGGACGGCGACGGCATCACCGTCTGCCGTGAGCTGCGCAGCCGCATGCCCGAGCTGGCCTGTCTGATGCTGACCTCGTTCGACGACGAGGACGCGCTGCTGGACGCGATCATGGCCGGCGCCGCGGGCTATGTGCTCAAGCAGATCAAGGGCTCCGATCTGATCTCCGCGGTCCGCACCGTCGCCTCCGGGCAGTCCATGCTGGACCCCGCGACCACCGCACGGCTGATGCACTCGCTGCGCGCCGACCCGGCCGAGCAGCCGTCCGTGGCCCCCGAGCTGGCCAGCCTGTCCCCGCGGGAGCGGGACATCCTGGCGCTGATCGGGGACGGGCTGACCAACCGGGAGATCGGCAAGAAGCTGTATCTGTCGGAGAAGACCGTCAAGAACCACATCTCCCGGCTGCTCGCCAAGCTCGGCGTCCAGCGCCGCGTCCAGGCCGCGGTCCTCGCCTCCCAGCTCGACACACCCGAACCCGGCGACCGCCCGGCCCGCTGACCGACAGGTCGCACTCACCGGTCGCGGACGACCGTGGGCGGGTCCCGCTCGCCGTGCGCAGGCCGTTCCCTGGCGGCCCCGGGAAGCGTCCGGACACCGCCCGGCCCGAGGAGCAGGGCCGTACGGGAACCCCCTCAGACCATCCGGCCCCTGCCGCCGCCGGTGGTCCGAAGCGGAGGCTGGGCCAGGTCACCGACTGGCCCCGCCGACTCCCGGCGGGGGCGGGGAGGAGTTCCGATGAGCATGGCGACCCTCGGCGTGACGACCCTGGAGACCCTGGTCTCCGCGGCCGTGGCGGCGCCGTCCATCCACAACACCCAGCCCTGGCGTTTCCGCCTCGACCCGGACACCGTCACCCTGGAGATCCGTGCCGCGGCCGACCGCGGGCTGCGGCACATCGACCCGACCGGGCGCGCCCTGTATCTGTCCGTGGGCTGTGCGGTGCTCAATCTGCGGGTGGCGGCGGCGCACTGCGGCTTCGAGCCGGTCACCCGGTTGCTGCCCCGGCCCGAGGAGCCGGATCTGCTCGCCGCCGTCCGGCTGGCCGGTGCGGCCCGGAGCACGGGTCTTTCCCGTCTGTACGACGCGCTGTGGCGCCGGCACAGCAGCCGCTTCCCGTTCTCCGAACGGCCGGTGCCCGGCCAGGTGTTCACCGAGATGATCGAGGCCGCCCAGATCGAGGGGGCACGGCTGAGCCGTCCCACGCCGCTGGAGACCGAACGGCTGCTGCGGCTCACCCGGGCGGCGGAGCACCGCACCACCGCGGACGCCGACCGGGCGGCGGAGAGCCGGCACTGGTCGCACGGTCCGCGGCCGGCGCTCGGCATGGCACCGCAGGTGCTGGGTCCGCAGGACTACCGGAACCGGATACCCATGCGGGACTTCGGCGCCCACCGGCATCCGGCCGTGCTGGCGGCCCGGCCCTTCGAGACCCGGCCGGAGGTCGCGGTGGTGTCCACCGCGCACGACCGGCGGACCGACTGGCTGCGCGCCGGACAGGCCCTGGAGCACGTGCTGTTGGTGGCCACCGCCCACGGGGTGCGGACCTCGCTGCTCCATCAGGCCCTCGAATGGCCGGACCTGCGCCAACGCCTGACGCCCCAGTCGGCGGGGCGCGACCGTGCGCAGATGGTGATCCGCCTCGGATACGGCCCCGAGGGGCCCGCGTCGCCGCGGCGTGCCGCCTCCCAGGTGCTCACCGACCGCTCCGTACCGTCGTCCGGCTGAGGTCACCGGCGGACGTCACCCGGCCGGGCGCACCGGAACACGCCACACCAGGCGCGTGCCCCCGCCCTCGGGGCGTTCGCCCAGGGTGAGGGTGCCGCCCAGGGACGCGGCCCGTTCCTCCAGGTTCCGCAGCCCGCTGCGCGCCGCGTTCCCCGGCACCCCACCGCCGTCGTCGGTCACCGTGAGGGTCAACTCGCCCCCGGCGAACCGGAGGTGGACGTCCACGGAGCGTGCCCCCGAGTGCCGGGCCGCATTGCTCAGGGCCTCACCGAGGACGGCGATCACATGGTCGGCCACCTCCCCCGGGACATCGGTGTCCACCAGCCCCTCGATGCGCAGCGCGGGAGCGAAACCCAGCGTGGGGGCCGCGGCGTCGACCGCCTCCGACACCCGCCGGCGCAGACCGGCCCGCTCCTTCGCCCCTCCGCCGTGGGTGCGCAGACCGAAGATGGTGGACCGAATGATCTTGATGGTCTCGTCGAGGTCGTCCACGGTGCGCATGAGCCGTTCGGAGGCCTCGGGGTGGTCCACGAAGCGCTGGGTGCTCTGCAGGGTCATACCGGCCGCGAACAGCCGCTGGATCGCGAGGTCGTGCAGATCGCGGGCGATCCGGTCGCGGTCCTGGAGCAGCGCGATCTGCTCGGCGTCCCGGCGCCGCTCCGCCAGCTCCAGCGCCAGCGCCGCCTGCCCCGCGAAGCCCAGCAGAGGACCGGCGTCGGTCTCCGTGAACGGCGTACGGCCCGCGGTGCGCCCCAGCACCAGCGCCCCGATGGACTTTCCGCTCGCCACCAGGGGCACCCCGACCACCGGACCCAGCCCGGCCCACAGCACCGAATCCGGCTCGATCCGGGGGTCCTGCCGGATGTCGGGGCTGGTCAGGGGCTCCGCCGCGCTCAGCACGGCTTCCACGAACCCGTCCTGCCCGGACATCACCAGACCGCTGCGCCGCTCCGCCTCGAGGCCCACCGCGAACAGCGGCCGCAGCGTCTCCTCCCCCGACACCCGCTCGGCGATCATCCCCACATCGGCGGAGACGATCCCCCGCGCCTGCTCGACGATCAACTCCAGCACCTCCGGGCTGGGGGCACCCGACAGCAGGGCGCTGGTGACCTGGGAACTCGCCCTCAGCCAGCGCTCACGCAGCCGTGTCTCCTCGTAGAGCCGGGCGTTCTCGACGGCGACACCGGCCGCCACCGCCAGGGTGGACAGCACCGCCTCGTCCTCGGGGTCGAACTCCTCGGCGCCGCGCTTCTCGGTGAGGTACAGGTTCCCGAAGACCCGGTCGCGCACCCGGATGGGGACGCCGAGGAAGGAGTGCATCGGCGGGTGGTGGGCCGGGAAGCCGTAGGAGGCGGGGTGCTCCGAGAGCTCGGTCAGCCGCAGTGGCTCGGGGTGCCGGATGAGTTCGCCCAGGATGCCGTGGCCGCTGGGCAGCGCCCCGATCCTGCCGCGTTCCTCGTCGTCGATGCCCACGGTGAGGAACTGCGCGAGCATACGGTCGTCGCCGATGACGCCCAGCGCGCCGTACTCGGCGTCCACCAGCACCACGGCCGCCTCGACGATGCTCCGCAGCACCTGCGGCAGATCGAGCTCCCGCCCGACCGACAGCACCGCTTCCAGCAGGCTGTGCACCCGGTCCTGGGTGCCGCGCGCCGAGTCGATGCGGGCCTGCAACTCGTCCAGCAAGTCGTCAAGGCGCAGCTTGGGCAGGTGCTGCTCCGTCCGCCCACGCCCTTCCCGGCTCATCGCTCCTCCGACCGAATCACGCAGACGCATCACGCAGACCAGGTGCGGATCAACGGCAACTCTCAGCCCTCACGATACTGGTTCATGCACCGGAGTGACGATCAGAGCGGGCATTTCCCGAGCCGCTCCGCCGCCCCCGGCGGCCACCTCCAGGTCACGCGCCGTCCGCTTTACACCTAATGTGCTGTTCAGATGACCGACGGTCAGGACATGGGGTGACAGGGTGGCGCAGACGGGCGGCCCGGCGGCCGGGCCGGGGCGAGGGCGCGGCAAGGGCGCCGTCGTGCTGGGCAGCAGACCGCCCCGCCCGGTACGGGCCCCTCGGCGCGCCCCGGCCGCCCGCCAGGTCCCGGAGGCCGAACGCACGGTCCCCTGGCTGCGCGTCGCCGCCGCCTACGCCTGGCGCCTGATCCTCGTCGGGACCGCCGTCTACGGCGTCTTCACCGTGCTGGGACGCTTCCAGCTGGTCGCCGCGTCCCTGTTCCTCGCCCTGGTGATCACCTCGGTGCTGCGGCCCCTCACCGATCTGCTGAGCCGCCGGATGCCGCGCCCCCTCGGCGTCGCGCTCTCCCTGATCGGCAGCCTGCTGCTGCTGTTCTCCCTGCTCGCCCTCGTGGGCGAGGCGGTGGCGGGCGAGTCGGCGAAGCTGGCCGGGGAGTTCCGCGGGGGCATCCGGCAGATCGAGAGCTGGCTCGAGAGACCGCCGTTCCGGCTCAGCCAGCGCAGGCTCTCCGAGTTGCAGCACCAGGTCACCTCCTATCTCTCCGCGCACCGCGCCCGCCTGTTCAGCAGCGCGGTCAGCGGCCTGGGCCGGGTCGTGGAAGTGGTGACCGGGGCCGCCCTCGCGCTGTTCTCCTCCGTGTTCTTCCTGCACTCCGGAGAACGACTGTGGTGCTGGGCGAGCGAGTCGCTGCTGCCGCACGCGGCCCGGCCGGTCTGGGACCGCGCCGGGCGCGCGGCCTGGCACACCTTCGCCGGCTACACCCGGGGCATCATCATCGTGGCCGCCACCAACGCGGTGCTGGTGGGGATCGCGCTGTTTCTGCTGCGGGTGCCGCTCGCGCTGCCGCTCACCCTGCTGGAGTTCTTCGCCACCTTCGTACCGCTGATCGGCTCCCCGATCGCGCTGGCGGTGGCCACGGTGGTGGCGCTCGCCGGGCGGGGACCGTTCACGGCGGCGGCCGTGCTGCTGCTCATCGTCGTCATCGGCCAGTTCGAGGGGCATGTGCTGCATCCCCTGGTGATGAGCTGGGCCGTCCGACTGCACCCGCTGGTCATCGCGGTGTCCGTCATCGCGGGGTCCATCGTCGCGGGTGTGATCGGCGCCGTGGTGGCCGTCCCGTTCGTCTCCGTGGCCTGGGCGGTGCTCCAGGCACTGCGCCGGGCGCCTCCCTAGAGGGTGTGTCGTTCCGGGGCGCGTGGGCCGCTGTGCCGTGCCACGCTGGGCTGACGGGGCGGGACGCCGGCCGGAGACACGGGAGGCGCTGTGGACCCCGAGGAGCGCGACACCGCCGGACACGGGACGGGACGGCTGTGGCTGCCTCGCCGCCGCTTCCTGGGAGCGTGCGCCGGCCTCGGGCTCGCCACCGCGACGGCCGCCGCCTGCGATCCGGCCCCCGGGCACCGGGGTGACCGTTCGCTTCGGCCCGAATCGGAGCGGGACCGCCCGGGGACGCCCGACTGGCGCATCCGGTCCCGGGGGCCCGCCACCGCGGTCGCCGGTTACGCCGATCGGGTGAGTGTGACCCCGGGCCAGGAGTGCGGCCTGTATGTCTCCACCACCGCGTCCTCCTTCCGGGTCTCGGCCTACCGCATCGGCTGGTACGGAGGGGCCCAGGCCCGGCTCGTCTGGTCCTCGGGCCGCATACCGGGGCGGGTCCAGCCGGGACCGCGCCTGCTGCCCGGCACCCGCACGGTCCGCGCGGACTGGCGGCGCACCCTCACCGTGGACACCGGAGGCTGGCCGGAGGGCGCGTATCTGCTGCGACTGGACGCGGACAACGGCCGGCAGCGCCACATCCCGCTGATCGTGCGCTCCGCCCGGGGCGCCGGCCGCACGGTCCTGATGCACGCGCCCGCCACCTGGCAGGCCTACAACCGATGGGGCGGCTACAGCCTCTACTCCGGTCCCTCCGGCGCCTACGCCACCCGTTCCCTCGCCGTCAGCTTCGACCGGCCCTACGACTCCGACGGCGCGGAGAAGTTCCTGGTGTACGAGCGGGCGGCGGTGGTGCTGGCCGAACGGCTCGGCATCCCCCTCGCCTACACCACCGGGACGGACGTGCACCACGACCCGGAGGTGCTGCGCGGCGCGTCCGCCGTGCTCAGCCTGGGCCACGACGAGTACTGGACCCCGCAACAGCGGCAGCACATCACCCGGGCCCGGGACACCGGCACCAATGTCGCGTTCCTGGGCGCCAACACCTGTTTCCGCCGGGTCCGCCTCGAGCGGGGCGGGACCCGGCCCGAGTCCACCGTGGTCTGCTACAAGACCTCCGTCCGGGACGACCCCTGGTACTCCGCCCGGCCCTCCCTGGCGACCACCGACTTCCGCCAGGAGCCCGCGCCCGACCCCGAGTCCTCGCTCACCGGAGTGCTCTACGAGGGCTATCCGACGGACGCGCCGTATGTGGTCCTCGACGCGGACCACTGGGTGTACGAGGGCACGGGCGTACGCCCCGGCGACGGCTTCGACCACCTGGTCGGCGTCGAGTACGACCGGGTCACCCCGGGTGCCCCCGTCCCCGAGCCGCTGGAGATCACGGCCCACTCGCCCCTGGTGTGCAACGGCCGCCGCAGCCACGGCGACTCGGCCTACTACACGGTCCCGAGCGGGGCGGGCGTCTTCGCGACCGGCACCATGCGCTGGGTGGAGGGGCTGATGGCCGGCACCCCCGACGGCGGCCACGACCACGGCATGGACGGCCGCACCCGGGTCTTTGTGACCCGTACGACCGAGAACCTGCTGCGCGCCTTCGCCGAGGGCCCGGCCGCCCGCCGGCGCCCGGCACCCCGTCCCAATGTGCGCGAGGTGTACAAGCACCCGGCCCGATAGCCCCGCAGCCCGATGGCCCCGCACACCGCGGCGCGCCTCACCGGCGCACGGCCTTCGCGGACCGTCGTGCCTCTGGTGCTGTGACCGGGTCAGCAGATCCTCGGCAGCTGCTCCCCGATCGGCATGTCCACCACCCGGGTGCCGCCGAGCCCGGTGCGGGCCACCACCATGCCCGGGTGGTCCTCCACCGCCTCGCCGATGATCACGGATTCCCGGCCCAGCGGATGGGCCCGCATGGCGTCCAGCACCGCGTCGGCGTGCGGCCGGGGGACGAACGCCACCAGCTTGCCCTCGTTGGCGACGTACAGGGGGTCGAGGCCCAGCACCGCACAGGCGTTGGCCACGGCCGGCGGGACCGGGATCTCGCGCTCCGTGACGGCGACCCCGGTGCCCGAGGCGGCGGCGATCTCGTTCAGCACCGCCGCCAGCCCGCCCCGGGTGGGATCGCGCAGGACGTGCAGATCCGGGGTGACGGCCAGCATCGCCTCGACCAGAGTGCCGAGGGCCGCGCAGTCGCTCTCGATCTCCACACCGAACTCCAGGCCCTCACGGACACTCATGACGGCCACCCCGTGCACACCCATCGCCCCGCTGACGATCACCACATCGCCGGGCACCACCCGCTGCGGCCGCAGATCCACACCGGCCGGGATCAGTCCGATGCCGGCCGTGTTGACGTAGATGCCGTCGCCGTGACCGGCCTCCACCACCTTGGTGTCGCCCGTGGCCACCTCCACCCCGGCGGTCCGCGCCGCCACACCGAGCGCCTCGGCCACCCGGGCGACGGTCTCCGTCTCGACGCCCTCCTCCAGGATGAATCCGCAGGAGAGATAGGAGGCCCGGGCGCCGCTCATGGCGAGATCGTTGACGGTGCCGTTGACGGCGAGGTCACCGATGCTGCCGCCGGGGAAGAACAGCGGGCGGACGACGAAGGAGTCGGTGGAGAAGGCCAGCCGGACGCCCCCCAGCGACACGGCCGCGGCGTCGCCGAGCTGGGCGAGCGCCTCCCCTCCGAAGGCGGGCGCGAAGACATGCCGGACCAGTTCGGCCGAGAGGGCCCCGCCCCCGCCGTGGCCCATGACGATACGGGGCTGGTCGCGCAGCGGGGCCGGACAGGTCCAGGCCGCCGGGTCCAGGGCCGGGGGTCGCAGATCGACGGTGTCAGACAACGGAGGTCGCCTCCCGGGGCGCGGGGCTGATGTCCAGGCGCCGGTAGAGGTAGTACGCGGCGCAGGCGCCCTCGCTGGAGACCATGGTGGCCCCGAGCGGGGTGCGGGGGGTGCACAGGGTGCCGAAGGCCTCGCACTCGTGCGGCTTGAGCAGGCCCTGGAGGACCTCGCCGCTGCGGCACTCGGCCGGTTCGCTGGTCCGGATGTCCTCGACCGAGAAGCGGTGCTCGGCGTCGTACTCCCGGTACTTCGGGGACAGCCGCCAGCCGCTGCCGGGGATCATGCCGATGCCCCGCCAGGAGCGGTCGGTGACCTCGAAGACGTCCTCCAGCATGGCCTTGGCCGCCTGGTTCCCCTCGGGCCGTACGGCGCGCGGGTAGGCGTTGTCGACGGTGTGCTCGCCGCGCTCCAGCTGGGCCACGGTCCGGCGTACGCCCTCCAGGATGTCCAGCGGTTCGAACCCGGTCACCACGATCGGGACGCGATGGCGCTCCGCCAGCTCCGGGTACTCGTCCACGCCCATCACGCTGCACACATGCCCCGCGGCGAGGAAGGCCTGCACCCGGCAGCTCGGGGATTGCATGATCGCCTCGATGGCGGGGGGCACCCGCACATGGGACACCAGCAGGCTGAAGTTCCGCACCCCCAGCCTGCGGGCCTGGTACACCGTCATGGCGTTGGGCGGCGCGGTGGTCTCGAAGCCGATCCCGAAGAACACCACCTGCCGGTCCGGGTTCTGCCGGGCGATCGTCAGGGCGTCCAGCGGCGAATACACCACCCGTACGTCCCCGCCCTCGCCCCGCACCCGGAACAGGTCCCGTCCGGTGCCGGGCACCCGGAGCATGTCACCGAAGGAGCAGAAGATCACCTCGGGGCGGGAGGCGATCTCCAGTGCCTTGTCGATGACCTCCAGCGGGGTCACACACACCGGGCAGCCCGGACCGTGGATCAACTCCACCTGTTCGGGCAGCAGTTGGTCGATGCCATGGCGGATGATCGAGTGGGTCTGTCCGCCGCAGACCTCCATCAGCGCCCAGGGCCTGGTGACCGTGGCATGGATCTCGTCGAGGAGCCTGCGCGCCAGGTCCGGGTTCTGGAACTCGTCGATGTACTTCACTTGCGCGCCTCCTCGCGCTTGGGCGGAGGCGTTCCGCCCGCCTCCGCGGCCAGCTCCCAGGGATCACCGAACTCCTCCTGGAGCATGCCGAGGCTCTCGAAGAGTTCGAGCGTCTGCCGGGCCGATTCCTCGTCCAGGCGTTGCAGGGCGAAGCCGACATGGACGACGGCGTACTCGCCGACCTGGAGGTCGGGCAGATACTCCAGGCACACCTCCTTGACCACCCCGCCGAAGTCGACGTCGGCCATCCGGGTGCCGTCACGTTCCTCGATCTTCACCACTCTGCCGGGTACCGCCAGGCACATGGGCCTCTCCTCGCTGTGGATCGTGCATGGCCCGGCGCCGCCGGGGCCGGTCGGTCAGCCGGGGGCGCCTCCTGCGCGCGCGGCCACCATGAGCTGCCCCAGGGCCAGTCCGCCGTCGCCCGGTGGGACCAGCCGGTGGCGCAGCACCGTGAAGCCGTCCGCGCCCAGAGCCCCGGCGCAGGCCGAGGAGAGCACGGAGTTGAGGAACACACCGCCGGTCAGGGCGACCGTGTCCACTCCGTGCCGCTCCCGGGCGAGCACACAGAGGCGGTGGACGACGCCGGTGACGGCCCGGTGGAAGCGGGCCGCGATCAGGTCCGGTCCGGTGCCCGCGCGCAGGTCGTCCACGATCGCCGCGAGCACGGGTGCCGGATCCGCGCGGAGCGGGCCGCCGTCCTCCTCGGCCGCCCTGACGGCGAAGGCGTAGGCGGCCGTGTCCCCGGCGGGTCCCCGCAGCGCGGCGGCCTCCAGTTCGACCGCGGCCTGGGCCTCGTAGCCCGCCCGGTGGCAGACGCCCGCCAGAGAGGACACCGCGTCGAAGAGCCGGCCCATGCTGGAGGTGGGCACACAGTTCAGATTCCGCTCCAACTGCCGTTCCAGTACGCGGCGTTCACCGGGCGGGCAGGCGGCAGCGCAGGGCAGCTCCGCCGACCAGCGGATCCCGGCGGTCCACAGATGGGCGAGTGCCATCCGGTACGGCCGGTGGATCGCGGCGTCTCCCCCGGGCAGCGGCACATACGCCAGATGTCCGAACCGGGTGCAGCCGTCGTAGTCCGCGAGCAGGAACTCCCCGCCCCACACCGCCCCGTCGTCCCCGTAGCCGGTGCCGTCGAAGGCGACGCCGAGCACCGGCCGACTGCCGTCGAGTCCGTGTTCGGCCATCGCGGCGGCGACATGGGCGTGATGGTGCTGGACCCGGACGACAGGTCGGCCCCCCGCGTTGCGGTCGGCCCACCGGGCGGAGCGGTAGCCGGGATGCCGGTCGGCCGCCAGCAGTCGCGGCCGCACGGGGGTGATGGCCTCCAGCTGGGTCACGGCACGGCCGAAGGCCCGCTGGGTGGCGAGGTCGTCCATGTCCCCGATGTGAGCGGACAGCCAGGCCCGGCGTCCCTCGCCCAGACAGAACACGTTCTTGAGGTCCCCGCCGACGGCGAGCGCCGGACGCACGGGCACCGGCAGCGTCAGCGGCAGCGGCGCATAGCCGCGGGCGCGCCGCACGATCAGCGGCTGTCCGTCGCAGACCCGCACCACGGAGTCGTCGCAGGGCACATGGATCGGCCGGTCGTGCATCAGCCAGGCGTCGGCCAGTCGCGCCAGCCGCTCCAGTGCCTCGGTGTCGTCGGTGACGATGGGCTCGCCGGACACATTGCCGCTGGTCATGACGAGCAGCCGGGGGCCCTCGGGGTCGCCGGGCAGACCGAGCAGCAGATGGTGCACGGGGGTGTACGGCAGCATGATGCCGAGGTCGGGACTGCCGGGGGCGACCGCCTCGGCCGGGCCGGGGATCTCCGTGCCCCGCGGTTCCGGGACGCGGCGGCGCAGCAGCACGATGGGCCGGCCGGCGCCGGTGAGCAGACCGCGCTCCTCGGGAGTGATCCGGACCGACTGCTCGACGGTGTCGAGGTCCTGGGCCATCAGGGCGAACGGTTTGGCTCCCCTGGCCTTGCGGCGGCGCAGCCGGGCGACGGCCGCGGGATTCATGGCGTCGCAGGCCAGGTGGTAGCCGCCGAGGCCCTTGACGGCGAGGATCGCGCCGCGCGCCAGAAGTGCCCGGGCCCCGTCGACGGGGTCTCCCGCGGCGGGTGCCGGGGGGCCGTCCCCGTCCGGCGGAGGGACGAGCAGTCGCAGCCGTGGCCCGCAGGAGCGGCAGGCGACCGGCTGGGCGTGGAAGCGGCGGTCGGCCGGATCCACGTACTCGTGGGCACAGTCGGGGCACAGCGGGAACCCGGCCATGGTGGTGTGGGCCCGGTCGTAGGGCAGACCGGTGACGATCGTGAACCGCGGGCCGCAGTGGGTGCAGGTGACGAAGGGGTGGCGGTGGCGCCGGTCGGCGGGGTCGGCCAGTTCGCTCAGGCAGGCGGCACAGGTGGCCGTGTCGGGCGGGATCAGGGTTCCGGCCGGTCCGTCGGTGCGGGAGGCGAGGATGGTGAACGCGGTGTCGCCGACGGTGGGGATCTCCCGGTGCTCCACCAGGTCCACGCGGGCCAGCGGTGGCGCCTCCGCCGCGAGGCGGTCGCAGAACCGGTCGACGGCCCCGGGTGTTCCCTCGACCTCCGCGACGACGCCCTCCGGGGTGTTGGTCACATGGCCCGACAGGCCGAGCCGGGTGGCGAGGGCGTAGACGTGCGGCCGGAAGCCCACGCCCTGCACGACGCCCCGTACCGTGACCTTTCGGCGCAGCGGGGCCCGGACGGCGACACCCGCCGGGAGCGCACCGCTCATGAGCGGGACTGGGCCATGACGTCGGTGCCGTCCGTGTGCTCGTGCCCGTGGTCGTGCGGGTGAGGGTGGTCATGGCCGTCCGCGCCGTCGTCCAGGAGGTCATGTGTGTGCCCGTGGTCGTGGGGCCGGGCCGCCATGACGGGCTCGTGAAGGGGGGCGCCGTCCGCGGCCGCCAGCGCCCGGTCGAGCAGGGCGCCGAGCCCCGAGTCCCGGCGGGCCGAGGTGAGCAGCACCTCCACCCCGGGGTTGACCTGCTCGACGTTGGCGCGGAACGCCGCCTCGTCGAAGTCGACGGCGTCCGCGATATCGGTCTTGGTGACCACCACCAGCTGGGCGAGACCGAAGGCGGTGGGGTACTTGAGCGGCTTGTCCTCGCCCTCGGTGACGGAGGCGAGGACCACGCGCAGGGTCTCCCCGAGGTCGTACGAGGCCGGGCAGACGAGATTGCCGACGTTCTCCACGAACAGCAGCCGGGTCCCGTCCGGCAGCCAGCCCTGCAGATGGCGCGCGAGCATCGCCGCCTCCAGATGGCACAGCCCGTCGGTGAGCACCTGCTTGACCGGGACGCCCGAACGGGCCAGCCGGGCCGCGTCGTTCTCGGTGGCGAGGTCGGCGCTGAGCGCGGCGACCGGCACGGACCGCTCACGCGCCAGCACCAGTTCCCGCTCCAGCAGGGCGGTCTTGCCGCTGCCGGGGCTGGAGAGCAGATTGACCACGGTGGTGCCGCGGGCGGCCAGTTCGGCGCGCAGGGTGTGAGCCGCCCGGTCGTTCTTGGCGAGTACGGCCTGCTTCAGGTCCACCACACGGCACATGGTTCAGCACTCCTCGGGGATCGGTTCGGGGACGGGTGCGGGGGTCCGGCCGTCCTCCCAGCGCACGCCGACGATCTGCAGTTCACGGCCCGACAGCAGGTCGGTCCTCCCGCCGTCGCACTGCGGACAGCTCAGCAGCGGCGGCACCCCCACGGCCCATTCCTGGGCGCACGGCGCGCAGCGGGCCCGGCCGGGCACCGTCTCCGTGATCAGCTCGGCGCCCTCCAGCACGGTCCCCGCGCAGGCCAGTTCGAAGCAGAAGGACAGGGCCTCGGGCACCACGCCCGCCAGCTCGCCGACCTGGAGCCGCACCGAACACACCGCCGTGACGTCACCGGCCCGCTCGGCGGCCTCCTCGACCTGGCCGATCACCGCCATCGCGATGGACATCTCGTGCATGGGTCTCCGTCCCGGCGACGACCCGGTCCCCGCCCCGGGGCGCGGGGCGTGCGGATACGGCCCGCCGTTGACCATTAGAGGCGAGGCGCCGAGGGCCCGGGGACCGGCGCGCCGTCGCCACCCGGCCGCGTACGCCGTTCGCCGCAGCGGCGGGAAGCGGCACGCACGGCCGGGTGCGGCCCGGTCACAGCGCCGGCGACTCGGCCGCCGGACCGCCCGGTCGCACGGTCCGCAGCAGGTCCTCGATCAGCCGGACCGCCTCGGGAACGGCCGCGGACACCGGTGGGCTGAGGCCGATGCGCTCCTCCACCGAGGCGGGTTCGCATCCCACCACCAGGGTGCGCCGGGGCGGGGGCGTGCCGGTTCCCGCGCAGAGCGTGCCCAGCAGGGCGAGCACGGCGTCGGGGGCCATCCGGTGGCCGTCGAGCGGAATGCCTTCGGGGGCGTCCCCCGCGGCGAGGTCGTGCTCGATGACATAGAGGGTGCCGGGCTTCTCGCCGCGCCGGGTGGCGTCCACGAGGATCAGGGTGTCGTAGCCGTCGAGGAGTTGATAGGCGAGGTGCATTCCGCGCACCCCGATGTCCACGACCTCGACCTGCCCGGGCAGCTCACGCCCCAGGAGCGCGCGCACGGCCTCCACGCCGAAGCCGTCGTCACCGAGGAAGACGTTCCCGATGCCGGCCACCAGGACTCTGCCGTCGTCCGGGGGGATGCTCATGCGCCGTCCTCCAGCGGGGTGATCTCGTCGGGGCGGAAGTAGAGGAAGACCCCCTGGTCCCGGCGGATGTCGGCGCCCGGGTCGTCGTCCACCGTCACCGCCAGGTGCACCGAGCCGTCCACGTCGTTCAGCACGGACTCGACCGTCGCGGTGCGCCCCCGCAGGAACAGGTCCTGCACGTCGGTGCGCCGCAGGCCCGGGTCGAGCCGCACCCGGCTCCCGGCGGCCACCGTCCGGCCGTCCACCACGACCCGGCCGGGCAGCGGTCCTGGGGCGGTCCCGTCCACGGGCTCCCGCCATTCGGGGGGTTCGGTGCCGTCCGGAGCGGGGGGTTCTCCGGTGGCCCGGTACGGCGCGGCCGGACCGCCCGGGGCGGCGGAGGGGTGGTCCTCCAGGATGACCGGCGAGGACAGCACCACATCCACACGGCCCGGTTCGCCCACCAGCACGGGCCAGGTGTGCAGATTGCGGCAGGCCGCGATGGCGTCCTTCGCCCACTCGGGGGGATGCGCCATGGACAGGAACGCCCCGTCGCTGAGCCCCATCAGAAGGTGGGTGGCCACCAGCGAGTACGGGAGCGCGGCGTCCCGGTCGGCGGCCCGGCCGTCCGGGGGTGTCCAGGCGGTGGTGTTCTCGACGACGGCGGTGAGCCGCATCAGCCGGAAGGGCCCGTCGAGCAGGCGTGCCGACAGCCGCAGTACGCCGCTGATCTCCTCCTGACGGTGGATCAGGCGGCCTCCGGCCCGGCCGTCCTCGTCGGGGAGCGGCGCCCGTTCCTCCGCCGCGGGCCGGGTGAAGGCGATCGTGACCTCGTCGCCGCCGATGAGTTCGTCCACCGCCACGACCGCCTCGACGCGTTCCTCGGTTCCCTCGTCCCGGGGGCCCGGGCCGCGTCCGCCCGCCCCGGGTTCCGCCGCGCCCGTGGCCGCGGCGCCCGGGTCCGCGGGCTGGACCGTGCGCCGCCGGACGCGCAGAAAGCGCAGCTCGACGGCGAGTCCGGCGCCCTTCCTGGCTTCCATCAGGCATTCGGTGTGCTGGAAGTCGTAGGCCTCGCCGTCCGGGTTCCAGGCGGGCGGTACCAGCACCCCGAACTGAGGGTGCAGCCGGTTCCTGGCCGTGGCGGCACGGGACGGGTGCAGCGGACAGCCCTCGAAGAGGACGGCGTCGGCCACCCGCCGGGCTCGGGCGAGGCGTGCCTCCGTCTCCGGGGCGAACGCGGTGACGCTCACTGCGCGGTCCTTCCGGTCGTCGGGATCTGGGACCGGAACGGCTCGGTCCCGGTCCGGCCGCCCGGCAGAAGTGCGAGGTGCGGGGGTGTGCCGGGCGGCTTCTCCTTGCGCACGAAGGCGCGTCTGAGGGCGTGATAGGGGGCGTCGGGGTCGTGGAAGACGCGGTGCATCTCGGCCAGTTCCCGTTCCCGGAAAGCGGAGAGGGGCTCGATGCCCTGCCGGCGGTCCAGTTCCGCCTTCTTCGCCGCGATACGGGACCGGGTGCCGGGCAGCGACGCCAGCCGGGCCGCCAGCCGGACGGTCTCCTCCGGGAAGTCCTGCGGCCGGCAGCCGAGCACCCGGTCGACGAGACCGAGGCCGCGGGCGCTCACCGCGCTGACCGGCAGGGCCTCGCGCATCAGCCGTTCGGCCGCCGCCGCACCCACCCGGCGGGGCAGCGTGTACGTCCAGTACTCCGAGCCGTAGAGGCCCATCAGCCGGTAGTGCGGGTTCAGCACACAGCCGGCGCGGCACCACACCTCGTCGGCGGCCAGGGCGAGCATCGCCCCTCCGGCGGCGGCATTGCCCCCGAGCGCGGCGACCACCAGCCGGTCCGTGGTCGTCAGGACCGCCTCGACGAGGTCGTCGAGGGCGTTGATGTTGGCCCAGGCCTCGGCCGCGGGGTCCTCGGCGGCCTCGATGACATTGAGGTGGATCCCGTTGCAGAAGAAGTCCCGTGCGCCGCCCAGCACCAGCACCGAGGTCGGGCGCGCGCAGGCCGTCCGGTAGGCCGCCAGCAGACGCCGGCACTGGGTGGTGCCGAGGGCGCCGCCCGGGAAGGAGAACGAGAGGACGCCGACGTTCCGCTCCTCCCGGTAGCGGATGTCGGTCCAGGTGCGCCACCCGGGCTCCGGGAGCGCGGGCAGCCGCGGCAGCGGGGGCAGCCGGTCGCCGAGGGCCTGCACGGCGGGGAGTTTGAAGGTGGGCGGCCGGCCCGGTGCGCGCCGCCGCCGCAGCTCGGGGATCCATACGGCGCCGTCGCTCGTCGCCCGGCAGATCGCCCCGGCCCTGGTGGCGACCAGTTCCCCCGGGCCGCCGCGCAGGATGTCCTCCGGATGGCCGCCGTGCAGATACCACTCCTCGCCGAGCAGGGTGTCCAGCACTCCGGGCTGGGAGTCCGCGGCGCGCAGCTTGCGCAGCACGGCCGGGGTCGTGTCGTGGTGCCAGTCGATGTGCCGGACGCTCTGGTCGAGGTACGGGCGGGTGCGCGCGGTGTCCTGCCGGAGCGGGACGTACGCACCGGAGGCGAAGCGGTCCACGGCGAGCAGGACGGCCGCGAGTGCCGCGTCGGCGATCTCGCCCCGGTACAGGTCGCTCTTGGACACCGGGGGGACGGGGCAGGCGACGGACGCCCACACGGCACCGGCGTCCAGCTCCTCCTCGGCCTGGAGGACCGTCACCCCCCATTGTCCGGCGCCCTCCTGGATCGCCCAGTCGAGCGAGGACGGTCCCCGGTCCCCCACGGGGCCCGGGTGGACGACGAAGCAGGGGCGGTCGGCCCACACCTCCCGGGGGATGGAGGTCTTCAGCATCGGCGCCAGGACGAGCCGTGGCGCGTGCCGCCGTACCGCTTCCGTCAGTGAGGTGGTGGGCAGAGCGAGTTCCGTCGCCACGGTGTGGCCGTGGTCGCGCAGTTCGGCGTGTACGCGCTGGGTGAGGCTGTTGAACGCGCTGGCCACGAGCAGGATGTGCACTGCGGACTCCCGGCGGACTCCCGGCGGACGGCGGTGCGGGCAGCGTAGCCCCGTGTCCCGGGGTCACCGGGGAGGTCCGCCCGCAAGCCCGCCGAATGGCGGCCGGGTCACCCGAAAGCGGGCGCCGGACGGCCGATCCCCCCACCTCATCTGGAGTTCACGTGGCATATGCGTCCCCTTCCGGCTCTTCCGGAACAGGCCCCGCCCGCACCCCGCGCCGCGCTCTTCTCGTGCTGTTCGGGGCGTCCCTGGTGGGCGCCCCGGTGCTCGGCACCCCGCACGCCCGGGCCGCTCCGGGGACCGCCGGGGCGAGCGGACTCGACAGCCCGGCGAAGAAGGAGATCGCCATGGAACTGGTGGCGAGCGCGGAGAACTCCACCCTCGACTGGCGGGCCCAGTACCGGTACATCGAGGACCTCGGCGACGGGCGCGGCTACACCGCGGGGATCGTCGGATTCTGCTCCGGCACCGGTGACCTGCTGGACCTCGTCCGGCTCTACACCCGCCGCAGGCCGGGGAACGTGCTCGCCCGGTATCTGCCGGCCCTGCGCGGGGTCGACGGCACCGGCTCGCACCGGGGACTCGACCCCGGCTTCCCGGCGGACTGGCGCGGGGCGGCACGGGACGCGGCGTTCCGGCGGGCACAGGACGACGAACGCGACCGGGTGTACTTCGAGCCCGCCGTCCGGCGGGGCAAGGCGGACGGGCTGGGGGTGCTGGGCCAGTTCCTGTACTACGACGCCCTCGTCATGCACGGCGACGGGGACGATCCGGAGAGCTTCCGCGGCATCCGGGGACGCGCCCTGCACGGGGCGCGGACTCCGGCGCGGGGCGGAGCCGAGACGGAATACCTCGGCGCCTTCCTGGACGCGCGGGTGTGGGCCATGAAGCGGGAGAAGGCCCACAGCGACACCAGCAGGGTCGACACCGCCCAGCGGGTCTTCCTGCGCGCGGGCAATCTGAACCTGGACCCGCCGCTGGACTGGAAGGTGTACGGGGACCGCTATCACATCGGCTGACGGTCCGGCCCGGTACGGCGGCTACTCCAGCAGGAAGACCCTCAGCGGGTCGAACTCCACCCGGGTGCGCGCCCCGTCCCGGGCCCAGGTGACCTCGACGCGATCGCCGTCGACCCGCACCCGGGTGACGGCGTCGGCCAGGGGCGCGGGCTCCGGTGCGGCGGTGAGCCCGGCCAGGCACAGATGCACCGAGGTGCCGCCGGCCCGCCCGCCGAGCCGGGGCAGCCGTGCCCAGCGGGTCCAGGCCGTGCCCCCGGGCGCACGGACCGGTTCGGGCCCGTCCTCCCAGCCGTGGAGTCCGTGCAGCTGGGAGACCAGCGGTTCCTCGGGTCCGGTGGCCCACCCCGTATGGGTGACGCGGGCTCCGTCCGGCGCTCCGATCACCCGGTGGACACGCAGTTCATGGCGGCCCCGTACCACCGTGACGCTCTCCACCCGAAGGCCCGGCACCATCGGGGGTCCGTCGGTGAAGACGGGCCGGTGCCAGGACGCGGCCCAGCCCCAGCCGTCGCCGTGCCCCGCTCCCAGGGGGTGGATACGGCGCCGTACGCTCCCCACGCCCCGCACCTGGACCGAGAGATGGTTGTCGGCGACGTTCCCGGCGGCCGTCGGACCGGTGCGGGTGGAGTACGCCTGGCGTCCGTAGTGCGGATCGTCCTCGGCCGCCGACTCCCCCTCGTGGGGGCGCACATGGTCGCTGCCGTGGTTGTGCAGCCGTACGATCCCGTCGGCGCGTGTCGTCTGCAGCAGCAGCCCCGGCGCGGGCAGGGCGAGGACCCGGTCGGCCTCCTCGACCGGGGCGGGTTCCTCCCGCGCCGTCCACAGGGGGTGGCCGGCGGGTGCCAGCAGGGCGACGAACGCCTTCGACGCCCAGTACGGGGACGCCGGGCCCGAGTAGCTCTGCAGGGTGGCCTCATGGGGGCCGTGCCAGCCGAGGCTCAGCAGCCCGTCCCCGGTCAGGGCGCCGCGGTCCAGGAAATGGCGCAGGGTTCCGCTGACCAGACGCCGGGAGGTGCCGGGCGTCAGCGGGGTGTGGCCGGTGAGGGCGCCGAGGCCCACGGCCGCCGCGGTGGCGAACCGGTAGGTCAGCGACCGGCCGAAGTGCAGGGGTGCGCCGTCCGCGCCGAACATCAGCGCATAGCCGTCCAGATGGGTGCGCAGCCGCGCCCCGAGGTGGGCCGACAGCTCCTCGTCCCCGGCGAGATGGGCGTCGAGCATCGGATACAGATGCAGGGCCCAGCCGTTGTAGTGGTCGAAGGCGCGCCCGTCCCCGTCCGCGTACCAGCCGTCGCCGCGGTACCAGCCCTCCAGCAGCTCCAGGGCGCGGGCCCGGGCCGCGGCGGTCTCGGTGTCGCCGCGGCCGACCGACTCCAGGAACCCGGCGACCGTGAAGGGGAAGAGATACCAGTTGTTGGGGGCGGGGGTGTGCCGTAGCGCCCCGCGCAGCCATGCCTCCGCCCGGTCCTGGACCCCGGCGTCGAGCTGCCGCCACAGCCAGGGCGCGGTCAGCCGCAGCCCGAGGGCCACCGAGGCCGACTCCACCATCGGCTGGCCCTGGACGTCGTGGTCCAGGATCGACGGCCAGGACTCGGTGTCGTCACGGCCGGGGGTGCGGGTGCCGGCGTCCAGGCCCCGCGCACAGCGCTCCAGCAGGCCGTGCGGGTCCGCCCCGCCGGCGCCCGCGCCCCGGAAGGCGGCCGCGAGGAACGTACGGGCATAGCCCTCCAGTCCGTCGGAGCGCACCCCCGAGCGTGAGGGGCGTCCCGGCAGGTCGAGCAGGGAACACCCCGGGGTGCTCCAGCGCCATGCGGAGGCCAGCAGCCCGTCCGCCACCGTCTCCCAGTGGGCTCGGGTGTAGCCGGTGTACGGGCTCGACTCCCGGTCTTCCGGGGGCAGTTCGAAGGGGATGCTCATGCCTGGAACACCAGCCTCTCGCGCGTACGGGCCACCGCACGCCGGCATCGGAGGCCCGGCGCGTGACCTGGTCCGCCGGGCGGAGGCTGCTGACCGGACATGGCGCCTCCCGAGGTTCCCCGTGGTCCCGGGTCCCGGGGACGCGGCCTGTCCGGGACACGGGAATCCTCATGGCCCGGGAAGCGCCGGTCAAGGGGGCCTCAGGCCTGTGGTTCCACGGGGTCCAGCAGCCGGGCACCGTTGTTCCGTACGTCGTTGACGGCCGTGGACACCGGGCGGACCGTCAGACGGCCGCCCGCGGGGGAGTCCAGCAGGGCGCGCAGCCGCACCGGGTCCCGGTGTGCGGGGTCCAGCCAGGCGTCCTGCCGGTCGGGGGCGAGGGCCAGCGGCATACGCGGGTGGATGCGGCCCGCGGCATCGGTGGCGTCCTTGGTGATGATCGTGCAGGTCGCCAGCCAGGCCCCGGGGGCGTCGCCCTCGGGCACCGCGGGGTCGCGCCAGAACTCGTACAGCCCGGCGAGGGCCATCACCCGCCCGTCCTCGGGGCTGATGAAGTAGGGCTGTCTGCGCGCCCGGGTGCGGACTGTCGCCGGGACCGGCTGCCACTCGTAGAAGCCGTCGGCGGGCAGCAGACAGCGGCGTTCGAGGAAGGCACGGCGGAAGGCCGGTTTCTCCTGGACGGTCTCCACCCGGGCGTTGATCATTCTGGCGCCGGTCCCGGTGTCCTTCGCCCAGGACGGCACCAGGCCCCACCGCAGCGGCCGCAGTTGCCGGGTGACGTCCCCGCCGCCCCGCGGTGTCCGTTCGAGAACCGCCCAGACGTCGTCGGTCGGGGCGACGTTCCAGTTCGGTTCCAGGGCGTCCTGCCGGTTCCAGTCGGTGACCCCGAACAGCCGGACCAGCTCCCGCGGGCCCCGGGTGGACACATAGCGACCGCACATGGGCTCACTGTGCCACGCACGATGCCGGGACACCGGCTGCCGGACCGCCGGTCACGGGCGGGTGCAGCCGGCTCCCGCCGCGGGCAGCCCGTGGGTCCCGGGGGCCACCGAGGCGAAGGCCATCCGGAACAGGTCCCAGGCGCTGGCGTCACCGACCGGTGGGCTCCCGCCCGGTGCGGCGGCCGCACGGCGCTGCACCGGTTCGGTCACCGCGGCCCCGGGCCCGGCCCCTTCGGCGTGGTCGGCCGAGGTCGTCTCCATGGGCATCCCCTCCTTCCAGACGCGCTCCCGGGCCGCTGACGGCACCGTACGAGCGCGATGCCGCCCTGCGGGGTCCACGGTTCACCCGGGCGGCCCGGTCCCGCGCCGCAGCCTGCCACTCGGACACCGTGCGGGGCGTCCCGTCCCGCGTACGCGCCGCGTCGGCCGTGCCGCGTTCACCCGGTTGGGGTAACCGCCGCTCCGTCCCGGCCGCACAACGGTGGCAAGAGCGCGCCGTCCGGGACCGTCGGCCCCGCAGCGGCCGTCAGAACCGGTCCGGAAGGCCCTCGTGCGCCCGGTCGCAGGCCCGCTCCGGCACACCTCCCGCGCTACGCATCCGCGCACCCGCGGCACAGCCCAGCGTCACGGCACCCGTGGCGTAGACGGCGCCCAGCGCCGCCGGCGCGCGGGCTCCCGGCAGGACCGGCTCCAGCGACCGCAGCAGGGCCTCGTGCGCCGACCACAGCGTCAGCAGGCCGCAGACCCCGGCGGCGCCCAGCAGCGCGCCGCCCGCCCCGATGCGCCGCAGCGCGGCCCTGATCTCGCTGCGCACCGCGAGTATCTCGTGGCGCGCCAGCTGTGCGGTGTCCTGCGCCAGCCGGGCCGCCGCGTCGCCCGCGCGGCCCCTGTCCTCCGGGGAGTCCTCGCCCTGGGTGCGCATCGCCGCCGCCTCCGTTCCACTTCGGTTCCCTGTCCGCCGAGGCCGGCGGCCGGAGGTCCCGCCTCCCGCAGTACCCCCTGGGACCGCACCGACACGGCACCGGCCGCCCGTCGTCCGCGCTGCCCGTCCCCCGCTTCTCCGCCTCCGCCGGGCCCGCGCATTCCCCTTCCGACACCGCACACACCGTTCACCCATATGTCCTTAAAACGCGCCTATAGCAATAAAAGGTGTGATCGTTGTAAACCACTGCGTTACAGACAGTCGGCGAGTGAGGAGCGACGGTGAGCGACCCTGACCGGAAGCCCGGGGACACCCGGGTGGCGGGTTCCGCGGTCGAGGAGGCGTGCGCGGTGGCGGACGCCGTCCTCTACGAGGGCTATCTCCTCTACCCGTACCGGAGATCGTCCGGCAAGAACCGGGTGCGCTGGCAGTTCGGCGTCCTCGCTCCCCGCGCCTGGGCCGAGGCCCAGGGCCCGGTGGCGCCGAGCGTCTCGGGATCCGTGGAGTCCTGGCAGCAGCAGACCGAGGTCCTGCTGCGGGCCCGCCCCGGTGCCGTGGTGCGGGTGCGGGTGCGTCATCTGCAGACGCAGCACCGTGCCGTGGAACGCCGGGACGAGCAGGGGACCTATACGCCGGTGGACTCGCTGGAGGCCGCCGGAGCCGTCCATCTGTCCTTCGACGAGGCGGTGCCCCGCGAGACCGATCTCGTCGTCGCCCTGGACGAACTCCTCGGCGGAAAAAGGGAGTTCGCTTTCGGCGCACCTGGTGGCCGGCAGACCGAACCGCTCCCCGACGGCGTGGGGCGCCTGGTGCGCCGACGCCGCCCCCTGGAGGCGCGGGCGACGCTGACCGCCGAGCGGCTGCCCGGAGCGGGCGGACTGCACCGGCTGCGGGTCCGCATCGAGAACACCGGCCGGTCGACCCCTCCGGAGACCCGCCGCGAGGAGGCCTTGCGCGACGCCCTCATCGCGACCCACACCTTCATCGGCGGCGAGGGACTGGCCTTCTTCTCCTCGATCGACCCGCCCGAGGAGGTGGCGGCACAGGTCCGGGACTGCCGCAATCTCCACACCTTCCCGGTGCTCGCCGGCGCGGAGGGGTCCGACGACCTCGTGCTGTCGTCGCCGATCATCCTGCCCGACCATCCGCAGGTGGCGCCCGAGAGCCCCGGCGATCTGCATGACGCCGCGGAGATCGACGAGATCCTGACCCTGCGGACCCTGCTGCTCACGGACGACGAGAAACGGGAGGCCCGCGCCACCGATCCGCGGGCCGCCCGGATCGTGGACCGGGTGGAGACCATGCCCCCGGAGGTGCTCGCCCGGCTGCACGGGGCCATCCGCTCCCTCACCCCCTCCGGCTCCGCCGAGAGCGCGCCCCCGGACCGGCCGCGCGCAGAGAGCGCCGGGGCCGACGCGCTCGACGGGCGTGCGGGCGCCGTCCCCGACCTGGAAGAGGCGTCATGAACGTCATCGGGCGCAGCACCGCCCCCACCCGACCCCGGCCGCACGCCCCCGACGAGCCTCCCGCCCCGGTGCCGGCGGGACCGGTGGCCGCGGCCCACGACCGACTCCGGGACCGACTGCAAGGGAGGCCCAGCACATGACCGTCAGAAACGGTGACACAAAGGCGCGTCAGCACCCCCGGGGTGCAGAACAGAGGCACGGGTTCGACGAGATCCATGTCCTGTGGATCTCCGAGGGCATGAGCTGCGACGGGGACACCGTCTCGATGACGGCCGCCGGGCAGCCCTCGATCGAGGACATCGTCCTCGGTCTCGTACCGGGCCTGCCGAAGGTGAATCTGTACAACAAGGTGCTCTCCCCCGCCATGGGCGGCGAGGACTTCCTCGCGCCCTTCCGTGCGGCGGCCCGCGGCGACCTGGAGCCGTTCATCCTGGTCATCGAGGGCTCGATCCCCAATCAGAACATCATCCAGGGGGAGGGCTACTGGACGTCGTTCGGCAACGACCTGGAGACCGGCAAGCCGCTCACCCTCAACTGGTGGCTCGACCGTCTCGCCCCCCGCGCCTGGGCCGTGGTGGCCGCCGGCACCTGCGCCACCTACGGCGGGATCCACGCGATGGCGGGCAACCCGACCGGTTCCATGGGCCTGGCCGACTATCTGGGCTGGGACTACCGGTCGCAGGGCGGGCTGCCGATCGTCAACGTGCCGGGCTGTCCCATCCAGCCCGAGAACTTCATGGAGACCCTGACCTGGGTGCTCTATCACGCGGCCGGGTCGGCTCCGCCGCCCCCGCTGGACCATATGCTGCGCCCGCAGTGGCTGTTCGGGAAGACGGTGCACGAGGGCTGCGACCGTGCGGCGTACTACGAGCAGGCGGACTTCGCCAAGGACTACAACTCCCCCAAGTGCCAGGTGAAGGTGGGCTGCTGGGGCCCGGTCGTGAACTGCAACGTGCCCAAGCGCGGCTGGATGTCGGGCGTGGGCGGCTGCCCGAACGTCGGGGGCATCTGCATCGGCTGCACCATGCCCGGCTTCCCGGACGCCTTCATGCCCTTCATGGACGAGCCGACGGGTGCCACCCTCTCGTCCGCCCTGATCAGGCCCTATGGGGCCGTGATCCGGCGGCTGCGCGGCATCACCAACATGGCCGTCAACCGCGAGCCCAGGTGGCGTCATGCCAAATCCGAGCTGACCAGCGGCTACGACGCCCACTGGCGACCCCGAGAAAAGACGAGCGAGAGCGAGGAAGCACGGGCATGACGGCAACCGAGGCACGGAGCGCCAAGCGCAAACCCGAGCAGATCGTGGACATGTCCTGGGACCCGATCACCCGGATCGTCGGCAATCTCGGGATCTACACGAAGATCGACTTCGCGAACCGGGAGGTGGTGGAGTGCCACAGCACATCCTCGCTCTTCCGGGGCTACTCCGTGTTCATGAGGGGCAAGGACCCGCGCGACGCGGGCTTCATCACCTCGCGCATCTGCGGAATCTGCGGTGACAACCACACCACCTGCTCCAACTACGCCCAGCAGATGGCCTACGGCGTCAAGCCCCCGATGCTGGCCGAGACCATCGTCAACCTGGGTGAGGCGGCCGAGTACATCTTCGACCACACGATCTTCCAGGACAACCTGGTCTTCGTGGACTTCTGCGAGGCCATGGTCAAGGCCACCAACCCCGGTGTGCTGGCCAAGGCCGAGCGCACCGAGGCCCGCAACGGGCACATCCACGGCTACCGGACCATCGCCGATGTGATGCGCGCCTTCAACCCGTTCGAGGGCGAGGTGTACAAGGAGGCGCTCAAGGTCAGCCGGATCACCCGGGAGATGTTCTGTCTGATGGAGGGGCGCCATGTGCACCCGTCCACGCTGTACCCGGGCGGCGTCGGCACGATGCCGGAGCCGACCACCTTCACCGACTATCTGTCCCGGCTGGTGCGGGTCCTCGACTTCGTCAAGAAGGCCGTCGTGATGAACGACGACGTCTTCGACTTCTTCTACGAGGCCCTGCCCGGCTACGAGGAGGTCGGCCGTCGGCGCATCCTGCTCGGCTGCTGGGGCTCCTGGCAGAACCCGGATGTGTGCGACTACCGCTACGAGACGATGAACGAGTGGGGCAAGGCGATGTACGTCACCCCCGGCATCATCGTGGACGGCAAGCTCGTCACCAACGACCTGGTCGACATCAATCTGGGCATCAGGGTGCTGCTGGGCAGTTCGTACTACGAGGACTGGACCAATGAGCAGCCGTTCGTCACCCATGACCCGCTCGGCAACCCGGTCGACATGCGCCACCCGTGGAACCAGACGACGGTCCCGCTGCCGCAGAAGCGCGACTTCGACGGCAACTACAGCTGGGTGATGAGCCCCCGCTGGTACGACAAGAACACCACCGAGCATCTGGCGCTTGACACCGGCGGCGGTCCCCTGGCCCGTCTGTGGTCGACGGCGCTCAACGGGCTGGTCGACACTCCCTATGTCAAGGCCACCGGGCACAGCGTGCGGATCTCACTCCCCAAGAGCGAGAAGCTGCCGGAGATGACGCTGGAGTGGAAGATCCCCCAGTGGAGCAACACCCTCGAGCGCGACCGGGCCCGGCCCTACTTCGTGGCGTACGCCGCCGCCATGGCGTTCTACTTCCTGGAGCGGGCGATGGGGTTCGTCCGGGCGGGCGAGACCAAGGTCTTCGAGAACTACGAGGTGCCGGAGGAGGGCATCGGCTGCGGCTTCCACGAAGCGGTGCGCGGGGTGCTCTCCCACCACCTGGTGATCAAGGACAGCAAGATCGCCAACTACCACCCCTACCCGCCGACGCCATGGAACGGCAGTCCCCGGGACATGTACGGCACCCCGGGACCGTACGAGGACGCGGTCCAGGGCCAGCCGATCTTCGAGGAGAACGGCCCCGACGACTTCAAGGGCGTCGACATCATGCGGACCGTCCGCAGCTTCGACCCCTGTCTGCCCTGCGGGGTCCATATGTACCTCGGCCAGGGCAACACGCTGAGCAAGCTGCACTCACCCACCTATGGAGCGGCTCATGCCTGAGCCCGGACGGCTCGACGAGCCGGCGGTCGCCGAGCGGCTGTCCCGCCTCGATCTGCTGCTCGAGCAGATCGAGGCCGCTCCGGGACCGATGACCGGCGCGGCGATCGAGGCGGTGCAGGCGCTCGCCTCGGTCTACGGCGAGGCCCTGGCCCGGATCATGGACGCCGCCGACTCCCGTCTGGTCGACCGGATGGCCGGTGACGAGCTCATCGGCCACCTCCTGGTGCTGCACGGCATCCACCCCGAACCGCCCGAGCGCCGGGCGGCCCGCGCCGTCGACGGCCTGCGCCCCGCGGTGCGCGAGCGGGGCGGGGACGTCGAACTGGCGGGCGTGGAGGAGGGGGTGGCCCAGGTGAGACTGGCGGCCAAGGGGTGCGGCTCCTCCTCGGCCGCACTGGAGGACGCGGTCCGCGAGGCCGTGCTCGCCCTGGCCCCCGAGCTCTCCGGCGTCGAACGGGCGCCGGGGGGTGAGGAGCGGCGGAGCGCCTTCGTACCGCTGGAGACGCTCACCGTGCGTACGGCGTCCGCCGGGGAGCGTTCATGACCTCCGGCGCCCTGGCCCGCGTCATCCGCTCCGCCGCCGACCGGCGCACGGAGGTGGAGCGCTGCGATCTGTGCGGCGTGGACGTCCCCTCCGACCACCGGCATCTGCTCGACATGGGCGACGAGAAGGTGCTGTGCGCCTGCCGGCCCTGCTCGCTGCTCTTCGTCAAGGAGGCGGCGAGCGAGGGACGGTACCGGCTGGTGCCCCTCCGGCGGGTACGCCTGCCTCCGGTGGGTACCCGGGGGCTGGGCGTTCCGGTGGGCCTGGCCTTCTTCGTCCGGCATACGGACGGCACCGTGTCCGCCCACTATCCGAGCCCCGCGGGGGCCATGCGCTGGGAGGCGGACCCGGAGGCATGGCGTGAGGTCGTGGCGGCCTGCCCGCCGCTCGCCGGCCTCGAACCGGAGGTGGAGGCCCTGCTGGTGAACACCGCGCGCTCCGCGGACCACCACTGGATCGCACCGATCGACGACTGCTTCCGGATGGTCGCGCTCGTACGGACCCTGTGGCGGGGCCTGTCCGGGGGCAGCCAGGTGTGGCCCGCCATCGACCGGTTCTTCGCGGAGCTGACCGAACAACCGTAGGAACGACCAAGGACCGACCAGGACCGACCAGGCCGAGAAGGACCGGTAAGGAGGAGACGATGGGCACGATTCGCGTGGGCAAGCCGGACGTGAGTCCCGACACCCCCAGCCACGTTTCCGGACTGCACCAGGGCAACAGGGGCCCCTACAAAAGTCAGCCCGGACATCACGAGGACGGGACGGCCGACGCCCGCCGCTCGACCGGAATCCAGTCCAAGAAGCGCAACGCGCTGACCAGGACCATGCCGAATCTGCCGCCGGGATGAGGCGGCGATCACGGCCGTGCCCCGAGTGGGCACGGAATCGGAGACGACCGAGGAGTACGGAGACGGCCATGGCCAAGCGACTGCTGATCGCCCAGGCGCTGCTCGTGGGCGGCGCGGCGGTGACCCTGCTGATCAGGGAGATGCCCGGGCTGGTTCGCGAAGTCCGGATCTGGCGGATGGTGGGGATCCGGGGCTCCAAGTACCCCCGCTGAGCATCCCCGTCCCCCACGGCACCGAGTAGGCCGGGCCGCGCAGTGCTGCTGCGCGGCCCGGCCCTTTGCGGTGCCGTGCGCCCGCAGAGGGCTGAGCACCGTCCCCGACCAGGCATATTGTTTCACAATACATCTAGATGCATAATGAGCCTATGCATAAGCAGGTTATGGACTCCGCGGCGCCGGAGAACTCGCCCGACGCCCTGCACATGGCCGTGGAGCAGCTGGTCCGCTATGTGCGCCACAGCACCACCGCCGGCGGTCTGAGCGTCGGCGCCTCCGCCGCGTTGAGCCGGCTCAGCCGCGAGGGTGCGCACCGACTGACCGAACTGGCCCGGGCCGAACGCGTCTCCCAGCCCAATATGACCCAGCTGGTCACCCGCATGGAGCGCAGCGGTCTGGTCCGGCGCGTGGCGGACAGCAGCGACGGCCGGGGGGTGCTGGTGGAAGTCACCGACGCCGGCCGGGAGCTGTTCCGCCTACGGCGCGCCGACCATGCGCGCGCCCTGCGTGAGCTGGTCCAGGAGCTGACCGGGCCGGAGCAGGAGGCGGTCATGGTCGCGCTTCCGGCACTGGCCCGCGCCATCCAGGACCGTCAGGCCCGTTCCTGACCTGCTCCCCCTCCCTGACCCGCTCCCCCTCTCTGACCTGCCCCCGCTCCCTGACCTGCCCCCGCTTCACGACACCCGAAAATTTCACACGACGTTCGAAAGAGAACCGCATATGAGTGCATCGCACGGGAAGGCTGCGAGTCCGTTCAAGCAGCCCAAGGCCGTCTGGGCCGTGGCGTTCGCCTGCGTCATCTCGTTCATGGGCATCGGGCTGGTCGACCCGATCCTGCCCGCCCTGGCCGAGAGCCTGCACGCCTCGCCCAGCCAGGTCTCGCTGCTGTTCAGCAGCTATCTGATCGTGACCGCGGTGGCGATGCTGATCGTCGGCTGGTTCTCCAGCCGTTTCGGTGCCAAGCGCACCCTGGTCATAGGCCTGGCGATTATCGTGGTCTTCGCCGCCCTGGCAGGCACCTCGGGCTCCATCGACGGCATCGTCGGTTTCCGCGCCGGATGGGGCCTGGGCAACGCGCTGTTCATCGCCACCTCGCTGGCCGTCATCGTGGCCTCGGCCAGCGGCGGCTTCGGCGGAGCGATCATCCTGTACGAGACCGCCCTCGGCCTCGGCATCGCCGTCGGACCGCTGCTCGGCGGCGAGTTGGGCTCCATCAGCTGGCGCGGTCCGTTCTTCGGCGTCGCCGTGCTGATGGCCATCGCCCTGGCCGCCACCGTCGTCTTCGTCCCCTCACTGCCGAAGCCCGAACACCCCACCTCACCGCTCGCGCCGCTCAAGGCGCTGCGCCACCGCGGGCTGCTGACCATGGGCATCATGGCCCTGCTGTACAACTGGGGCTTCTTCACCATGCTGGGCTACGCCCCGTACCCCATGAAGCTGGACGCCCATCAGCTCGGACTGGTCTTCACCGGCTGGGGACTGCTGGTCGCGCTCTTCAGCGTCTTCGTCGCCCCGCGGCTGCAGACCCGTTTCGGAACCGCCCCCGTCCTGTACGCCAATCTGCTCGGCCTCGGCATCGTGATGGCCGTCATCGCCACGGGCGTCTCCACACCGACCGTGGTGATCGTGGCGGTCGTCGTCAGCGGCGCCTTCATCGGCATCAACAACACCCTCACCACCCAGGCCGTGATGCTGGTGTCCCCGGTCGAGCGTCCGGTGGCCTCCTCCGCCTACGGCTTCGTCCGCTTCATCGGCGGCGGACTGGCCCCCTACGCCGCCGGCAAGCTCGCCGACGCGACCGATCTCAGCGCCCCCTTCTATCTGGGCGCGGCCACCTTCGTCATCGCCATCCCGGTGCTGGCGAGCGGTCACCGGCTGCTCCACAAGGCCGAGGCGCACTCCGGCGAGGGGCAGCCGGTCACCCCCACCCTCACCCCGGTGGGCGCCCGGGCCGACGGCGGCGGCGCCCCGGTCGTCGTCGCCGTCGGATCCCATGAAGGGGGCCGCCGCCGTCGTGGACACCGCGGCCCGGCTGGCCCGTGACGCCGGCGGTCCGCTGGAGGTGGTCCATGTCCAGGAGACCGTCGTCGTCGAGGAACAGGCCGTCGACACCGAGGGCACCGAGCAGGCCCGCGCGGCCGTCACCGCCCATCTGGACCGGCTCGCCGGTCTGGGCATCGCCGCCACCGGTCAGATCCTCACCAGCGTCGGCGACCACGCCGCCGCCGGCCGGGCGCTGGCCCGGCACGCCGCCGACGTCAACGCCCGTACCGTCGCCGTCGGACGCTCCCCGCGTGGGCCCCTCGCCCAGTTCGCCGACGGCAGTTTCACCACGGCCCTCACCCACGCGGCCTCCTGCACGGTCGTCCTGGTCGACCCGGAGCACTCCCCTCGGCCGCTGACCGCGGACTCCCTGACGGAGCTGCGCAACACCCCCGCCTGAGACGGATCCTGACGCCCGAACGGCGAAAACCGCTGTCGGGCGGCCGGTGTACGGCCGCCCGACAGCGGTACGCCTCGCTCGCCGCTCCCGTCCTCCGCACGTCCTACGGTCGACGGCCGCCGGTGAGTGCCGGAAGAAGACGATGGGCGTTGTCGCGGTTGATGAGCCGACGCTGCTCCTCGTCGAGGGCGGGGTCGTTGTCGAGCGCGGGTGCGGTGACCCCCGTGACCAGATGGGCCGGGGTGGGGGGCCAGTCGCTGCCGTAGAGGATCCGGGAGGAACCCGCGGCGGCCAGCAGACTGGGGGTGGACGAGGGGGACATGGGGCCGGCCGTGTCGTAGTAGAAGCGATGGAGGTAGTCACGGACCCGGGCGCCCTCCACCTTGGGCGTCAGCTGGTCGCTGAACACCTCCGCGCGGGTGGCGATATAGGGCAGGAACCCGCCCCCGTGCGGCAGGATGAAGGTCAGGTCCGGGTAGCGGTCCAAGGTGCCGTTGATGATGAGACTGAGCGCGGCGCGCGTGGTGTCCAGCAGGAAGTCGCACAGGAACGGCGGCACGCCCTCCAGCCCCGCACCCCCTTGGGGGACGTCCATCGGATGCACACTGACCACGGCCGAGCGTTCGTTCAGCTCCGCCAGAATCACATTCTGGTCGGGGTGGCCGAGATAGACCCCCTTGACGCTGGTCCGCACACTGGCGCCGACGGCCCCGAGGTCGTCCATCCCATGGGTGAGCGACCACAGCGACAGGTCCGGGCTGTCGAGGAAGACCGGGGCGTAGAACGCGAAGCGATCGGGATGGCTCTTCACCAGGTCACCGGCCGCTTGCAGGGCGACCCGGGCGCTCTCCCTGCGCACCTTCGGTTCCTGCGGGCGGCCCAGCATCGCCACGGTGAACACGCTGGTCCGGATACCGGCCCAGTCCATCATCGTGAGCGCCGTGTCGAGGTCCCACCGGGTCCACGGCGGCAGGCTCCGACGATGGACGACCTCGTGCTTCTCCGCCCAGTCGAGCCATTCCGGCGCGGTGTAATGGTGGTGTACGTCCACCCGCGCCCGGCGCGCGTCACGCTCCTCCGTCTCCGCCGACCCGCTGTTTCCGGTGGCGGCCACGGGGGCTGTGCCGGTGGCCGTCTGCACTGATGTCATGGACAGGTCCCATTCCTGTGGTCACGCCGGAGAAGCCGGGCTTGCGAGGCACGGTTCCGGGCCGTGGTGCGTTCAGCGCCCGAGAACCTGGAGGAGGACATCGGTCAGTTCCTTCTCCCTGTCCGCCGTCTCGCCCTCGGCCCGCCAGGCCACAAAGCCGTCCGGCCGTACCAGCACCGCGCCCTCCGGTTTCGTGCCGTACGCCGAGCACCAGTCCGCGGCGCCACCGGTGTCCAGGTCGTACTCCGCTCCGTCGCCGATGGAGTAGGCGTCCAGCGGTACGTTGAGCCGCGCGGCCACGGTGCGGGCGGCGGTGCGCCAGTCCGGCCCGCCGCAGAGCAGCACGAAGGAGCGCTCGAACAGGTCGATCGTGGAGACGGTCGCCCCCTTGTGGCCGGCCCAGAGGTGCGGTGCACGGCTTCCGGGCTCGCCGTTCAGGCACAGGACGTCCGGGATGACGGAATCCTCCGCCGGTGCGCCCACCACCGCCCGCGAGTCATAGCGATAGCCCAGCGCCACGGTCATCAGATCGTCCGAGGGGTCGTTCGACTCCGTCCTGACGGAGTAGCCGGGGTGCTGCTCACGAGCCGCCTGAAGGGTCGCTCGCGCGCTGGTGGCCTGTGCCACCGGCCGGCGCTCGGACTCATAGCTGTCAAGAAGCGCCGGGCCCGCCCAGCCACGGAGGACCGCGGCGACCTTCCAGGCGAGGTTGTGCGCGTCCTGGATACCGGTGTTGGATCCGAACGCCCCGGTCGGCGGCATCTCGTGGGCGGAGTCACCGATGAGGAACACGCGCCCGTCCCGGTAGCTGTTGGCCACGCGGTCCGCCGCATGCCAGGTCGCCTTCCCGGTGATCTCCACGTCCAGATTGCGCACCCCGGCCGCCGCCCGGATGTGCTCGGCGATCCGGTCGTCGGTGAAGTAGTCCAGCGTCTGCCCGCGCGCGGGGAACCAGGGCACATGGAAGACCCATTGGTCCTCGTTGTCCACGGGCAGCAGCACACCTTCGCCGGTGGGGTCGGTGACATAGCAGACGATGAACGGGTCGTCCCCCGCGACCTCGCGCAGGAACTTGCTGCGGAAGGTGACGCTGACGTTGTGGAAAAGATCTCCCGAACCCGAGTGTTCGATCCCGAGCCGCTCACGCACCGGGCTGCGGGGGCCGTCGGCGGCGAGCAGATAGTCGGTGCTCATCGTGTATGTCTCGCCGGAGTCCCGGTCCTGCAGAACGGCCCGCACCCCGTCGGCGTCCTGGGTGAAGGACAGCAGTTCCGTGCGGAAGCGCACATCTCCGCCCAGGTCGCGGGCGCCTTGCAGCAGTACGGGTTCCAGATCGTTCTGGCTGCACGCGCACCGCCTCGCCGAGCACACGTCGGCCTCCGGCGCCCTGCCCGTGATCCGCCCCGAGAGCCATCGCCGGTTCCCGCTGTGCAGGGTGTCCACCTGAAGGATTCCGTTGTTCTTCGACAGCGTCTCCGCCGCCTTCCGGATCCCCGGCTCGAGGCCGGCGGTCCGGAACAGTTCCATCGTCCGCATGTTGTTGCCGCGCCCGCGCGGATGCGACGACGTGGCGGTATGACGCTCGACGACGCAGTGCTGGATGCCCAGGCGCCCGAGGAAAACAGATGCGGACAGGCCCACGAGTGAGCCCCCCACGACCAGGACGGGCACATACTCGTTGCCGCGATCGTTCATCGCGTTTTTCTCCTCCGGGGTCAGCGTCTCCGCAGCGCGGTGGCCGAGGAATTCCGTGGCTCGCTCGCATTTCTTTTGCCATGCGGGGCGAGCCGATATGCAGCGATCACCTGAACAGCGGATGATCCGCCTCACCGCGTACCCACCCATGGGCCTGGACAGCCGTCGAAATCCCACGGCAGGTGCGATCGGGCTAATCGCGTTTACCCGGGGGAAGTTGCCGGGGACTGGTGGATCGAACCTCATATACCTGCTGTCCCGTTGCCGGGGCGGGAGCACCACGGAGAAAGGCCGGGACGATGACTCAGCTCGACGAACGAGATATGACGGACTCGACAGCGGACGCGGTCTCGGCGGCCTCGCGCGGTGCGGCGGAGTATCGCGCCAATCCCTATCCGGTGTACGCGCGGCTGCGCGAGTCCGCCCCGGTGTGCCGGCTGTCTCCCCCGCACGGCGTGGACACCTATCTGATCACCCGGTACGACGACGCCAAGGCCGCCCTGACGGATCCGCGCATCAGCAAGGACATGTACGCGGCGATGGACGCGTACCACACCATTTTCGGTGACTCGTCCGTCGCGCTCGACGACAACATGCTCTTCTCGGACCCGCCCAAGCACACCCGGCTGCGCCGCATCGTCAACAGCGCCTTCAGTCCGCGCCGTATCGAGTCGCTGCATCCCCGCATTCAGCAGGTCACCGATGAACTGCTGGAGCGCTGTCCCACCGACGCACCCATCGACCTGCTGTCGTCGTTCGCCTTCCCGCTCCCCCTCGTCGTGATCT